>QGVE01000108.1 GCA_003242675.1 Bacillota bacterium | reverse complement strand
GATGTAGTCGGTTTCGTGGGGTCGGAGATGTGTAAAAGAGACCGGACCATATCTGTACGGTTCATACGCACTCCCTCACGTCAATGGAAAAAGGAGAGCCACGGGCAACCGGAGGAGCCGCTGTGCAAAGGGCTCCTCGCCGCTGCCGATGGCTCTCCATTTCTCCACCATCGAGCTTTGTGACTATAATTGTAGATGTTTGTTTCGTAGGGGTCAAGGCTTCGCGGAGGCCCCCCGAACCCCCCAGCAGCTTCGCCTTCCGCCTGCCGAGGCGAACAGGGCGGCGGCCACGGCGGCGCCGGAGCCGAGCAGCAGATGGCCGTCGGCCACCAGCAGGAAGACGCCGACCGCGCTCAGGATCCCCCCGATCCACGCCGCCAGGCTGCACCTGGTGCGCATTTCGCTCCCTCCCGGCCCGGGCTGGCCTCGCGCTCCAGCCCGTTCCTCGTACAAGATATTGTACATGATATTTCCACAACTCTCAATAGATTCTCCCCGTGCCTTGCCCGGGAAAGCGATAGGCCGCGCGCCATTGACACAGGTGGCCAACCCATGCTAACATTACATGTCACCTCCGCGCGCCCATCCCATGGGCAGGTGGTGGCAACCGCACGGGGCGGGTTCCGCAAAACGCCGCAAGGCGTACCTGGCCGCCGGCGAGTCTACATCATCGGAGGTGTTCCGTTTTGACGTACGCGATCGTGGAGACGGGCGGGAAGCAGTACCGCGTCCAGGAGGGCGACACCCTGCGGGTCGAGAAGCTCTCGGCCGGCGAGGGGGAGACGGTCGTCTTCGACAAGGTCCTGGCCATCAACCGTGACGGCAAGGTGACCGTCGGCACGCCCTACATCGAGGGGGCCAAGGTGAAGGCGAAGGTGGTCGGCCACGGCAAGGGGCCGAAGATCATCGTCTTCAAGTACCACAACAAGACGAACTACCGGCGGAAGACCGGCCACCGGCAGCCGTTCACCGCGGTCACCATCGAGTCCATCGAGGGGTAAACGGTGATCACGGTTCGGGTCCGCCGGGCGGAAGACGGCTCGGTGGTCTCCCTGGAGACGGAGGGGCACGCCGGGTACGCGGATCCCGGTGAGGACATCGTCTGCGCCGGGGTGACGGCCCTCGTGGTGACGGCCTTGATCGGCCTCAAGCGGGTCGCGGGGCACCCCCATGAGGGGCGTGCGGCTAGCGGCAAGGCCTGGTGCCGGCTCCTGCCGGGCGGCACGCCGGAGTCCCGGCTGAAAGCCCAGGCGATCCTGGAGACCACGGTACTCGGACTGAAGGATATTGCAAAGGATTACCCGGATCATGTCCGCGTGACGGAGGGAGGCTGACCCCATGTTCCTTCAGCTGTTCGCAACCAAGAAGGGCGTCGGCTCGACCAAGAACGGTCGTGACTCGAATCCTAAGTACCTCGGCGTGAAGCGGGGCGACGGCCAGTTTGTCACCGTCGGTCAGATCATCGTGCGCCAGCGGGGCACCAAGATTCACCCCGGCGCGAATGTCGGCCGCGGCAAGGACGACACCCTGTACGCGCTGGTGGACGGCATCGTGAAGTTCGGCCGCAAGGGGGCCAACCGGAAGCAGGTTTCGGTCGTGCCCGTCCAGGTGGCCGTGGAGGCGTAAGGTGGATCCCGGAGGCCCCAGCACCCGCGGGTGCTGGGGCTTCTTCCACGGCGCCGCCGGCACATAACCGCCGCGCGGCCGGCTCAGGCTAGCGACGAGATATCGTCTGGGGCGTGATGCCATGTTCGTGGATGTAGCCCGCATTTACGTGAAAGGCGGCGACGGCGGCCGGGGCTCCAACGCGGTCCGGCGGGAGAAGTTCGTCCCGCAGGGGGGGCCGTGGGGCGGCGACGGCGGCCGCGGCGGCGACGTCGTGTTCGTCGTCGACCCGGGGCTGAACACGCTGATCGACTTCAAGTACCAGAAGCACTTCAAGGCCGAGCGGGGCGAACACGGCGGGCCCAAGGGGATGAACGGCCGCAAGGGCGAGGACCTGGTGGTCAAGGTGCCCCCCGGCACCGTGGTCAAGGACGACGACACGGGCGAGGTGCTCTTTGACCTGGTCGAACCCGGCCAGCGGGTCGTGGTCGCCCGGGGAGGGCGGGGCGGCCGGGGCAACATGCGCCTCGCCACGCCCACCAACAAGTGCCCGACCTACTACGAGAAGGGCGAGCCGGGCGAGGAGCGCTGGCTGCTGCTGGAGCTGAAGGTGGTCGCGGACGCCGGCCTGGTCGGCTTCCCCAACGCGGGCAAGTCCACCTTCCTCTCCGCCGTCAGCGCGGCGCGGCCGAAGATCGCCGACTACCCCTTCACCACCCTCACGCCGGTCCTCGGGGTCGTGGACCTGGGCGAGGGGCGCTCCTTCGTCATCGCGGACATCCCCGGTCTGATCGAGGGCGCGCACCGGGGCGTGGGCCTGGGGCACGAGTTTCTGCGCCACGTGGAGCGGACGAAGGTGCTCATCCACGTCCTGGACGGCGCCGGGACCGAGGGGCGCGATCCGCTGGACGACTTCGCGGTCATCCGCCGCGAGCTGGAGGCCTACAGCCCGGAACTGACCAAGCGCCCGGCCCTGGTGGCCTTCAACAAGATGGACCTGCCCGACGCCCGGGAGAACCTGCCGCGGGTCCGAGAGGCCCTGGAGAAGCAGGGGTTCCGCGTGTTTCCGGTCTCCGGCGCCACGCGCGAGGGGTTCCGGCCGCTGCTGGAGGCGGCGTACGAGCTGATCCGGCAGTGGGTGCCGCCCGAGCCCGCGGTGCCGCCCGCTGAGAAGGTGTTCCGCCCGAAGGACGAGGGGTGGCGGATCTACCGGCGCGGCGGGGTGTGGCACGTGGAGGGCAAGGAGATCGAGCGTCTGGTGGCCATGACGATGTGGGAGAACGACGAGGCCGTCGCCCGGTTCCTGCGCATCCTCCGCCTCAAGGGGATCGAGCAGGCCCTGCGGGAGGCCGGTGCGGAGGACGGCGACACGGTGCGGGTCTGCGACATCGAGTTTGAGCTCACGGCCGACCCCGTCTGACCGGCAGGGGCCGCCTGCGCGCGTGGAGGAGATGAGGCGAAGATGGAACTCACTGGCAAGCAGAAGCGCTTTCTGCGGGCGATGGGCGTGACCATGAACCCGATCCTGATCATCGGCAAGGGCGGCGTGACGGAAAACGTCGTCCGGCAGGCCGATGAGGCGCTCACGGCCCGGGAGCTGATCAAGGGCCGGGTGCTGCAGACGGCCCCGGGGGAGCCGGAAGCCGTGGCGGCGGAGGTCGCCGAGCGCACCGGCGCCGCCCTGGTGCAGGTGCTGGGCCGGAACTTCCTCCTGTACCGGCGCAACCCGAAGGAGCCGAAGATCGCGCTCCCGGACTGAGGACGGACGAGGGGGCGATTCCATGGCGCGCGTCGCCATCCTCGGCGGCACGTTCGACCCGATTCACCTGGGCCACCTGGCGGCGGCCCAGGGGGTGCTCTACCGGACCGGCGTGGAGCGGGTCGTCTTCCTGCCCAACCGTGAGCCGCCGCACAAGCAGGGGCAGCCGGTGACGCCGGCGGAGCACCGGGCGGCGATGGTCCGGCTGGCCATCGCCGACAATCCCGCCTTCGCATTCTCGGACCTGGAGCTCCGGCGCCCCGGGCCGTCCTACACCATCGACACGGTGCGGGCGCTGGCGGCGGAGCACCCGGACTGGGAGCTCGCCCTGATCGTCGGCCTGGACAGCCTGCTGGAGATCCGCACCTGGCGGGAGTGGGAGGCCCTCCTGGCGAGCACGGACTTCTTCGTGGTCACCCGGCCCGGCTACGACCTGGCCGCGGCGCACCGGCTCCTGGCCGAGCTGGGGCCGCGCCTTTCCGCGCGCGTGCGGCTCCTGGAGATCCCGGGGGTCGCCGTCGCCTCGGCCGACCTCCGGCGGCTGGCCGCGGAGGGCTACCCGCTGCGCTACCTGGTGCCCGACCCCGTGGCCCGCTACATCGCCGAACACGGCCTCTACCGGAGGGGCGATGCCCGTGGCTGAGTGGAGCGAGCTGGAGGCCCGGCTGCGGAGCCGGGTGACCGGGGAGCGGCTGGCGCACACCTACCGGGTGCTGGAGTACGCCCGCCACCTGGCCCGCCTCCACGGCGCCGATCCCACCCAGGCGGCGGTGGCGGCGCTCATGCACGACTACGCCAAGCCGCTGCCGCCCGAGGCCCTGCTCCGGGAGGCGGAGCGTCTGGGGCTTTCCGTCCACCCGGTGGAGCGGGCGGCCCCGCACCTCCTGCACGGGCCGGTCGCCGCCGCGCTGCTCGCGGAGGAGGGGCTGGTGACCGACGGCGACGTGCTGCAGGCCATCGCGACCCATACCACGGGCCGGGCAGAAATGACCCTGCTGGAGAAGGTCCTGTACGTGGCCGACTACGCCGAGCCGGGGCGCCGCTTCCCCGGGGCGGCGGCGGTCCGGGAAACGGCGGAGAAGGACCTGGACCGGGCCCTGCTGGAGGCCCTGGACAACTCCCTGGTCTACCTGGTCCAGCAGGGGTGGCTCATCCACCCCGCCTCCGTGGAGGCGCGCAACTGGCTCCTGCAGAGGGGACCGGCGCGCCGGTGAGGGGCCGGGCCCGATCCAGATTGCGCCTGCCGGACAAGGATTTGACGGCGCCCGGGGGCTTGAATCTGCTTTGTCGCGACATGACAATGAAGGTGTAGGGATCCCCATGGGGACCGGAACCCGGCTGGATACGGCCGGCGGTCCGCCGGCCGCGCCGGGCGGGCAGCGCGGTCCGCGGCAGAGGAGGAACCTGTGGGCGAGGAGCGAATAGGGTGGACTATCGATAGATAATTCGTGCGAAAGGAGAATGCCGGATTGACGGATTCCGCCGAGTTGGCCCGGTGGGCTGCCATCGCTGCAGACGAGAAGAAGGCCCGGGATGTCCGGATCCTTGACATCCGCGCGATCTCCGTGGTGGCCGACTACTTCGTCATCTGCACCGGCAACAGCGGCACCCATGTGCGGGCGATCGTGGACCACGTGGAGGAGGAGCTCGCCAAGAAGGGCTACCGGGCTCACCACGTGGAGGGCTACCGCGGCGGCCGGTGGGTGCTGCTCGACTTCGGCGACGTGGTCATCCACGTGATGCAGGAGGAGGAGCGGACGTTCTACAACCTGGAGCGGCTTTGGGGCGACGCGGTGGAGGTTGCCATCGAGACTCCGGCTGTAGGGTAGCTTCAATCCCAAAGGGACGGCGAGAGGCCGTCCCTTTTTTCGTGCACACTATACGTCCCAGTCAGTCCACCGCGCGGAAGGGGGCGGAGGAGGATGCGGCGGGCCTGGCGTTACGCCCTGTGGACCCTTCTGGCCATTTTCGTCGTCGCCGGTGCCGGGATCGCCGTATTCGTGGCGCAGACCATCGCCGCCGCGCCGGAGCTCAGCGAGCTGAACTGGGCGACCAGCACGGTCATCTACGACCGCGACGGAAACGAGGTCTACCGCCTGCACAGCGGGGAGAACCGCATCCTGGTCAAGCTCAGCCAGGTCCCGGAGCACGTGCAGAACGCCTTCATCGCCGTGGAGGATCCCCGCTTCCGCTCCCACTACGGCGTGGATCCCCGCGGCCTCGCCCGGGCCGCCTGGCGGACGGGCCTCTACCTGCTGGGTCTGCCGGGGGGCCGGATCGAGGGCGGGTCCACCATCACCCAGCAGCTGGCCCGCAGCGGCTGGCTGACGCAGGAGGTCAGCCTGCGGCGGAAGCTGCAGGAGGCGTGGATCGCCATCCAGCTGGAGCGGAAGTTCTCCAAGGACCAGATCCTGGAGATGTACCTCAACCAGATCTACTTCGGCCAGGGGGCCTACGGCATCCAGGCCGCAGCCGAGACCTTCTTCGGCAAGGACGTCGGGGAGCTGAACCTCGCCGAGGCGGCCCAGCTGGCCGGGATGGTCAACGGCCCGTCCCTCTACGACCCGTACGTGGACATGGAGGCCTCCCTCGCCCGGCGCGCCGTGGTGCTGGACGCGATGCTCCGGGAGGGGCTGATCACGCAGGAGCAGTACGAGGAGGCGATGGCCTTCCGGCCGGTGCTCGCCAACACGTTTGAGGGCGAGGGGCGGAAGCAGGAGGGCAACGATTTCATCGATTACGTCATCAACATCCTCACCGACGCGCAGCCCGGCCTGGCGGAGCGGTACGGGATCAGGCTGAAGGACCCGCAGTCGGTCGCCCGCGCGGGGCTCAGGGTCTACACCACGCTCGACCCGAAGCTGCAGGCCCTGGCGGAGCAGGCCGTGGCCGAGCAGATGGCGGCCGCCGACGAGCGGTACGGCATCCCGGCCGAGGGGCCGCGCCCGGAGGCTGCGGTGGTCGTGCTCAACCCCCGCACCGGCGAGGTGCTGGCCCTGGTCGGCGGGCGCACCCGGGAGGGCATGCTGGAGTTCAACCGGGCGACCGACGCCCTCCGGCAGCCGGGCTCGGCGATCAAGCCGATCGTCGCCTACCTGCCTGCCTTGGAGGCCGGGCTGTCGCCGGCGACCATCCTGGACGACGCGCCGGTGCGGCTCTCCAACGACGGCACCACGGTCTGGCCGCAGAACTTCGACTTCCGATACCAGGGCCTGAAGCCGGCCCGGTGGGGGGTCGAGCAGTCGGTCAACCCCATGGCCGTGCGGGCCATGATGTACGCCGGCGGGCCCTGGGAGGGGGCCGCGCTGGCGCGGAAGATGGGGCTCACCACGATCCTCCCGGAGGACGAGAACCTGGCCCTGGCCCTGGGGGGCATCGAGAAGGGCGTCACCGTGCTCGACCTCACGGCCGCCTACGGGGCCATCGCCAACCTGGGGCGGAAGGTCGACCCGGTGGTCATCACCCGGATCGTCGACCTGAGCGGGGAGGTGCTGTTCGAGGCGCAGCCGCGGGAGGAGCAGGTGGTCAGCCCCGGCGCCGCGTACCTGATGATCGACATGATGAAGGGCGTCATCCGCCGGGGGACGGCCTACGCCTTCACCGGGGGCTTCCGCGGGTGGCCCGCCGCCGGCAAGACCGGCACGACGGAGGAGAACCGGGACGCGTGGTTCATCGGCTTCACGCCGGACCTGGTCACCGGCGTCTGGACCGGCTACGACGATCCGTCCAACCCCCTTCCCTGGACCGGCGCCTATGTGCCGGTGCAGATCTGGAACCGCATCATGACCCAGGCGGTCACCGAGCCCCCCGAGGACTGGCCCCGCCCCGCCGCGGTCGTGGACGTCACGGTCTGCCGGCTGACCGGCATGCTGCCCGACGCCAACTGCCCGCCCGGCCAGGTGGTGCAGGAGCTGTTCCTGGCAGGGCACGAGCCGAAGGGCAGCGGCAAGCTGCTGGTCAAGGCGAAGGCGGTGCAGGTGACCATCCCGGCGCAGGACGGCCGCCCGGCCTACCAGCAGTGGCAGCTGTGGCAGCCGGGGTGCCCGGGGAAGCCGGTGGAGCGGCTGTTCATCCGGCGGCCGGAGCCGCTGGTGCGCCACCCCACCGACCCCTGGAACCCCCGGTACCTCCCGGCCGACTGGACGGACGAGCTGCCCACGGTCACCTGCCAGCCTCAGCCCCAGGCCCTCCGGAACTGGCTGACGATTCCCGGCGACTGGTGGAGGCCGCGGGCCGGGGAAGAACCGGAGGGTGCGGAGCCGCCCGACGAGGGCGATCTGCCGGAGGGCGACGGTGCACCGGAAGGGGAGGAGGGGACGGGCGCGCCGGAAGAGGCGGAGCGCGGCACGGCGGGGGTCAGCGAGCTGCCGGCAGGCCCGGACGTGGAGGAACCCCCGCCCTAGGCGTGGAAGTCGTCTCCTGGCGGCGCGCGGCCGGGCGCGCCGACGGGGGGAGCACAGGTGGACAGGGCAATCCTGCGGTTCGCGGTTCAGGTGCTGGACAGCCTGCACGACGGCGTGGTCGCCGTCGACCGCGAGGGCTACGTCATCTACGCCAACGAGGCCAACACTCGCATCACCGGACTGACCCGGGACCAGGTGGTGGGCCGGCACGTGAGCGACGTCGTGCCCACGTCGCACATCCTGGACGTGCTCGCCACCCGCAAGCCCCTGGTCGGCGTCCGGACGCGGGTCTTCGATCACGTGGTGGTCTCCAACATCGTGCCGGTGTACGACCGGGGACGCATGGTGGGCGCGGTGTCGGTGTTCCGGGACATCACCGAGGTCCTGGCGCTCTCCCGGCAGCTGGACGAGGCCCTGAGCACGATCGACCTCCTGCGGGAGAACCTGACGGCCGTCCCCGTCGTCGAGGACGGCCTCATCATCGGGCAGAGCCCGGCGGCCCAGCGCATGTACCTCACCGCGCGCAAGGCGGCCACCGTGGACTCGCCCGTGCTCATCGAGGGCGAGAGCGGCACGGGCAAGGAGGTCATCGCCCGCCTGATCCACAACCGCAGCGCCCGCAAGGACCAGCCCTTCATCGCCGTCAACTGCGCGGCGATCCCCGCGACGCTGCTGGAGAGCGAGCTCTTCGGCTACGAGGAAGGCGCCTTCACCGGTTCCCGCAAGGGCGGGCGGCCGGGGCTCTTCCAGCTGGCCGACGGCGGCACGCTGTTCCTGGACGAGATCGGCGACATGGACCTGGGGCTGCAGGCCAAGCTCCTGCGCGCCCTGCAGAGCGGCGAGATCCGGCGGGTCGGCGGCACGACGGTGCAGAAGGTGAACGTGCGCATCATCTCGGCCACCAACCAGAACCTGGCGCAGCTGGTGCGGGAGAAGCGGTTCCGGGAGGACCTGTACTACCGGCTGCGGGTGATCCACCTGGTGCTGCCGCCCCTCCGGGAGCGGCGGGCCGACCTGCCCCTGTTCCTGGACCACGCGGTGCGGCGGGTCTGCGAGCGGCTGGGCCGTCCGCCCGCCCGGTTCACGCCGGCCGCGCTGCGGGCGCTCATGGCCTACCCGTTCCCGGGCAACATCCGGGAGCTGGAGAACGTCGTCGAGCAGGCCGTGGTGCTGGCGGAGGGCGACGTGATCGACGTGGGCGACTTGCCGCCGGACGTCGTCGGAGCCGGCCCGCAGGCCGCGGCGCGCGGCGAACGCGGCCTCGACGAGTGGCTGGGGCTCACCGACCCGCGGCAGTTCCCCACCCTGGAGGAGGTGGAGCGCCGGGTGCTGGAGGCGGGGCTGCGCGCTTTCGACTCGAAGGCCGCGCTGGCGCGCCACCTGGGGCTCTCCCGGGCCACCCTCTACCGGAAGCTGGCCCGGTACGGGCTGGGGTGATGTATCGAAATGATACATATCGCGACAGCATGTGTCTCAAAGTGATACATGACCGGGCCGGGAGAAGCCTCCCGGCCCTTCTGCTGTCGGTGGTACGGTCCTTGCTCGGAAGATGGGAGGACGCACCATCCCCGTAAAGGAGGAGGAACCCACCATGCCCAAGGGCGAGCCCTTCAAGATCAAGATGGTGGAGCCGATCCGGCTGATCCCCCGGGAGGACCGGGAGCGGGCGCTGAAAGCCGCGCACTACAACCCGTTCTTCCTGCGCTCGTCCGACGTCTACATCGACCTGCTCACGGACTCCGGCACGGGTGCGATGAGCCACTTCCAGTGGTCGGCGATGATGCAGGGCGACGAGTCGTACGCCGGCGCCAGCAGCTACTTCCGGCTGAAGGAGACGGTCACCGACATCACCGGGTACGAGTACGTCATCCCGACCCATCAGGGCCGGGGCGCCGAGAAGGTCGCCTTCTCCCAGC
>QGVE01000107.1 GCA_003242675.1 Bacillota bacterium | reverse complement strand
ATCAAGCGTTCGCCGCCCGCCCACAGCAGAACTTGTACTTCTTGCCCGAGCCGCACGGGCACGGGTCGTTGCGCCCGACCTTCTTGCCCTGATTGCGGACCGGCTGCTTCGGCGCGGGCCCCTGGCTGCCCGATTCGATCATGATCCGCGGCCGCTGCGGCTGGCGGACCACCTCGAAGATGAAGACGTTGCGCACCATGTCCCGCTGGATCGAGCGGATCATGTTGTTGAACATCTCCATCGCTTCCATCTTGTACTCGATCAGCGGGTCGCGCTGCCCATAGGCCCGCAGGCCGACGCCCTCCCGCAGGTCGTCCATGGCGTCCAGGTGGTCCATCCACTTCTCGTCGACGGTGCGCAGGAGCAGGAACCGCTCCAGCTGGCGCATCGTCTCCGGCCCGAGCCGCGCCTCCTTCTCCTCGTAAGCCCGGATGGCCGCCTGCTCGATCACCTTGGCCAGCTTCTGCCGGGCCTCGCTCTCCCGGCGCACGCCCTGGATGGCCGCCTTCAGGTCCTCCACCTTGACGCAGCCCTTGGGGATGCCGTTGTCCTCGGCGAGGGTGACCAGGATGGACGGATCCCACTCCTCGAGGTAGACGTCCTCCGGCATGCCCTCCTCCACGATGGCCTTGGCCGTGGCGGCGATGGCGTCCAGCACGACCTCGCGGGTGTCGTGCCCCTCGAGGATCTTCCGGCGCTGCTTGTAGATCAGCTCGCGCTGCGTGTTCATCACGTCGTCGTACTGCAGCACGTGCTTGCGGATCTCGAAGTTGCGCGCCTCGACCTTCTTCTGGGCCCGCTCGATCGCCTTGGAGACCATCGGGCTGTCGATGGGCACGTCGTCCTCGATGCCCAGCCGGTTCATCAGGTTCTGCACCATCTCGCCGCCGAAGAGCCGCATCAGGTCGTCCTCCAGCGACACGTAGAACTTCGACTCGCCGGGGTCGCCCTGGCGGCCGGCGCGGCCGCGCAGCTGGTTGTCGATGCGCCGGGCCTCGTGCCGCTCGGTGCCGATGACGCACAGGCCGCCCAGGGCCTTGACCTTCTCGGCCTCCGCGGCGCACTTGGCCTCCTCTTCCTTCAGGTACTTCAGGTAGACCTCCCGGGCCGCCTGGACCTCGGGGTCGTCGGACGGGATGATGTCCGTCGCCGCGACGATGATCTCCGGCGAGTAGCCCTCGGCCCGCATGCGCTGGCGCGCCGCGAAGTCGGGGTTGCCGCCCAGCAGGATGTCGGTGCCGCGGCCCGCCATGTTCGTCGCGATGGTGACGGCGCCGAGCCGGCCCGCCTGGGCCACGATCTCGGCCTCGCGCTCGTGGTGCTTGGCGTTCAGCACCTGGTGCGGGATGCCCCGCTGGGTGAGCAGCCGCGACAGGTACTCCGACTTCTCGATCGAGATCGTGCCGACCAGCACCGGCTGGCCCTTCTTGTGCCGCTCCGCGACCTCGTCGGCCACCGCATTGAACTTGGCCTTCTCCGTCTTGTACACCACGTCGGGGTGGTCGATGCGGATGACCGGCTTGTTGGTCGGAATGACGATCACGTCGAGCCCGTAGATCTTCCGGAACTCCTCCTCCTCCGTGATCGCCGTGCCGGTCATGCCGGCCAGCTTCTTGTACATGCGGAAGTAATTCTGGAACGTGATGGTGGCCAGGGTCTGGGTCTCCTCTTCGATCTTGACCCCTTCCTTGGCCTCCACCGCCTGGTGCAGGCCGTCGGACCAGCGCCGGCCGAACATCAGGCGGCCGGTGAACTCGTCGACGATGATCACCTGGCCGTCCTTCACGACGTAGTCCCGGTCGCGGTGGAAGAGCTCCTTGGCCTTGATCGCGTTGTTCAGGTAGTGGACCAGCTGCTGGTTCTCGCCCTCATAAAGGTGGTCGATGCCCAGCCACTTCTCGACCTTCGCGATGCCCTCCTCCGTCGGGGCGACCCGCTTCTCCTTCTCCTCCACGATGTAGTCCACATCGCGCTGCAGCCGCTCCGCGATCTTCGCGAAGGTGTAGTAGAGCTCCGTCGGCTTGCCGGAGGGGCCGGAGATGATGAGCGGCGTCCGGGCCTCGTCGATCAGGATCGAGTCGGCCTCGTCGACGATCGCGTAGAAGAACTCGCGGTGCACCAGGTCCTCCGGGCGCATGGCCATGTTGTCCCGGAGGTAGTCGAAGCCGAACTCGTTGTTGGTGCCGTAGGTGATGTCGCAGGCGTAGGCCGCGCGCCGCTCCGCCGGGGTCATGCCGTGGACGATCAGCCCGCAGGTCAGGCCCAGAAACCGGTAGATGCGGCCGATGTCGTCGCGGCCGACCTTCGCCAGGTAGTCGTTCACCGTCACCAGGTGGCAGCCCCGGCCTAGCAGCGCGTTGAGGTAAAGCGGCATGGCCGCGACCAGGGTCTTGCCCTCGCCGGTCTTCATCTCGGCGATGTTGCCCTCGTGCAGCACGATGCCGCCGATCAGCTGGACGTCAAAGGGCCGCCGGCCGGTGGTGCGGATCGACGCCTCGCGCACTACGGCGAACGCCTCAGGCAGGATCTGCTCCAGCGTCTCCCCTCGGGCGATCCGCTCCTTGAACTCCACCGTCTTGTGGGCGAGCTCGGCGTCCGAGAGCTTCTGCATCTCTGGCTCCAGGCTGTTGATCAAGGCCACCGTCTTCATGTGGCGCTTGACCACCCTCGAGCTGTAATCGCCGAAGATGCGTTCCAGGATCCGCAAAGCCAAAGCTTACACCTTCTTCGCTGTTCTGCCGCCGCGCCACTGCGCGCGTTCGTTGTGTTATGTTTAGATGCGCCGGCGCCCGCGGCGAGTTCGCGCCCGTCCGGGCATCCGCGATATTTTAGCATGCCACACACGGACAGGCAACGACATACGCCTGGCAAGTTCAGAAGAGAGCGACGATAGCTCAGTACCGCATGGGGCCGCCGCGCAAGGCGATGGCCCGGTCGGCCAGCACCCACAGCCCGCCGGCCACCACCGAGTGGCCCCCCAGCACCACGGGAACGGGGCAGGCCAGGGCCGCCCGGGTGAACCGCTGCACGAAGGGGTCACGGATCTGCTCCACGTGGCCCAGGTCCGACTGGAACCGGTCCCACTCGCTCACCCTCCGCCCCCGGTTGGCGAAGAGCACCCGGGTGTCGAAGAAGACGGCGTCGCACGTCTCGCCGAGCCGGGCGAAGAACCGCTCCGGACCCAGGTCCTCCACCAGGTCGGCCACCACCGAGCGCACCAGCCCCGCCGCCTCGCGCCCCAGGGCCTTCATGCCCCGCTCTTCCGAAAAGACCCGCAGCCGCACCGGCAGGTTCCGGTTGAAGTACTCCATGATCGCCGAGCCCACCCGGCCGATCAGGGCCACCTCGGGCAGATCCCGGGCGAGCACGTCGGCCGCGGCCCGGACCCGCTCGTCGGACCAGCCGGTCGCCCGCAGGGCGGCCCGGGCCCGGGGGCCGCCCCTGCCGCTCAGCGCGAGGATCAGGTAGTCGGTGGGCGTGTCCAGGTCGAAGTGGACGGCCGCGCTGTTGGGGAGCAGCACCCGCTCCATCCCGGTCTCCCGGAGCCGCCAGCCGAGGATGTTGTCGTTCTCCGGCGGCTCCACCCGCTCCAGGTGCGCGGCCGGCCGCCACGCCACCAGGTCGACGGACTGGACGTTGTTCACCACCACCGTGGGCTCGTCCCGCCGGAGGGCCTCGCAGATCCAGGCGATCTCCTCCTGGCCGATCAGGGGCAGGGCGGCGCCGCTCAGGTAGATCACCGCGTCGGCGCCGCTCTCCCGCACCGCCTGCCGAAGGGCGCGCCCGAAGTGGAAGGAGCCGCCGCGCGTGTCGAAGATGCGCGCGCCCAGGCGGGCGGCCGCCTCCGCCAGCGCGGGGTGGTTGGTGGCCAGCACCACCTCGTCCAGCCCCGCGGCGCAGAACTTGGCCACCGTGTCCAGGGTCACCGCGTGGCGCAGCCCGATGAGCGTCTCCTGCAGCGGATTCTCGGCCCGGGGGCCGCCCTCGAAGATGATGGCTGCCGTGCGCACCGTCATGCCTCCCATAAAGCAGAGCCCCGTCGCCCGGTCGGCGGCGGGGCTGGACGTCCGGGTTTAGTATTCCGGCACCAGCAGGCCGTAGTCCCCGTCGTGACGGCGGTACAGCACGTTCACCTTGCCCGTTTCGCTGTTGACGAAGACGAAGAAGTCGTGCGACAGGAGGTCCATCTGCAGGATGGCCTCGTCCACCGTCACCGGCTTCACGGGGAACCGCTTGATCTTGACCACCTTGCCGTCCAGCTCGGCATCCACGGCCTCGTCCTCGGCTGTGGTCACGGCGGCGTCCGGCGCGGCTGCGGCGCCCGTCCGCCGGCGGAGCCGGGCGCGGTAGCGCTGGACCTGCTTCTCCAGCTTGTCCGCCACCAGGTCAATGGAGGCGTACATGTCGCCCGTCGCCTCTTCGGCCCGCAGGATCCACCCGTTCAGATCGGCGGTCACTTCGACGATGTGCCTGCCCCGCTCTACATAAAGGTTGGCCTGTGCCGTGATCGGCTGGTCGACGAACTTCTCGATCTTGCCCAGCTTCTTCTCGAGGTACTCGCGCAGCGCTTTGGTGACCTCGATGTTCTTACCGCGTACCGCAACCTGCATGGCCCCAACTCCTCCCACTTCGTTGGGCCCTGCCGGGCCTTACTCCGGGTACTCACTCTCTTCCCCCCGCAGACCCGAATTCCCTGCCGGGCGCGCCACCTCGGGCGGAATCCGGCACGATATACACAGGTTGTGCCTAACCCGACTGTGGATGTTGGGGATAAATCTGTTGATAACGGGCGGCACAAGGTTCGCGCGTGGGGATAACCGTGTGGACGCGAGCAGGCCTGCGCGCGCCGGGCGCAGAACAACACAATTTAAGGAAACGCGTCGCGCCCCAACCGGCACGGCGGGACGGAGGGTCTGGAGATGGACAAGGTCTTCGAGTTTCCGGCAGGGCTCTACGGCTTCCCCGCGCTCAAGCGCTTCCTGGTGGTGGACATCCCGGGCGCGGGCGACGTGCTGAAGCAGCTGGTGTCCGCCGACGACCCCGCCATCGGCTTCACGCTGGTCTACCCCTTTGCGTTTTTCCCCCGGTACAGCCCGGATATCCCACCGGAGGAGCTGGCCGCCGTCGGCGCGCAGAGCCCCGAGCAGGTGCTGCTCTACGCCATCGCCACCGTGCCGGAGGACTTCCGGCAGGCGACGGCCAACCTGCGCGCGCCGCTGCTCTTCAACCCCTTCACCCGCAAGGGCCGCCAGGTGATCCTGGACGACGACCGGTACGGCATCCGCGCGCCCCTCTTCCAGGGGGCCGGCCCGGTCCCGGCAGAGGAGGGACCCTGATGCTGGTGCTCACCCGCAAGCTGGAGGAGTCGATCCTGATCGGCGACGACATCGAGATCAAGGTCCTGCAGGTGCGCGGCACCGGGCCCCAGGCCGTCGTCCGGCTGGGGATCGTGGCGCCGAAGTCCGTCACCATTCTGCGCAAGGAGATCTACGACGCGGTGGTCGCCGCCAACCGGCAGGCCGCGCACGCCGGCCCGGTGCCGGCGGAGCTGGTCCGGGCCCTCGGCGCGCCGGCCCGCGGGGAAGGCCGGGGCGGCCACGGGGACGGGGAATCCGCGGAAGGCCCGCCCCGGGGCTAGGCGCTGGGCACCGGCTTGTCCGACACCGCCAGCACGGCCAGGTTCACCGCCCGGGCGCCGGTCGCCCGGAGGACCCGGGCCGCCGCGGCCGCCGTGGCCCCGGTGGTGAGCACGTCGTCCACCAGCAGGGCATGCCGCCCCGCCCAGGCCGGCTCCGCCCCCCTGCGGACGCCGAAGGCGCCGTCCAGGTTCCGCAGGCGGGCCTCCCGGTCGCGGCGCGCCTGCTGCCCGGTTGCGCGCACGCGCACCAGGTCGCCGGCCACGAGCGGCACGCCCAGCTCGGCGGCGATCCCCCGGGCGATGCACTCGGCCTGGTTGTAGCCCCGCTCCCGCTGGCGGATCGGGTGCAGCGGGATCGGCACGATCACATCGGGCAGCTCCCCCACCCGCGCGGCCAGGCACCGCCCCAGGGCCTCG
Organism: Bacillota bacterium; assembly: GCA_003242675.1. The sequence continues at coordinate 3,702 of QGVE01000107.1, read as the reverse complement.
CCCAGGGCCTGCCGTCCGCTGAACTTGACGTGGTGGATCGCCTCCCGCAGGCGGCCCCGGTGCAGCCCCAAGGCCCAGACCCGGCCGTGCGCGGGCGGGACCGCGCACTCGCGGCAGAGCCCCCACCCGCCCCGGAGCGGGCGGCTGCAGTTCACGCAGAGCGGCGCCTCCGGCGGTGCCAGCATGGCCGCCCAGCAGTCCGCGCAGACCGGCACGGTCTCGGCCACCGTCGCCAGCGGCGGCAGGGGCGCCGGCAGCGGGCCGCCGCAGGTGATGCAGGCCGTCCGCTGCGGCCAAAGCAAGGTCACCAGGCCTTCCAGGATCGTGCGCATGCGCGCCGTCACCCCCGGGCAAAGTTCGCCGCGGGGGTGATCTCATCCTTCTTTTTCCAGTTCGCAGCCCAGGTCGACGACGACGACCCGGGGCGACTCCACGGCCGCCACGGCCCGGGCGACGGCCTCCTGGCGGCTCACCCGGCCCAGCTCCAGCACCCGCGCGTGCCCGTAGCGGCGGGCCAGCCGGTGCAGGATGGCGGCTGTCTCATCCCGGGAGCCGAGGTCCACCAGCACCAGCTCGCCGTCCGCGGCGCGGGCGACCCGGTCTAAAGCCCCCTCAATCCGGTCCGCCCGGTCCCGCACCAGCACGACGCAGGCCGCCGGTTCCCCGTCCGGCTCCCCGCCCGGGAGCAGCCGCCGGCCGAGCTCCGCCAGGTGGCCCACGGCGCTCGTCAGGCCGTACGCCGCCAGGGCCAGCAGCCCCCAGAAGAACGCTTCCTCGCGCAAAGCCGCCCCCTCCTGCGCGCCAGCATATGACGGCAGGCGGGGGCGGGGTGTCACGGCCTGAGCTCAGATGCCGGCCTTCTCGCGCAGGATGTCCACCCGGTCCGTCCGCTCCCACGGCAGGTCGAGGTCGGGCCGGCCGAAGTGGCCGTAAGCCGCCACCTGCCGGTAGATGGGACGGCGCAGGTCCAGGTCGCGGATGATCGCGCCCGGGCGCAGGTCGAACACCTCGCGCACCAGCTGCGCCAGCCGCTCGTCGGGCAGCTTGCCGGTGCCGAAGGTATCGACCAGGATCGAGACCGGGTTGGCGACGCCGATCGCGTAGGCCACCTGCACCTCGCACTTGCGGGCCAGGCCGGCGGCCACGATGTTCTTGGCCACCCAGCGGGCCGCGTAGGCGCCGGACCGGTCGACCTTGGTCGGGTCCTTGCCGGAGAAGGCGCCGCCGCCGTGGCGGGCGTAGCCGCCGTAGGTGTCGACGATGATCTTCCGGCCGGTCAGGCCCGTGTCGCCCTGCGGGCCGCCCACGACGAAGCGCCCGGTCGGGTTGATCAGGTAGCGGGTCCGGTCGTCGATCAGGTTGCGGTCCACGACGTCGAGGATGACGTAGTCGATGATGTCCTTGCGGATCTGCTCCTGCGTCGTGTCCGGGTCGTGCTGCGCCGAGATGACGATGGTGTCGATGCGCTTCGGGCGGCCGTTCTCATACTCCACCGTGACCTGCGTCTTGCCGTCGGGGCGCAGGTACGGCAGCGTCCCGTTCTTGCGCACCTGGGCCAGCCGGCGGGCCAGCTTGTGGGCCAGGCTGATCGGCAGCGGCATGAGCTCGGGCGTCTCGTCGCAGGCAAAGCCGAACATCATGCCCTGGTCGCCTGCGCCGATCTCGAGCTCCCGCTCGGTCATGTGCCCCCGCACCTCCAGCGCCACGTCCACGCCCTGGGCGATGTCCGGGGACTGCGGGTCGATGGCGGTCATCACGCCGCAGGTCGAGCCGTCGAACCCGTACTTGGCGCGCGTGTAGCCGATGTCGCGCACCACGTCCCGCACGAGGTTGGGTATGTCCACATAGGCGTGGGTCGTGATCTCGCCGGTGACGACCACCAGGCCGGTGGTCAGGAGAGTCTCGCATGCGACGCGGGCCCGGGGGTCGAGCGCCAGAATGGCGTCCAGCACGGCGTCGGAAATCTGGTCCGCCATCTTGTCCGGGTGGCCCTCGGTGACGGACTCCGAGGTGAAGAGGTACCGCCCCTTCTGCTCAGTCATCTGCTCGTCTACCTCCTCTGACGTTTCGGGACCGCTCAGGCGAAAACACACCAAAACACCCTCTTCGCAAAGGAAGAGGGTGGCCAACCTTCATCCGCTGCGCTTCCCTCTTATCTCCCGGTCGAATGCCCGGCTGGACTTGGCACCTGGCCTGGCAGAGCAGGCTGGTTGCCGAAGCTTCATTGGGCCAGGTCCCTCCGCTTCTCTCGATAAGAGTATTCGGTTGCGAATTACATTACCACCGGCGCCGGTGCGTGTCAAGGACGTCTACCGGACAGCCTCCTCCCGGGGAGCGTCCACCAGGGCGAACTTCAGCGTGGCCTCCGCCTTCAGCTCGTCGCCCACGTACGCCGCCCCCTTCCCGACGCCGAGCCCCCGGCGCATCGCGACCAGCTCCACCTCCAGGCGCAGCTGGTCGCCGGGCAGGACCGGCCGGCGGAACCGCGCGTCGTCGATCCCGGCGAAGAGCGGCACCTTGCCGGCGAACTCGGGCTGCGAGAGCACCGCCACCGCCCCCGCCTGCGCCATGGCCTCCAGGATCAGCACGCCGGGAAAGATCGGGTTGCCGGGGTAGTGCCCCTGAAACACCGGCTCGTTCACCGACACGTTCTTCACCGCCACCACCCGCCGCCCCGGCTCCAGCTCCAGCACCCGGTCGATGAGCAGGAACGGGTGGCGGTGCGGGATGATCTCCATGATCTGCCTGACGTCCAGCGGATACGCCCCCCTGAGCAGCGGAAATGCTTATGTTGAGTATTCCCCACACGGCCGTCTTCTCCTCTTGACGCAGACCGGAAAGAGGGCTATCATTACCCTACGGGGTATGGGATGCATACCGGAGGTGTTGCCGAGTGATCACCATCACGCCGGAAGCCGCCGCCGAAATCGCCCGGCGCCTCGAGGGCAAGCCGGAGAAGGTCGGCTTCCGCATCTTCGTCCAGGGTTACGGTTGAGGCGGGCCCAGCCTGGGCCTCGCTCTGGAAGAGCCGAGAGAGGACGACGTCACGATCGTGGAAGGTGGGGCGCGCGTCTACCTGGAGCCGCGCGTCGCCGAGTGGTTCCGCGGTGCCGAGCTCGGCTTCGAGCAGGATCCGTGGGGCGGGGAGTTTACCTTCAAGCACCCCAACCTGGGAAGCTGCTAAAAGCGATGGTGGGGAGCGGTGCGCACGGCTCCCCGTTTTCGTTCTTCAGGCTGGCCCCGGGGGCGACGTCGCCCCCGGTTTTTTGTTTAGCAATTAAGAGCCGAGGCTACCCTCTCGGCTTCGGATGCCTCCGACCTCTCACGGCTGCCAGCGCATGTCCCGCGGTTACCGCAAGTCCTCCACCTGCTAACCCCCACAATAACGTTGACAGCATCATCGGGTAGATAATGCGCGGGTCGTCATCATGGAGGTGAAAGGCTTCAAACACCCACCAGACTGGCGCTTCCATGACCCTGCCGATGGGTCTGAGGGTCGCCATGATTGTGCGGTTATCCTCAAACACCAGGGCGCAGAAACACAAGAACGCGAACAATCCCCCGAACAGGACTGCTCCCTTCAAGAACAGACGCACCTCTAACCCTCCTAGTTGCCACAGTATTCCGAGCACTCCTCTTAACAAAATCCCGGAGCCAAAGAAACAAAGGCAAATCCCGTTTCCGGCTTTTGCTGTAAAAAAA
>QGVE01000106.1 GCA_003242675.1 Bacillota bacterium | reverse complement strand
CGGGCGGCATGCCCTATGGCATGGAAAAGCCGTACTTCAAGGGGATGCCGTTCGGCATGAGGGGCATGCCCTTCGGCCCCGGCGGGATGCCCTTCGACAAGGGCGGCATGCCGTTCGGCAAGGGCGGGATGCCGTTCGGCAAGGGCTGGTTTGGCAAGGCGCCAGGCTGGGGTCCCGTGCCCGGCGGCGGCTTCGCCAAGCAGTACCCGCCCGGAATGGCCGGCATCCCGTACGGGTTCTATCCGGGCTACGGCCTGGTCCAGTGACCGGGCGGCGAGCGGGCGGCAGGGCCGGTTACGGCGCCTGCCGCTTCCCGTTTTCGGCGCGGCGCTCAAGCGCGCGGACGCGCCACCCCATATGACGCAGTTCCGCCAGGATGAGATGCAGCTGAAGCCCGAACTCCCGCCGTTCCTGCAAGCCGATCAGCTCCTCCACGTGGCCGGCATAGGCGGCCAGCGCGGCCTCCCAGCGGGCGGCGGCTCCGGGGTTGGTTGCGGCCCCGCGCAGGAGCCCGTCCAGGACCGACTTCTTGTAGGCCTGCAGCGCCCGCACCGCTGCCGTCAGCGCCTCCCGCTCGGGCCCGGGGGCGAGGCCGCCGGCCTCCGCCACGATGCGGTGGATGTCGGCCACGGCCGATACAAACACCTCCAGCACGGCGCGCGCCTCCTCGAGCGGTGCGGCCTCGGCTGCCCGGCCGTCCGCCTCCGCGAAGTCCAGCAGCGTGCGGCCGGCGGAGAGGTGCTTGTGCGCCTGGTTTGCGTCCTGCTCCAGCTGCGCGGAGGGGTAGTCCTGCGGGCGGCCGAGGCTCATCAGCACCCGGTCGATGCTGGTGTCCAGCACCCGGTCGCCCTCGGCCAGTTCGGCGCGCGCCCGCTTCACGGCGTCGGGCGGGTGGATCAGCCGGTTCACCAGGAAGCCCACCGTCATGCCTGCGACGATGGCCGCAATGCGCGCGAAGGTGTAGAGCAGGAAGTCCTGCTGGGGCCGGTCCATGACGAACAGGACCACGACCACCGCCAGGCCCGCCGCCTCCGGCAGCTTCAGCCGGACCAGGATGCCCAGCGCGAGCACGGCGCCGAGGGCCATGGTAAGGGGGTTGACCGGCAGCCAGAGGCCGAGCAGGGTCGCCATGGCCCCGGCCACCGCGTTGCCCACCAGCTGCTGCAGGAAGGCCTTGCGGGCCTGGGTGATGGACGGCTGCACGGCGAGCACCGCGGCCACGGCCCCGAACGTGGCGTAGGCCGAGCCCAGCCAGTGCAGGAGGGTCAGGGTCAGGAACACCGCGACGCCGGTCTTCAGGATGCGGGCGCCGAAGAACGGCTGAAGGGCGCGCAGGGGCAAATCCATCCACGATCACCTATCCAGCGATTGACATGAAAGGGAGTGGCTGGTACAGTATGAAATAGCAAAAACAGGGAGGGACGGGCCGGTGACCTGCGATGTACCCGGAACGGCGGCAGGGGGGCCGCCGCTGTTGGATGTGCACTTCGAGGAGCCGGCGGCGCCGCACCGGCTGGCGTCGGCCCTGGCCAGGCAGTTCCGGGCGCTCCCGCAACCCGAGCGGCACCTGCCGGTCTTCTTCCTGGTGGGGGCCACGAGCTCCACGGGGGACGCGCTGGGGCCGTTCATCGGCTGGTTCCTGAAGCGGAAGGGCTTCCGCGGGGAGCACGTGGGCGACCTCGCCGACCCGGTGCACGCGGCCAACCTGCGCGAGCGGCTCGGCGAGGCGCAGAGCCGCGCGCTCCGGCGCGAGCGGCTGCCCTTCATCATCGCCGTGGACGCCGCGGTGGGCCGGCCGGGGCACATCACCCTCAACCGGGGGCCGCTCCGGCCCGGCGCCGCGATGGGCAAGGCCCTGCCGGCGGTGGGCCACCTGCACATCATGGGCGGCGTGGCCAACTTCCCGTTCATGATCTGGTTCACCGACCTCGACCGGACCGTGGGCATGGCGGAGGTCATCGCAGACGGCCTGCTCGCGTTCTGGGAGGCGTTCGAGTCCGGTTCGCTGTTCCACGAGACCCCCGCCGCCCGGAGGGGGCTGGCCTGAGGGCGGAACCCATGATTCTGCGAAGGTTCGCCGCCGCATGCGGCGAACCCTTTTTCTGCGACCTTGACGCTGTCTTTCAGGATGGGTAGACTGTTGCCAAAACCAGACACCCAGGGTAGGAGAGGAGACCGCGACGGTGCACGACGATATCGAACGGGTCTTGATTACGGAGGAGCAGATTAAGGCTAGGATCCAGGAACTGGGGGCGCAGATCTCCGAGGACTTCCGGGGAAAGGATCTGGTCGTGGTCGGCATCCTGAAGGGAGCGGCGCTCTTCTGTGCCGACCTGTTCCGGGCCATCTCCATCCCCGCGGAGCTGGACTTCATGCGCATCACCTCGTACGGCGCGGCGACCAAGTCCACCGGAGTCCACCGGGTGCTCCTGGACCTCGATTACACCCTGGAAGGGCGCCACGTGCTCATCGTCGAGGACATCGTTGACACGGGGCTGACGATCAAGTTCCTCAAGGAGTACCTGTCGCAGCGCGGGCCGGCATCGCTCAGCGTCGCCGCGCTGCTGGACAAGCCGTCCCGGCGCAAGGTCGACGTGACCATCGACTACCGGGGCTTCGAGGTGCCGGACTTCTTCGTGGTGGGCATGGGGCTGGACTACGCCGAGAAGTACCGGAATCTGCGGGACATCTGCGTTCTCAAACCGGAGATCTATAAATCGTAAGGCAGCACGGCGGAAGGAGAAGCGGCATGACGCACCCCAGCGACCTGATCGTGGTTGTGGATTTCGGCGGGCAGTACAGCCACCTCATCGCGCGCCGCGTGCGGGAGGCGCACGTGTACTGCGAGATCTGGCCGGCCAAGGCCCCGGCTCAGCGCTACCGGGATGCAGGGGTGAAGGGGATCATCTTCTCCGGCGGCCCGGCCTCGGTTCAGGAGGCCGGCGCGCCCGCCATCGACCCGGCCGTCTACGAACTCGGCATCCCGATCCTCGGCATCTGCTACGGGATGCAGCTCATGGCGGCGCAGCTGGGCGGCGAGGTGCGGCGAGGCGAGCGGGGCGAGTACGGCAGGGCCACGCTGCGCCTGGCGGACGGGGAGCACCCGCTGCTCACCGGGCTGGAGCGGGAGAGCATCGTCTGGATGAGCCATGCCGACTCCGTGACGAAGGTGCCGCCCGGCTTCCGGGTGCTCGGCGCCACCGAGAACGCGCCGGTGGCCGTGATGGGCGACGACGCCCGGCGCCTCTACGGCGTGCAGTTCCACCCGGAGGTGGCGCACACCCCCCAGGGCCGGCAGATCATCCGAAACTTCCTCTTTAATATTGCGGGGTGCAAGGGGGACTGGACCGCCGAGTCCTTCATCGCCCAGCAGGTGGAGGCGATCCGCCGGCGCGTGGGCGACGGGCGGGTGCTGTGCGCCCTGTCGGGCGGCGTCGACTCCTCGGTGGCGGCGGTGCTCGTGCACAAGGCCGTCGGCGACCAGCTCACCTGCATCTTCGTCGACCACGGCCTCATGCGCAAGGGCGAGCCCGAGCAGGTGGTGCGCACGTTCCGCGACCACTTCCGCATCCCGCTGGTCCATGTGGATGCCGCCGAGCGGTTCCTCAGCAAGCTGAAGGGCGTCACCGATCCGGAGCAGAAGCGGAAGATCATCGGCGCCGAGTTCATCCGCGTCTTCGAGGACGAGGCCCGCAAGCTGGGGCGGGTCGACTTCCTGGTGCAGGGGACCGTGTACCCGGACGTGATCGAGTCCGGGACCGAGACCGCCCGGGTGATCAAGTCGCACCACAACGTGGGCGGGCTGCCGGAGGACATGCAGTTCCAGCTGATCGAGCCCTTCCGGCAGCTGTTCAAGGACGAGGTGCGCGCCGTCGGGCGCGCGTTGGGCGTGCCCGAGGAGATCGTCGGCCGCCACCCGTTTCCCGGGCCGGGGCTGGCCGTCCGGGTGCTGGGAGAGGTCACGCCGGAGAAGCTGGAGATCCTCCGGGAGGCCGACCGCATCTTCGTCGAGGAGGTCCGCCGGGCGGGCCTGTACGACGAGCTGTGGCAGGCCTTCGCCGTGCTGCCGGACGTCCGCAGTGTCGGGGTGAAGGGCGACGAACGGACGTACGGCTATCCCATCGTTCTCCGGGCGGTGACCTCCGAAGACGCGATGACGGCCGATTTCTACCGGTTCCCCTGGGACGTGCTGGAGCGCATCGCCACCCGCATCGTGAACGAGGTGCCCCACGTCAATCGCGTGGTGTACGACGTCACCGCGAAGCCGCCGGGGACGATCGAGTGGGAGTGAGAAAGCGCACACGAGAGCCGGCGCCGGGAAGCGGCCGGCTCTTTTTCCTGGCCTGAGCCTCGCGGGACCCGGTCCCCTTGACGCCCCGAACGTTTGATGCTATTTTTCATGCTGAGCAGATTAGCACTCTCTGGCGTTGATTGCTAACGGTGGCAACGCCCGTGTGGTCAGTGGTTCCGGGGTCCTGCGGAGGTGACGCCCCGTGAATCCCCTGATTGATGACCGCAAGAACAAGGTTCTGCAGGCGATCATCGAGGACTACGTCGCCACCGCGGAGCCGGTCGGTTCAAGGACGATCGCCCGCAAGTACAACCTGGGGGTCAGCCCGGCCACGATCCGCAACGAGATGTCGGATCTCGAGGAACTCGGCTACCTGGAACAGCCGCACACGTCGGCCGGCCGTATTCCCTCGGATCGGGGCTACCGCTACTACGTCGACTGCCTGATGCCGGAGCGGCCCATCGCCCCCGAAGAGCAGGAGCGCATCCGCACCACGTTCAGGCGCAAGATCCGCGAGTTCGACACGCTGGTGCGGGAGACGGTGCGGCTGCTCTCGGAGACCACCCACCTCACGGCCGTCATCTCGGGCCCGCAGTTCGAGAAGGCCGTGTTCAAGGAGATCCGCATCGTGCCCCTGAGCGAGGACCGGGCGCTGTTCATCTACATCACCGACAGCGGCCTGGTGGAGAACCAGGTGGTGGAGCTTCCCCTCGAGGTCACGATGCTGGAGCTGCAGCAGGTGGCGGAGCTCCTGAACGAGCATCTGCGCGGCCAGCGGGTGGAGACGCTCTCCCGCACGGCTTTGCAGAGCCTGCAGCGGGAGCTCTCCCGCTACGGCACGCTGCTGGAGCAGGCGCTCTACTTCCTGGAGGAGAAGCTGGAACCCGGCGAGCGGCACCGGCTCTACTTCGGCGGGACGTCCAACATGCTGGACCAGCCCGAGTTCCGCGATGTGGGGAAGCTGCGCAGCGTCCTCTCCTTCCTGGAGCAGGAGGAGGCGGTGGCCTCGGTGCTCGGCCTGGACCGGCTCACCGAGGGGATCGAGATCCAGATCGGCGAGGAGATCCGCGTGCGGGATCTGGCCGAGTGCTCGGTCGTGACGGCGACCTACCGGGTGGGGGACAGGGTCATCGGCAAGCTGGGCGTCATCGGCCCGAAGCGGATGGAGTACCCCAAGGTCGTGTCGATCCTCAACGCGGTCGTGGCCCATCTCAGCGAAGTGAACCGGCCGCTCTAGATACACCCGGCCCGGGCGAGAGCCGCCCCGGGCCTTTGCGCGTCCCGGCTCAGGGCTTGACATGGGTAGAACCGGGTGCTATGTTCATTTGTGGATGCGTTAGCACTCAGACACTGAGAGTGCTAACAAGAGAGAAGAGGTGACCGGCAGCAGTGGCGGAAGAGATGAGAAAGACCCCTCAGGCAGAGGACCCACCGCAGCAGCGGACCGACGCGGCTGAGGAGGCGCCGGCGGAGCCGGCCGCTCCCGCGGCAGGGGCCGGCGGGGAGAGCGCCGGGGCAGGCGGCGCGGCTGGACCGGAGGTGACCTCCGAGGCCCGGGCGGAAGGGCCGAAGGCGGAGGCGGGTGCGGAATCCGCCCCTGCGCCGGAGGCGGAGCCTGCGGAGCAGCCGGAAGCGAAGGAGGCCGCGGAGCCTTCGGGAGAGGCTGAGCCCGACCCGGTGGCTGAGCTCATGGACCGCCTGATCCGGCTCCAGGCCGACTTCGAAAACTACCGGCGCCGTGCGCAGCGGGAAAAGGAGGAGATCGCGCGCTACGGCACGCAGCGGCTCATCATCAACCTCCTGCCCGTGCTGGACAACCTGGAGCGAGCCCTGGCCACGCCGCCCAACCCTGGCGACGAACGGCTGCGCCAGGGCGTGGAGCTGACGGCGCGGTCGTTCCGCGAGATCCTGGCCAAGGAGGGGCTCCAGCCCATCGAGGCTGTCGGCAAGCCCTTCGACCCGCACCTGCATGAAGCGGTGGCGACCGGGGAAGACCCCGACAAGGAAGACGGCATCGTGCTGGAAGAGTTCCAGAAGGGGTACATGCTGGGCGACCGCGTCATCAGGGCGAGCATGGTGAAGGTGAACACCCGGAGTCAGCGGGCAGACCAGTAGGTGAGGAGGCTTTTTCGTAAATGGGCAAGGTGATCGGCATAGACCTCGGCACCACCAACTCGGTGGTGGCCGTGATGGAAGGCAATCAACCGGTGCTTCTGGAGAATCGGGAGGGCGACCGGACGACTCCGTCCGTCGTCGCCTTTACTAAGACCGGCGAGCGGCTCGTGGGCAAGGTGGCCAAGCGGCAGGCCATCACGAATCCGGACCGCACGATCATCTCGATCAAGCGCCACATGGGCACCGATTACCGGGTCCGGATCGACGACAAGACCTATACGCCGCAGGAGATCTCCGCGATGATCCTCTCCAAGCTGAAGGCGGACGCGGAGGAGAAGCTGGGCGAGAAGATCACCCAGGCCGTCATCACGGTGCCGGCCTACTTCACCGACGCCCAGCGGCAGGCGACCAAGGACGCCGGCACGATCGCCGGCCTGGAGGTCCTGCGCATCATCAACGAGCCGACGGCTGCCGCGCTGGCCTACGGCCTGCACAAGGAGGAGGACCAGCGGATCCTGGTCTTCGACCTGGGCGGCGGCACGTTTGACGTGTCCATCCTGGAGCTGGGCGGCGGCACCTTCCAGGTGATCGCCACCGCCGGCAACAACCGGCTCGGCGGCGACGACTTCGACGAGCGCATCGTGAACTACATCGCCGACAAGTTCCAGCGGGAGCACGGCATCGACCTGCGCAAGGACCGGCAGGCCCTGCAGCGGCTGCGCGAGGCCGCGGAGAAGGCCAAGATCGAGCTGTCTTCGGTGACGACCACCAACATCAACCTGCCGTTCATCACGATGACCCCGGACGGCCCGGTCCACCTGGACGAGACGCTCACCCGGGCGAAGTTCGAGGAGCTCACCGCCGACCTCGTCGAGGCGACGATGGGGCCGACCCGGCAGGCGCTGGAGGACGCCGGCCTGAAGCCGCACGAGATCGACAAGATCCTGCTGGTGGGCGGCTCCACCCGCATCCCGGCCGTGCAGGAGGCGGTGCGCCGCTTCTTCGGCAAGGAGCCGTACAAGGGCATCAACCCCGACGAGGTCGTCGCGATGGGCGCGGCGATTCAGGCAGCCATCATCAAGGGCGAGGTCAAGGACGTCCTGCTGCTGGACGTCACGCCGCTGTCGCTGGGCATCGAGACCCTGGGCGGCGTGTTTACCAAGCTGATCGAGCGCAACACGACCATCCCCACGCGCAAGAGCCAGATCTTCACCACGGCCGCGGACGGCCAGACGCAGGTGGAGATCCACGTGCTCCAGGGCGAACGGCCGATGGCCGCGGACAACAAGACCCTGGGCCGGTTCATCCTCGACGGCATCCCGCCCGCGCCGCGGGGTGTGCCGAAGATCGAGGTCACGTTCGACATCGACGTCAACGGCATCGTGCACGTGTCGGCCAAGGACCTCGGCACCGGCAAGGAGCAGAAGATCACCATCCAGTCGCAGACCTCCATGTCCAAGGAGGAGATCGAGCGGGCGATCAAGGAAGCCGAGGCCTACGCTGCCGAGGACAAGCGGCGGCGTGAGGAGGCCGAGATCCGCAACAATGCGGACTCCGCCGTGTACAATGCGGAGAGACTCATCAAGGAGTCCGAGGGCAAGGGCATCGACCCGTCCCTGATCGACGCCGTGAAAAGCGCGATCGATCCGGTGAAGGAGGCCCTGAAGGGCTCCGACATCCAGGAGATCAAGCGAGCGACCGAGAGGCTGACCGAGGCGGTCTACAAGCTCTCCGCGGCCATCTACGAAAAGACCGGCTCGACGGGCACGAGTGCCGGGTACCAGGCCGGCGACGCCGCCGGTCCCGGCAGCGGTCCGCAGATGGATGCCGATTTCAGGGTCAAGGACGACAAGTAGGTCTGGCGGGATGCGTCTCCGGGAGGGGGGCCGCTTGACAGCCCCCCTCCTGTCACTTGCTCTGGAGCGGGCCAGATGATAATTTCTAAGGAGCAGGGGGGGTGGACCGACTGGCCAAGCGCGACTATTACGAGATCCTGGGCGTTCCCCGCAACGCCACGCAGGCCGAGATCAAGAAGGCCTTTCGGGAACTCGCCCGCAAGTACCACCCGGACGCCAACAAGGACGACCCCGATGCGGCCGAGAAGTTCAAGGAGATCAACGAGGCCTATCAGGTCCTCTCCGACCCGGAAAAGCGGGCCCGCTATGACCAGTTCGGCCACGCGGCCGAGCAGATGGGCGGAGCCGGCGGCAACCCCTTCGAAGGCTTCGGCGGCTTCGGCGATTTCGGGGGATTCGGCGACATCTTCGAGATGTTCTTCGGCAGCGCCGGTCGGCAGCGGAGCCACCGCGGGCCCGTCCGGGGCGCCGATCTGGAATACGAGCTGGAGATCACGCTGAAAGAGGCGGCCTTCGGCTGCGTCAAGGAGCTGCGGGTGCCGCGCGTCGAGGAGTGCGACACCTGCCGCGGCTCCGGCGCGCGGCCCGGCACCCAGCCGGTGACCTGCCCGAAGTGCGGCGGAACCGGCCAGATCCAGATGACGCAGCAGACCGTCTTCGGGCGGTTCGTCAACGTCATGACCTGCGACCGGTGCCGGGGCGAGGGCAAGATCATCGAGTCGCCCTGCCCCACCTGCCGGGGCCGGGGGCGCGTGCAGAAGTACCAGCGGGTGGAGGTCACGGTGCCCGGCGGCGTGGAGACGGGCACGCGCCTGCGCATGCCCGGCTACGGCGAGGCCGGCGAGCGCGGCGGCCCGCCCGGGGACCTGTTCATCGTCGTGCGCGTCCGGCCGGACCGGCGGTTCCGGCGGGAGGGCGACGACCTTTACACGGAGACCGAGATCTCGTTCATCCAGGCCGCCCTGGGTACCGAGATCGAGGTGGAGACGCTGGACGGCCCCGAGGTCATCAAGATCCCCGAGGGCACGCAGCCGGGCGACATGATCCGGCTCAAGGGCAAGGGGACCAAGCACCTCCGGGGTTCCGGCCGGGGCGACCTGCACGTGATCATCAACGTGAAGACGCCGGAGCGCCTCACCGGGCGGGAGCGGGAGCTCCTGATGGAGCTGGCCGCCCTCCGGGGGGAGAAGGTCTCCGGCATGTCCGAGTACAGGGAGAAGGGATTTCTGAAGAAGATGAAGGACGCCCTCGGCGGCCGCTGAGTCCAGAGGCGGGCCTCCTCCTGAGACCGGGGGAGGCCCGAACGTGTTGGCGCCGGGGCGCAAGGGCGAGGAGGTGCGACCGTGGCGTGGCTGGCCGGTCGGGACCCGCTCCTTGACCCCACGGTGCCGCCCGCAGAGTGGGCCGCCGCGCGCCGCAGGCAGCGGGTGCGGCGGGCCTGGCTGCTCGCCGTGGTGGCCGTGCTGGTCGGGCTGGGCGCCTGGGGAGGGCTCACG
>QGVE01000105.1 GCA_003242675.1 Bacillota bacterium | reverse complement strand
GCGCACCCACAGGTCCTCCAGGGCCCGCTCCAGCTCGGGGCCGGGCCGGATCCGGCCGTCGGGCAGGTCCAGCTGTACCAGCTCGGCCCGAAGGATCGCTGCCGCCTGCTCCGCCTCCCGCGAGCGGATCTCGCCGATGTTCGCCCGGTCGGTGGCCCCTTCGCCCCGGGAGAGCACGGCGACCGTCACCGCGCTGCCGCCCTGGCTGAGCAGCCGGAGGGTGCCGCCGGCGAACAGCTCCAGGTCGCCGGGATGCGGCCCGATGGCCAGCACCCGCCAGCGGCGGCTCACCATCTCCAGCCCCGCCTGCAGGGCCACGCTGGGGTAGTAGGGCTGCTGCATGCGCCGCCAGACCAGCCATGCCGTCGCCACGGCGCCGCCGGCGATCAGCCAGGGGAGTCGCGACCCCGATCGTCGCTCCACTGCGCTCACGGCCCCTCTCGCATCGGTCTTTCCGGGTAGCATGCGCCGGCGCCCCGGGTTTCACGCAGCCTCCCTGGCGCCGGCGCCGGAACTGCAGCCGGATTCCAGGCGTCCAAGTAGCGTGATGCCTGTACGGAGTGCAGCGCCGCCGGCCCGGCGGTGGAAAAGCTAACCTGGCGGCCTGGGCGACGATCGTCGCCGCCCTGGTCGTGGTGCCCCTGGCCGCGCGTGGCGGGGTCCCCTGGATCCCGGCCGTGGTGGCCCTGGGCATCTTCGGCGCATACTTCTGGTTTATCTGGCGCAACTGGCGCTGCCCCGAGTGCGGGCACCCTCTGGGCGTTCCCGCCCGGATCATGCGGTGCGCCTGGTGCGGCGCCGCACTGACGCCGGAAACCCCGGGCGGTCGCTCGCAGGGCAGATGACCCCACTCCCCCACGCAAAGAGGCGATGCACCCATGTGCGCAAAGACCCGCGTCTACGTGCTCTTCGGGGGCCGCTCCGGCGAACACGAGGTCTCGCTGATGTCGGCCCGCAACGTGCTGCAGGCCCTGGACCGGAACAAGTACGAGGTGATCCCCGTCGGCATCACGAAGGAGGGGCGCTGGCTCCTGGTGGGCGATCCGCTGCGGGCGCTGACGGAGGGGGTGAGCGCCGCCGACGGCCGGCCCGTCAGCTTGCTTGCCGACCCCGCGTACCGCGAGCCGGTGCCGCTGGCCGACGCCCTGAGGCCGGAGAAACACGACGGCCCGGTGGTCTTCTTCCCCGTGCTGCACGGTACATACGGGGAGGACGGCACGATCCAGGGGCTCCTGGAGATGGCCAACGTGCCCTACGTGGGCTGCGGCGTGCTGGCGTCCAGCGTCGCCATGGACAAGGGCGTGGCCAAGGCGCTCTTTCGCCAGGCCGGCCTCGAGGTGGGCCCCTACCGGGTGTACCTGCGGCGTGACTGGGAGCAGCGCCCGGACGAGGTCAAGGCCGACATCGCGGCGCACCTCCCCCGGTACCCGCTGTTCGTCAAGCCGGCCAACCTGGGCTCGTCGGTGGGCATCACCAAGGTGAAGGGGCCGGAGGACCTGGACCGGGCGATGGCGGAGGCGGCCCGGTTCGACCGGCGGATCATCGTCGAGCAGGGAATCGACGCGCGCGAGATCGAGGTCGCCGTGCTGGGCAACGACGACCCCATCGCCTCCGTTCCGGGCGAGGTCATCCCCGGTGCGGAGTTCTACGACTACCAGGACAAGTACTTCAACGGTGCGGCCGAGATCCGCATCCCGGCGGACCTGCCCGACGACCTCGCGGCGGAGATCCGGCGCCAGGCGATCGTCGCGTTCAAGGCCATCGACGGCTCCGGGATGGCGCGGGTCGACTTCTTCCTCGAGCGGGGCACCAACCGGATCCTGATCAATGAAGTGAACACCATCCCCGGGTTCACCAACATCTCCATGTACCCCAAGCTCTGGGAGGCCTCGGGCATCAGCTACAGCGAACTGCTGGACCGGCTGATCGAGCTCGCGCTGGAGCGGCACGCCGACAAGAACCGGAACGCGACCTCGGTGTAGGCCGTGGAGGAATTCCCAGCGGCGGGAAGAATAATTCAACAGGAACTGAACAGAATAGGCGGGTGTGCCGCAGAAGGCGCGGCCCCTGATGGAGTGAGACCGATGGCCCACGATTGCGTGTTCTGCAAGATCGTCGCCGGCGAGATCCCGTCCACCAAGGTGTACGAGGACGAGCATGTGCTGGCGTTCCGGGACATCAACCCGGTGGCGCCCGTCCACGTGCTGGTGATCCCGAAGCAGCACCTCGCCTCCGCGGCCGAGCTCGGAGCGGAGCAGGGCGAGCTGCTGGGCCGGCTGTTCGCGGCGATCCGGAAGGTCGCCGCGGAGACTGGCGTGGCGGAGACGGGCTACCGCGTGGTGACCAACGTGGGGAAGGACGCCGGCCAGGTGGTCTTCCACGTCCACTTCCACGTGATCGGCGGCCGCCCGCTCGGGCCGCTGGCGTAAGCAATTGACATAAGCTTTGCGCCGCGTTATAATCGCGGAGCGTGTTCTTTTTCCCCCAGGTCCAGCGGAGGGGAGGGAAGTGCGGATGTCCGAGGTCAAAATCGGCAAGAACGAGTCGCTGGATAGCGCCCTTCGCCGTTTCAAGCGCCAGCTGCAGCGGGCGGGAGTGCTCGCCGAGATTCGTAAGCGTGAGCACTACGAGAAGCCCAGCGTGAGGCGCAAGAAGAAGAGCGAAGCGGCTCGCAGGCGCAAGTACCGCTAGGTGGCGAAGGAGCTGGCTGCCCATGAACCTGAATGAGCGTCTCACCGAGGACATGAAGGCCGCGCTGAAGGCCGGCCCGGCCGGCAAGCTGCGGCTGGAGACCATTCGGTTCCTGCGGGCGGCGATCAAGAACGCCGAGATCGAGAAGCACGCACCCCTCTCCGACGATGAGATCCTGGGCATCATCACCAAGCAGGTGAAGCAGCTCCGCGAGTCGCTGGCTGACTTCCAGCGGAGCAACCGGCAGGACCTGGTCGAGAAGACCGAGGCCGAGATTGCCATCCTGTCGGAGTACCTCCCGAAGCAGCTGAGCGCGGACGAGGTGCGCGACCTGGCCCGAACGGTCATCGCCCAGGTGGGCGCCCAGGGGCCCAAGGACATGGGCAAGGTCATGGGCCCGCTGATGGCCCAGGTTCGCGGCCGTGCGGATGGGAAGATGGTCCAGCAGATCGTCAAGGAGTTGCTCGGGTAGCAGGCAGGAGCCCCGGCGGATGCAGCGCATCCGCCGGGGCTTTTTCATGTCGCTCGCGAAAGGCGTTTTGGGCGTGGTATAGTGAAAGTACACATTTGCGACAGGGGGTGGGCCCGTGTCAGCCGGGAAGCAGACCGACCGCCGCGGGTTCTTCCGGGAGGGCCTCCGCAGCCTGCTGCGCGGCTTCACGGAGACGGCCCGGGCGGCGGCGGAGGAGGCGGCGGTGCGCGCCGCGGGCGGCGTGCGCTACCTGCGGCCGCCGGGGGCGCTCCCCGAGGCCGCGTTCCTGCTTGCCTGCACCCGCTGCGGGGACTGCGCCCGCGCCTGCCCGGTCGGGGCGATCCGGCTCCTGCCCGAGTCCGCCGGCGCTGCCATGGGCACCCCGTACATCGACCCGCTGGAGCAGCCCTGCGACCTCTGTGGCCGCTGCATGCCGGCCTGCGGGCCGGGGGCCCTGGTCCCGGTCGCCGACCCCCGCCAGGTGCGGATGGGCGTGGCCGTGATCGACCCCGACCGCTGCTGGGCCTTCCAGGGGTCGCCGTGCGACCTGTGCTACCAGCGGTGCCCGTTCCCCGACGAGGCGATCCGCATGGCAGGCGGCAGGCCGGAGGTCCAGCCGGACCGCTGCACGGGATGCGGCCAGTGCGCCTACATCTGCGTGAGCACGCCGCCGGCCATCGCCATTGAGCCCCGCACCTGAGGTAGGAGGAGTGCGATGTACAGGCTGCGCGTGGTGCCCACGGAACAGGCCGTGGGCCTGATGTACGCCCACGACATCACCCGCATCGTCCCGGGGGAGGAGAAGGGGCCGCGGTTCCGCCGCGGGCAGATCGTCCGGCCCGAGGACATCCCGGTGCTTCTCGCCATGGGCAAGGAGCACCTCTACGTCTGGGAGCCGCAGCCCGGCATGGTCCACGAGGAGGAGGCCGCGCTGCGGCTGGCCGCGGCCGGGGCCGGCGGCGGGCTGCGCTGGGACCCCCCTTCCGAGGGGAAGGTCAGCCTGAAGGCGGCCTTCCGGGGCCTCCTGCGGGTGGACGCCGCACGGCTGGAGGCCATCAACTCCATCGGCGACATCACGATCGCGACCCTGCGGGACGCGACGCTGGTGGAGGCGGAGACCGTCGTGGCGGGCTGCAAGGTGACGCCGCTCCTGGTCCCGGAGGAGCAGATCCGGCGGGCGGAGGCCATGGGCCGGTGGATCGAGGTGAAACCGCTCTCCCCGCTCCGGGCCGGCCTGGTGATCACCGGGAGCGAGGTCTACAAGGGCCGGATCCCGGACCGCTTCGGGCCGGTCGTGGAGGAGAAGCTCGCCCGGTTCGGCTGCCCGGTCGTCTACAAGGCGTACAGCGACGACCAGGCGGAGCGGATCGCCGCGCAGATCCGGGAGGCGGTGGCGGCCGGCGCGCAGATGGTGCTTTGCACCGGCGGCATGTCGGTGGACCCCGACGACGCGACGCCGGGGGCGATTCGCCAGTGCGGCGCCGAGGTGGTGACCTACGGCGTCCCGTTCCTGCCCGGCTCGATGTTCCTGTTCGCCTATCTGGGCGACGTGCCCGTGATGGGCCTCCCCGGGGCCGTCATGTGGGAGAAGGTGACGGTGTTTGACTTCGTGCTCCCGCGGGTCCTGGCGGGCGAGCGGCTGACCAAGGCGGACTTCGTCCGCATGGGCCACGGCGGGCTCCTGCCGAGGTAGGTGCTGCCGCGCGGCCACCCGGGCGCGACCTGGGACTTGAGGCGACTGCCGTATCGGGAGGAGGGTCCGACGTGCGCACTTCGAGGGAAGCCCCGCCCGAGAGCCGGAAGGGCGGGGAAGGCGTGGTCGTGAGGCGGGCCGTCTGCCCCCACGACTGCTGGGACACCTGCTCCATGCTGGTGCACGTGAAAGACGGCAGGGTGGTCCGGGTGATGGGCGACCCCGACCACCCTGTGACGCGCGGCTTTCTCTGTGTGAAGACCAACCACTACGAGGAGCGGGTGTACAGCCCCGACCGGGTGCTGTATCCCATGAAGCGGACCGGGCCCAAGGGGTCCGGCCAGTTCGAGCGCATCTCCTGGGATGAGGCCCTGACGACGATTGCCGACCGGTTCCGCGCGATCATCGCCGAGTACGGCGCGGAGGCGATTCTGCCTTATTCCTACGCGGGCACGATCGGCGTGCTGCAGTACGGATCCATGGACCGGCGCTTCTTCCACCGGCTCGGGGCCAGCCGGCTGGAGCGCACGATCTGCTCGGCCGCCGGCGAGGCGGCGATGCGGTCGGTGATCGGCACCAAGATGGGGCCGGACCCGGAGGACATGGTGCACGCCCGGCTGATCGTGGCCTGGGGCGTCAACGTGACCTCGTCCAACCCCCATCAGTGGCCGATCATCGAGGAGGCGCGCCGGCGGGGCGGGAAGCTGGTGGTCATCGACCCGTACCGCTACAAGGGGGCGCGGGAGGCCGACTGGCACCTCTCGCCGCGCCCCGGCACCGACGCGGCCCTCGCCCTGGGGCTCATGCACGTGCTGATCCGGGAGGGCTGGATCGATCGGGACTACATCGAGCGCTACACCCTGGGGTTCGACCGGCTGCGGGCGAAAGTGGCCGAGTGGCCGCCGGAGCGGGCTGCGGCGGTGACCGGCATTCCCGCCGGCGACATCGAGCGTCTGGCCCGGCTCTGGTGGGAGAGCCGCCCCGCCGTGCTGCGGGTGGGGTACGGCCTGCAGCGCCACACCAACGGCGGCTCCACCGTGCGGGCCATCTGCATGATCCCGGCCCTCACGGGCCACTGGCGGGAACGGGGCGGCGGCTTCCTGCTCTCCAACTCCGGCTCCTACGGCCCCAACACCTTTGCCCTGACGCGCCCCGACCTCATGCCCCCCCCCCCGCCCAGGGCCATCAACATGATCGAGCTGGGCAAGGCGCTGACGGAGCTCACGGATCCGCCGGTCAAGGCGCTCTTTGTTTACAATTCAAATCCTGCGTGTGTCGCGCCGAACCAATCGAAGGTGCTGGCAGGTCTCTTGCGTGAAGACTTGTTCATCGTGGTCCACGAGCAGGTCTTCACCGATACCTGCCGCTATGCGGACATCGTGCTGCCCGCCACCACCCAGTTCGAGCACACCGATCTCATGACCTCGTACTGGCACCTGTACGTGCAGCTGAACGAGCCGGTCATCGAGCCGCTGGGCGAGGCGATCCCCAACACCGAGCTCTTCCGCCGGCTCGCCCGGGCGATGGGGTTCACCGAGCCGTGCTTCCGGGACAGCGACGAGGACCTGATCCGCCAGGCGCTCTCCGGCGGCAGCCCCTTCCTGGAGGGGATCACCCTGGAGCGGCTGAAGCGGGAGCGCTTCATCAAGGTCAACCGGCCGGCGGCGCCCTTCGCCGAGGGCGGCTTTGGTACCCCGTCGGGGAAAGTGGAATTCTACTCCCAGGCGCTGGCGGAGAGGGGGCTGGATCCGGTCGTCGACTACACGCCGCCGGCGGAGTCGGTGGACGGCTCGCCGGAGCTGGCGGCCCGCTACCCGATCGCCCTCATCACGCCGGCAGCGCACCACTTCCTCAACACCACCTTTGCCAACCTGCCGCGGATGCGGCAGCGGGAAGGGGTGCCCACCATCTTCCTCAACCCGGCGGACGCGGCCGCCAGGAACATCCGCACCGGCGACTGGGTCCGGGTGTTCAACGACCGGGGCTCGGTCCGGCTGCAGGCCCGGGTCGGCGACTGGTCGCAGCCCGGCGTCGCGATCGCGCCGAGCATCTGGTGGTCCCGCCACATGCCGGACGGCGTGGGCATCAACGTGCTCACCACGGACCGGGTCTCGGACATGGGCGGGGGCGCCGCCTTCCACACCAACCTGGTCCAGGTGGAGCTGGCGGATCCGCCGGCGGAAGCAGCACGAGACGCAGGCCCAAGGCGGTAAGCGGTCGGGGCTGCGCATGGCCCCGGCCCCCACACGGAGGTGATGCCATGCGCCAGCGAAAGGCTTTCTGGCCTCTCCTGGCCCTGCTCATGGGGATCGTGCTGACCTTCGCCGGGGCGCCCGGCGCCCGTGCGGCGGACGGGGCCGGGAAGGTCTACGTCCTGCGCATCGACGGGGGTCAGCTGATCGATCCGGGCCTGGCCCAGTTTGCGGAGCGCGTGTTCGATGAGGCAGAGGCGGACCCGGATGCCGTCGGCATCGCCCTGGTGCTGGACACGCCCGGCGGCTACGTGGAGAGCGCGGCCCGCATCAAGGACCGGCTGCTGGCCTCCCCGAAGACGACGATCGCCTATGTCGAGAACGACGCCGTCTCGGCCGGCGCCCTGATCGCCACGGCCGCCGAGTACCTGTTCATGCACCCCGGCTCCGTGATCGGCGCTGCGGAGCCCCGCAACGCCCTGACCGGCGAGACGGCCGATTACAAGGCGCTCTCCGTGGTGGTCAACTACTTCACCTCCGCCGCGATCGCCCGCAACCGGGATCCGGATGTCGCCCGGGCGTTCGTGGACAAGGAACATCCCATCCCCGGCCAGGTCGACGAGCTGCTCACGCTGGACTACCGCAAGGCGGTGGACATCGGCTTCGCCAACGGCATCGCGGAAAGCCTGGAGGACGCCGTCCGCCAGGCGGGCATCGCCGTGTTCGAGCTGGTGGAGCCGCAGTGGACCTTTTCCGAGCAGGTGGGCCGGATCCTCACGACGCCCTGGGTCGCCATCCTGCTCCTGGTGGTGGGCGTCATCGCCTTCGGCATCGAGTTTCTCCAGCCGGGCCTCACCGGGCCGGCCGCAGTGGGCATCATCTGCCTCACCCTCTTCTTCCTCGGCAACGCCCTGGTGGGCACCGCGGGCTGGGTGGAGGTCGCCCTGGCGGTCAGCGGCCTGGTGCTGCTGGCGGTGGAGCTGTTCACCCCGGGCTTCGGCATCTTCGGGGTGGCGGGCATCGCCGCCTTCGCCGGCGCCATCTTCCTGGCGGCCCCATCGGCCGGGCTGGCCTGGCAGTACCTCATGTGGACGACCCTCGCCCTGGCCTTCGTGCTGGTCGCCCTGATCCGGGCCATCAGCCAGCGGGGGCTGGGCAAGGCCCTGACGCTCTCCGACACCGCCAGGGGCTGGTTCGCCCAGGCCGAGGACCGCAGCCGGCTGGTGGGGCGTGAGGGCGTGAGCCTGACGGTGCTCCGGCCGGCGGGTACCGCCGTCTTCGGCGACCAGCGGCTGGACGTCGTGACCGAAGGCGAGTTCGTCCCGGCCGGCGTGCCGGTGAGGATCATCCGCGTGGAAGGAACCCGCATCGTCGTGCGGGCGATTGCCAAGACGGAGTGAGGAGGGTTGTCCATGCCTGAACTCGGATTTTTGATCCCCACTTTCATCGTCATCCTGCTGCTCGTCCTGTTCTTCAGCTTCGTCCCGGTCGGCCTCTGGATCTCGGCCGCCGCAGCGGACGTGCGGGTCGGCATCTTCTACATGATCGGCATGAAGCTGCGCCGGGTGCCGCCCCACCGCATCGTGAACGCCCTGATCAAGGCCGAGAAGGCAGGGCTGGACATCAGCATCGACAAGCTCGAGGCGCACTACCTGGCCGGCGGGAACGTCGACCGGGTGGTCGACGCCCTGATCGCGGCGCAGCGGGCCGGCATCGACCTGGTCTTCGAGCGGGCGGCGGCCATTGACCTCGCCGGCCGGAACGTGCTGGAGGCGGTGCAGATGTCGGTCAACCCGAAGGTCATCGAGACCCCGGTGGTGGCTGGCGTCGCGCAGGACGGCATCGAGCTCAAGGCGAAGGCGCGGGTGACGGTGCGGGCCGACATCAACCGGCTGGTCGGCGGCGCGGGCGAGGACACGATCATCGCCCGGGTCGGCGAGGGCGTCGTCTCCACCATCGGTTCCGCGAAGAGCCACAAGGAAGTGCTGGAGAACCCGGACATGATCTCCCGCACCGTGCTGGCCAAGGGCCTGGACGCGGGCACGGCCTTTGAGATCGTCTCCATCGACATCGCGGACGTGGACGTGGGCGCGAACATCGGCGCCCGGCTGCGGGCCGACCAGGCGGAGGCCGAGAAGGTGATGGCCCAGGCCAAGGCCGAGGAGCGGCGCGCGATGGCCGTGGCGGAGGAGCAGGAGATGCGGGCCGAGACCCAGCGCATGCGGGCCAAGGTGGTCGAGGCCGAGGCCGAGGTGCCGCGGGCCCTGGCGCAGGCCCTGCGGGAGGGCCGGATCGGCGTCATGGAGTACCTGCTGATGCAGAACCTGCAGGCCGACACCGCCATGCGGGAGGCCCTGGGCGGCCTGCGCGGCGGCCTGCCGGGCGGTCAGGCGACGGGCGGCCAGGAGCAGAGGTAGGTGAAACGTCCTGGAGGATCTGCTGTGGTTCATCGTCATGGTGATCCTGGGCACCGCCTGGTCGAAGGTGAAGGAACGGATCGGGAGCGGAGGGTGGTCCCGTCCGCGGCGGGAGCCGCGCAGGCCGCTTCCCCCGCAGCGACCCGCCGTGCCCGGGCGGGCTTCGCGGGTGCCCACCCCGGCGCGCCCGTCGCCGGTCCCCCGCGTTCCCCAGCGGCCGGCGCGGCCCGAGGCCGCCCCTCCCCCGGCCGATACGCCTGCCGGTCTGCCGGCCGGCCGGCGTACCACACCGCCGG
>QGVE01000007.1 GCA_003242675.1 Bacillota bacterium | reverse complement strand
TGCTGGTGGCCGGCCTGGGCGCGGCCGGATCCGCCGCCGCCCTGTACCTGGCCGCGGCCGGGGTGGGCCGCCTGACCCTGTGGGATCCGGCGCCGCTCAGCGAAGCCGACCTGGAGCAGGCCCTGGGCCACGAGCGGGGCGACCTGGGCCGGAACCGGGCCGCCGCCGCCCGGGAGAAGCTCCTGGCCATCAACCCCGACGCCGCCGTCACCGCGTCGGCGGATCCGGGCGCGCTGCCGGGCCTGGTGGAGGGGCACCAGGTCGTGGTGGCCACCTGCGGCGACTGGCCGGCCCTGCAGGCGGCGGTCCTGCGCGCCGGGGCGGCGGCGGTCTTCGCCGCGGTCCACGGCGCTTCCGGGGCCGCCTTCGCCCACCGCCCGGGCGCGCCGTGCCTGGGATGCGTTCCGCCGGCGGAGCGGGAGGCGGCGGGCCTGTTCCCCGAGGGCGGCGAGGGCAAGGTCGGGGCGGCCGGCGGGGTCGTCGGCGTCGCGGCGGCCACGGAGGCGCTCAAGCTCATCCTGGGGATCGGCGCCCCGCTGACCGGCCGGCTCTGGTCGTACGACGGCTGGACCGCCCGGTTCCGGGAGGTCCGGGTCGAGCGGCGACCGGAGTGCCCGCTGTGCGGGGGCGGCCCGGCGTGCACGGACGGGTAATCGCGCAAAGGGTGTCGATTTCGGACAAGAAGATGGGGGGACGGTCCGCGCCGTCCCCCATTTGGCATTTTTCTTGCGAGAGCGCGGCTGCCTACTGGACACCGGCAGGAACCATGCTATAATGGGTACGTAATCCAAGAAACTCCGATCAGATTACGTGGAAATAAGGGGGATTCACGATGGCCCGGATTTACGACAGCATCGCCGACACCATCGGACGGACGCCCCTGGTCCGGCTGAACCGGGTGACGGAGGGCGCGGTGGCGACCGTGCTGGCGAAGGTGGAGTCCTTCAATCCGGCGTCCTCGGTGAAGGACCGCATCGGCTACGCGATGATCAAGGACGCGGAGGAGAAGGGCATCCTGAAGCCCGGCATGACCATCGTCGAGCCGACCAGCGGCAACACCGGCATCGCGCTGGCCTTCGTCGCGGCGGCGAAGGGGTATCGCTGCATCCTGACGATGCCCGACACGATGTCGCTGGAGCGGCGGAAGCTGCTCAAGGCCTTCGGCGCGGAGCTCGTGTTGACGCCAGGATCGGAGGGCATGAAGGGCGCCATCGCCAAGGCGAAGGAGATCCTCGAATCCACGCCCGGCGCATGGATGCCCCAGCAGTTCGAGAACCCGGCGAACCCGGAGATTCACCGGAAGACGACGGCCGAGGAGATCTGGGAGGACACCGACGGCCAGGTGGACATCTTCGTGGGCGGCGTCGGCACCGGCGGGACGATCACCGGCGTCGGCGAGGTGATCAAGGCCCGCAAGCCCGACTTCAAGGTGGTGGCGGTGGAGCCGGCCGAGTCGCCGGTCATCTCGGGCGGCAAGCCCGGCCCGCACAAGATCCAGGGCATCGGCGCCGGGTTCATTCCCAAGAACCTGAACACCGAGGTCGTCGATGAGGTCATCACGGTGACCAGCGAGGACGCCATCGCCATGGCCCGCCGCCTGGCCCGGGAGGAGGGCATCCTCTGCGGCATCTCCTCCGGCGCGGCCGCGCACGCCGCGCTGCAGGTGGCCCGCCGGCCGGAGAACGCCGGGAAGACCATCGTGGTCCTGCTGCCCGACACCGGCGAGCGCTACCTCTCCAGCGCTCTGTGGGCCGATCTCCAGGTGTAGCCGAACCCGCGCGGCGCTTTCCGCCAAGCAGGTGCTTGACGGAAAGCCCCCGCTTGTGGTATCGTCTGGTTCGTAATTTGCTTCGTTCTGGAAGGGAGGGTGAAGCCTGTGCTGACCATCTGCAGCGCCAACGGCTTCGCCCGCGCCTTCGTCCCGAGCTTCAAGGGAAGCTGCTGAGTCCCGGTCCCAGGGGGTACTGTGCCCTTTTTCAGGGATCGGGCTCAGCCGGGTGCACCCTTTCCCGTCACGCAAGGAGGGGCGTCACCGGCGAGTCCGGTGACGCCCTCTGCGCGCGCATTTCACGGGAAGGAGAAGCACCATGCGGAGAAACCTTCAGCTTTATTACGTATACACCCTGCTTTCCAGCCTGCCGTTCACTTGGACCACCTGGTTCGCCTTCGTGGCCTCCCGGGGCGGCAACCCCGGCTGGGCCGAGTCTGCGTTCCACCTGGGCATCCTGCTGGGCGAGGTGCCCACGGGCGTCGTGGCCGACCTGCTGGGCCGGGGCCGCTCGATGCTGATTGGCCTGGTGCTCGGCGCGGCGTCGCACTTGGCCTACGTGCTGATCCACGATACGCTTACGGCCTGCCTGCTGCTGGGCCTGACGGGTCTCAGCCTCACCTCCATCTCCGGCGCCGACACCGCCCTGCTGTACGAGACGGCCTCAGCCCTGGGCGGCGAGGATTTCGCCCGCCGGGCGATGGCCAGGGCGTCCGCCCTGCAGATGGCCACGCTGGCCGCCGCGCCGGTCGTCGCCGGATGGCTGGCCGAGCGCCACCCCGTGGCGCCGTTTGTCGCCCACGGCGCGATGAATCTCCTGGCGGCCGCCGTGGTCTGGACGATGCAGGAGCCTGCGCGGCACGGCGGCGCGTCTGAGGCGTCTGCACCGGACGCTGCCCCGGCGGCGGATGCCGAAACGGCTTCGGCCCCCGGCGCCGGGCCGTCTGCCGCAGCGGAGCGCCCGACCGGCCCGTGGGCGCATACCCGCGCGGCCGTGGCCTACCTGCGCCGCCGGCCGGACCTCCTCGTCATGCTCGCGTTCGCGTGGGTCTACGACGCTGCCGCGTCGATGGTCAGCCAGTTCGGCCAGGTCTACCTGCCCGCGCTGGGGCTGAGCCTGATTGGGGCCGGGGTGGTCTTCAGCGCAGGCCGGCTGCTCGGGGCAGCGGGCGGCTGGGTCGCCGAGCGGCTGAGCGGGGACGCGGCCGGCCGCTGGCTGCGCTGGGGCCCGCTGGGCCAGGCCGCCCTCATCCTGCTGGCCGGCCTTGCTCGCACCGCCGCCGGCGGCGCCGCCCTGGCCCTGAACGAGGGCCTGGACGGCCTCGTCTACCCGCTGCTCTCCGCCCGCATCAACCGGGCAATCCCGTCCGAGCGGCGGGCCACCATCCTGTCGTTCCAGAGCCTGGGCTCCAGCCTGCTGATCGCCGCGGCCTTTCCCGCGGCGGCGGCGCTCCCGTCGGTGTTCGGGATCTACCGCATCGTCGGCGGGGCCTTCGCGGCCGCCGCCCTGGCGTGGGCATTGGCCCGTCAGCGCGCGGCCCGGGCGGCTGAGGGCCGGTAAGCCGGCCGGGCCGCCGGCCACAGGACGAGGACGGCCAGCGGGACCCCGATCAGGCCGATGACCCCGGCCTCGGGGCCGAACGCCCCGCCGGTCCACCACGCCGGGCCGTCCACCGCCGTGGCGATCAGGGCAAAGGGCTCGGCGACGCCCGAGTTGGGCAGCCCCAGCACGCCGCCCTCCACCACATTCCAGGCCCAGTGCAGGCCGACCGCCGGCCAGAGGCTGCCGGAGGGCCGGCGACGATGCCCAGGAGCCCGTGGGCCAGCGGGCAACCGGCCAGGGGCAGCCCGAGATCCGGGCGGGGCTCGCCGTCCAGCAGCCGCGCACAGAGCCGGGTGGCGGCGAGGGCCGCCAGGATCATCAGCACGTAGATGGTGAGCACGCTGAGGCGCGGCAGGACCTCCTGCGGCGGAAGGCCGGCGGCGATCCGCAGCCACCCCGTCCAGATCCCGAATCCCACGACGGCCAGGGCCAGGGTCAGGGACAGGAACAGACCGCCGCGCAGGCCCGGGTGGAGCTGCCTGTGCCCCGGCAGCCCCTCCCGGGTCCATCGTCTGCGCCGCCGGTGTGTGCGGGTCATGGGAATGCCTCCTCATAATTGCGAAATATATAGAGGATTATCCGCGCGCCAACCCGTCCCCTGTCGCTGACCGAGAGGGGGACCGCGCGCTTCGGGTTAGCAACTTAGACATTTTGAACCATCGCAGGATTCGGCGTGCGGTGGTACTCTAGACCTAGAACGCGGTGGAGGAGGTGTCACGGTGGCCGTCTTCGTCTGCACCCAGTGCGGCGCGGAGCGGGAGGCGAGGTGCAAGCCTCAGAAGTGCGCCTGCGGCGCCAAGGGCACGTTTGTGAAGAAGGAAGAGGCGAAGAGGGAGTAATCCGATGCAGCTCGCGACGAGGACCTGCCGCAGCCCGGCAGGTCCGCGCCGCGCGGGGGCTTGTGAATGACATAACTATCTCATATGTGCGCACAACGGGAAGGAGTCTTGGCGGCGGAAGTGAATCCTTCAATTCGGTCCGGCGAACACTCGACTGGCAATGGGGGCACATCATGGCACAAATTCGCTTTCACAACGTTGTAAAGCGTTTCGGGGATGTGACCGTCATCCCCGGGTTCACCGCCACCGTCAACGACGGCGAGTTTCTCACCCTGCTCGGACCGTCCGGCTGCGGCAAGACGACCATGCTCCGCATCCTCGCCGGGTTCGAGAAGGTGACGGCCGGGGAGGTGTGGCTGGGGGATACCCTGGTCAGCAGCACGTCGGTTCATGTTCCGCCGGAGAAGCGGAACATCGGAATGGTCTTCCAGTCGTATGCGGTCTGGCCGCACATGAACGTCTTCGATAACGTCGCCTACCCGCTGCGCATCCGCGGGGTGCCCCGCCAGGAGATCCGCGAGCGGGTCATGCGCGCGCTCGAGATCGTCCACCTGCAGGGCCTGGAAAACCGCATGCCCAGCCAGCTCTCCGGCGGCCAGCAGCAGCGCGTGGCGCTGGCCCGGGCGATCGTCGCAGAGCCGAAGATGCTGCTCCTGGATGAGCCCCTTTCCAACCTCGACGCGAAGCTGCGCGAGGCCATGCGGTTCGAGCTGAAGGAGATTCAGCGCCGCCTGGGCATCACGGTCGTCTACGTCACCCACGACCAGGCGGAGGCCATGGCGATGTCCGACCGGATCATCGTCATGAACAAGGGCGTCATCGAGCAGGTGGCGCCGCCCGCCGAGATCTACGACCGGCCCCAGACCCGCTTCGTCGCCGACTTCGTCGGCCTGGTCAACTTCCTGGAGGCGAAGGTCGAGTCTGCCGACGGCACGATCCGCATCGGCGACGACCTGGTGCTGAAGGTGCAGCTTCCGCCCGGCAGCCACCAGCGGGTCCTGGCCGCCGTCCGCCCCGAGCACATCCGCATCAGCCGGGAGGGCAGCGGCGTGGGCACGGTCCGGGGCACGGTGAAGCGCCGCTACTACCTGGGCGACCAGGTCGACTACTTCGTCGAGACCAGCGGAGGCGAGCTCCGGGTGCACGCCAATCCGCTGGAGGCGCAGTTCAACGAGGGCGACCCTGTCGTGCTCCACATCGGACACGCATTCGCATTCCCGCTTTAGGCTCACTTAGCACAACATGAGGGGGTCCTTCACATGAAACGGATTGCGGTCGTGCTCTCGCTCCTTCTGGCCCTGTCGGTCTTCTTCACCGGATGCGGCAGCAGCTCCGGCACAGGGGACACGGGCGGGCCCAGCTCCAGCGCGGGTTCCACGTCGGGTTCCAGCTCCGGTTCCACGGCCGGGTCCGGCGAGTCCTCCGGCGGCTCGGACGTGTCCGGTTCGCTGATGATCTACACCTCGATCTACCCGGACATCATCAACCTGGTCTCCCCCGAGCTGGAGAAGGCGTTCCCCAACCTGAAGGTGGAGTGGTTCCAGGGCGGCACCGAGCAGGTGACGGCGAAGCTGGCGGCCGAGATCGAGGCCGGCAAGATCGGCGCCGACCTGCTGATGGTGGCGGATCCGTCGTACTACGTCTACCTGAAGAAGCAGGACCTGCTTCTTCCGTACAAGTCCAAGCACTTCGATGACGTGGCGGTGCACAAGGACACCGAGGACCACACCTTCGCCGGCGTGCGCATCTCCAACGTCGTCATCGGCTACAACACCAACCTGGTGAAGCCCGAGGACGCGCCGAAGACCTTCCGCGAGCTGACCGATCCCAAGTGGAAGGGCCAGGTCGTCATCGTCGACCCGACCCTGTCCGGCACGGCCCTGGTTTCGACCTACGCCCTGTCCCAGAAGTACGGCTGGGAGTTCTTCGAGCAGCTGCGTGACAACGGCGCGGTCGTCGGCGGCGGCAACTCCGCGGTGGAGACGAAGCTGGTCACCGGCGAATTCGCCGTGGCGGTCATCCTCGAGGAGAACCTGCTGAAGGTGAAGGACCGCGGCGAGCCCGTCGAGGTCGTCTACCCCGAGGACGGCGTGATCATCGTCCCGTCGCCGATCGGCATCCTGAAGACGACCCAGAACCCCGAGGCGGCCAAGGCGGTCGTCGACTGGTGGCTCTCCCCCGAGGGGCAGAAGGCCATCGTGACCGGCTGGATGCACTCGGTGCGCACGGACGTCGAGTCGCCGAAGGGCGCCAAGCCGCTGGCGGAGTTCGCTCCGACGGCCATGAACGTCGACTGGGAGGATCTCTCGGCCCGCGCGGGTGAGATCAAGGACAAGTTCGTCAAGATCATGGGGCAGTAGGTATGCGGTTGAACCTTGAATCGAAGAGCGTGGCCATCGCCCTCGCGGTGGCCGTGCTCCTTATCTTCGGCATTTTTCCGATCACCCTGCTGGTCATCGACGCGTTCACCTTCGAGGGCGGGTTCAGCCTGGCCAACTTCCGGGAGGTCTACGCCAACCCGGCCAACCTGGCCGCCGTCTGGAACACCATCAAGGCGGCGGGACTCACGATGGTGATCGGCACCGTGCTGTCCTTCCCGCTGGCCTGGCTGGTGGGCCGCACGGACCTGCCCTTCAAAAACGTCTTCCGCACCCTCATCATCGTGCCGTACCTGGTGCCGCCCTTCGTCGGCGCCATCGCCTGGGGCTATCTCGCCAACCCCCGCATCGGCTACCTGAACCAGTGGATCCGGGCGCTCTTCCCCGGGTTCCAGCAGGGGCCGCTCAACATCTACACCATGGCCGGCATGATCTGGGTGCTGGTGCTGTTCTACTTCCCCTTCTCCTTCCTGTCCATCAGCCGGGCCCTGGAGAAGATGGACCCGTCGCTGGAGGAGGCGGCCCGCATCTCAGGGGCCAGCCCGCTGCGGGTACTCCGGGACATCACCATTCCCCTGACGGCTCCGGCGATCGCCGCCGGCGCGCTGCTGGTGTTCGTCGCGGTCGCCTCGGCCTTCGGCATCCCGTCGCTCATCGGCGGCCAGGCTCGGATCCAGGTGGTCACCACCCGCATCATCAGCTACGTCTACGTCGGCACGCCCGAGGCGATGCACGAGGCGACCGCCCTGGCGGTGGTGCTCCTGGTCCTGTCGGTCGTTGCGCTCTGGCTCGCCAACTGGTACCTGGCCAAGCGGGAGTACTTCACCCTGGGCGGCAAGTCGACCCGGCCCACGGTCGTGGAGCTGGGGCGCTGGAAGTGGCCGGCGGTCGCGCTGTTCACGCTGGTCTGCTTCGTCTTCGCCGTCCTGCCGGTCATGGCCCTGGTGATGACCAGCCTGGTCAAGACCATGGGGCGCGGGTTCGCGCTCGACAACCTCACCCTGGACCTGTGGAAGTCGGTGCTGCAGGATGACGACACCTGGCGCACCATGAGGACGTCGCTCTACTCCTCGATCCTCGCGGCGACGGCCAGCATCGTGGTCGGCCTGCTCATCGCCTACCTCAAGGTGAAGACCAGGATGCGCTTCCGCACCATCCCGGACTTCCTGGCGACCTTCTGCAACGCCACGCCGGGCATCGTGCTCGCCCTGGGCCTGATCATCGCCTTCTCGGGCAAGTACGGGGTGAACCTGTACGGCACGTTCTGGATCCTGGTGGTCGCGTACTTCGTGCGCCACCTGTCCTACGCCGTCCGGCAGGCGGCCGCGGCGCTGGAGCAGGTGCACCCCTCGCTGGAGGAGGCGGCGCTCTCCAGCGGCGCCGGCTGGTTCCGGGTGTTCAAGGACGTGACGATCCCCCTCATCGGCCCGTCACTGATCGGCGGCTGGTTCCTGGTGTTCATGCCGTCGTTCTACGAGTTGACGATGTCCGTGCTGCTCTACAGCAGCAAGGCAACGCCGGTGGGCTACCACCTGTTCCACCTGAGCTCGTATGCCTCGCCGCAGTCGGCGGCCGTGCTGTCGGTGCTGATCCTCATCCTGGTGCTCATCGGCAACCTGCTGATGCGCTGGCTCAGCCGGGGCAAGGTGAGCCTGTAAGCTTCCGGGGCACCCGCAAGGGTGCCCCTTTTCGTGCCGGGCGGCAGGGGATCGCCGCCCCCTTGCTGTACTACCCATTGATAATGGTGAGAATGAGGCTCAGGGAAGGAGGCCGTCTGGGATGCTGAACAGGGAGCAGGTGTGGGCCCTCGCCCGGTCGGTGGAGGAGTATGGGGTTGCGGCCCGGCGGCACCTGCACCGATACCCGGAGCTGTCTTTTGCGGAGCACGACACGCACCGGTACCTGGCGGCGGAGCTGCAGGGCCTGGGCTGCGCGCTGCGCTCGCACCTCGCCGGCGGCACGGGGCTGCAGGCCGTCATCGGGGGGAAGCGGCCCGGTCCCGTCGTGGCCCTGCGCGCGGACATCGACGCGCTGCCGATCCAGGAGGAGACCGGCCTGCCCTTCGCCTCCGAGCGGCCCGGCGTGATGCACGCCTGCGGCCACGACGTGCACACCGCGATCCTGCTCGCCACTGCCCGCGCCCTGAAGGCGATCGAGGACGACCTGCCCGGCACGGTGGTGCTCCTCTTCCAGCCAGGGGAGGAGAAGAACCCCGGGGGCGCCTCGCTGATGATCCGCGATGGCGTGCTGGAGCAGCCCAAGGTCGACGCCATCTTCGGCCTGCACGTCGACCCCCACCTGGAGGCCGGTCGCATGGCCTTCGCCGCGGGGCCGGTGATGGCGGCGCCGGACGAGCTGCGGGTGACGGTGACCGGCCGGGGCGGGCACGGCGCCTGGCCCCACCAGACGGTCGATCCCATCGTCACGGCTGCCCAGATCATCACGCTGCTGCAGCAGATCGTCGCCCGCAACGTCGACCCGTTCCAGCCGGCGGTGCTCACCATCGGCATGATCCACGGCGGCACCGCCCACAACATCATCCCCGACGAGGTGCGCTTCGTCGGCACCGTGCGCACGATGGATGAGGCCCTGCGCCGCCGGATGCCCGAGCGGATCGAGGCGGTCATCCGCGGCGTGTGCGAGGCCGCAGGGGCGACCTACCAGATGGAGTACGAGCGGGGCTACCCGGTGCTGGTCAACCATCCCGAGGCGACCGAGGTCGGCCGCCGTGCGGCGGCGGCTGTGCTGGGGGAGGAGAAGGTGGGGAAGATGGAGCCGTCGATGGGCGGCGAGGACTTCGCCTTCTACCTGGAGCGGGTGCCGGGCACCTTCGCCCGCCTCGGGGCCCGGCGGCCCGGCGACGCGGCGCCCCACGGCCTCCATACCTCCCGGCTCAACATCGACGAGTCGTGCATTGCGGTGGGTGTGGCGTACTATATACAGGTAGTGCAGAGCTTCCTGGCGACACAGCAATAGGAGGAAGGAACATGACCCAGGAGTACCACTCGCTGTCCCTGGCCGAGCGGGCCGCCCGCGAGCGGGCGTACATGGCCCGGTCCGGCATCCGTGTCCTGATCAACAGCCTGTCCGGCGGCGTCGACTCCAGCGCGGTGGCCGCCATCAGCAAGCAGGCGGCCCCCGACGGGGCGGTGGGCCTGATCCTGCCCTGCTCGACGCCGGAGGAGATGAAGGGGGAACGCCTGCAGGACGTTCGGGATGCGCAGCGGGTGGCGGATCACCTGGGCATTCCGGCGGTGACGATCGACCTCAGCGACCTCTGGCAGCAGGCGGTGGCGCTGTTTTCCGCCGCCGCCCGGGAGCTGGCCGCGAAGGCCGGCATCCCGCTGGAGGAGGAGCGGCTGCGGTGGGCGATCCACAACATGAAGCCCACGCTGCGCATCATGGCGGCGGGCTTCTTCGCCGATGCGTTCCGCGGCCTCATCATGGGCACCGGCAACGGCGTCGAGTACTTCCTCGGCTACTTTTCGATCCGCGGCGACGGCGTCTCGGACCGGCAGCCGATCCGGGACTGCACGAAGGCGGAGGTCCGGGCGCTGGCGGCCGAGGCCGGGCTGCCGGAGGACCTGGTGAACCGGGTGCCGACGGCCGGGCTCTGGCCGGGCCAGACGGACGAGGGGGAACTGGGCTTCAGCTACGCCGACGCCGACCGGTTCCTGGTCTGGATCCTGGAGCGGCACCGCACGACCCCCTGCCTCACCACCACCCTCACGGTGCGGGAGGACGCGGTGGCGGACATCCTCTCGGATCCGGGCCTGCCGGTGGCCAGGGACGTGGCGCGGCGCATCATCGACCTGAACCGGCGGACGGAGTTCAAGCGGCGGGCCGGCGACCTGGAGGCCGTGCTGGAGCTGCGGGGCATGGCGCCGGGCGGCGCCGACGGCGAGGCCCGCTGAAGGGGGAGGGTTCGTGCTCTGGTGGAGGAGGAACCGGCACCCGGCGCAGCCGCTGGCCGCGCCGCAGCGCCGGCTTTTCATCCCGGAGAACGTCTACCGCCGCATGGTCAACCACTGCTACGAGGAGCGGCCGCTGGAGGCGTGCGGCCTCCTGGTCGGCGTCGCCGGGCAGGTGTTCGCCGGCTACGCCACGGACAACGCCGCGCGCAGCCCCGTCCTTTACCGGGTGGACGACCACCAGCTGATCGCCACGGCCGAGGCGGCGGAGCGCAGGGGCTGGGAGATCACCGCGATCTACCACTCCCACGTCGAGAGCGACCCGGTCCCCTCGCGGACGGACATCGCCCAGGCGACGTGGCCGGAGGCGTTCTACCTCATCATCTCGCTCCGGGGAAAGCGGCCCCGGGCGCGGGCGTGGCGCATCGTCGACGGGCAGGTATCCGAGCACCGGATCGTCATCGTGCGCCACTACGACGGCGAGTGGCATGACCTGCGGCGCGCCGTGCGCTCCGCGGGCGGCTGAGGGGGCGGCGTTGGGGACAAAGGGGGGACCGCGGGGTGGGCGCACCGCGCAGGCTGGTCATCGGGCGGCGCCTGCTGCAGCAGGTGCTGGAGCACTGCCTGGAGGAGAAGCCGGTCGAGGCCTGCGGCATCCTGGCCGGGAAGGGGGGCCGGGTCACCTGCGCGTACGCCGCGGACAACGCCCGGCGGAGCACGGTCTTCTATGAGGTGGACCCGGAGCAGCAGGAGGAGGCCCTGCGCCGGATCGCGGAGCGGGGCGAGGAGCTGCTGGGCATCTACCACTCCCACCCCCGGGCGCCGGCGGTGCCCTCCAAGAGCGACATCGCGCACGCCGTCCACTACCCCGACGCCATCCGGCTCATCGTCTCGCTGGATGGGCCGACGGAGGTCGGGGCGTTCCGCATCGCGGACGGGCGGGTGGAGGAAGTCCCCCTGCAGATCCTGGAGGGGTTGGACGGCGAGTTCTTCGACCTGCGCACGTGGCGGGGCTGAGGCTCGCCCCATCAGGGCCGGAGCGTCTCCGGCCCTTTCGTCGTGTCCGGCGGGAAGCGATCGGGCCCCGGCATCGTTACATAGGTGAACACGGGTGAGGGGGTGATGTCGTGGAATCTGCGGGCGCAGCCGGAGGCTCGATCCGCGTGGGCGGCGCCGCCGGTGACCAGCCGCTGGAGGAATCGGCGGCCAGGGACCGCACGCGCGCCGAGGCGGTGGAGGAGTGGATCGCCCTGCACGGAGCCGCCGTCCTCCGCCTGGCCTACGCCAGCCTGCTCCATCGCGCGCAGGCCGAGGATGTGTTTCAGGAGGTGTTCATCAAGGCGTACCGCCACGCCGACCGGCTGCAGGACCCCGAGCGGGTGAGGCCGTGGCTCCTGCAGGTGACGATGAACGCCTGCCGGGACCTCAGGCGCTCGTGGTGGTGGCGGCGGACCCGGGAGGGATCCGGGCTGGAGGGGCTGGCGGAGGCCGGACGGGGTTCGGAGGCGGATCCCGCCGCCGCGGCGGAGAGGTCCGACGTGAGCCAGGCCCTGGCCAGAGCTGTCCGCATGCTGCCCGACGGCTTCCGGGAGACCGTGGTGCTCCACTACTTCGAGGGACTGGACGCAGCTGAGATCGCCCGCATCACGGGCGTGCGGGTGGGCACGGTGCACAGCCGGCTGCACCGGGCCCGGCAGCTTCTTCGTCAGCAGTTGGAAGCATGGGGGGTTGAGCCGTGAGCGAAGTGAAGTGGTCGGAGTCTCAGGTTGAGCAGTACCTGCGTTCCCTCTCGTACGCCGATGTGCTGCCCGACGCCCCGGCGCTCTCGCCTGACCTCGCCGCACGCGCCCTGGCCGCCCCGCAGCGGCGGCGGGCAGGCGCCCGGTGGAAGGTCGGCGTCGCCGCGGCCGCGGTCGCGGGCCTGCTGCTCGTGGGCAGCAACCCGTCCATGGTGGCCGACGTGGTGGAGCGGATCCTGGGCATCTCTGTCCGGAACATGACGCCGGAGGAGTATGCGCAGCGGGTGTCCGGCGACTGGCCGGCGGACATCCCCATGCCGGAGTACTACTCGCCGGAGGAGACGGCAGAGCTCGCGCCCTTCCCGGTGCGCAGCCCGGCCCGGGTCCCGGAAGGCTTTGCGCTGCTGCAAGGGCCGCAGGGCGCCTATTCGTGGGTGTACACCGAGGAGGGGGAGTGGAAGCTGGAGGAGGATCCTGCCCACTTCTACGTCACCCAGGCGTACGAATCGGCCGAGGGGCGGCGCATCTCCATCCGCCAGTCGCTCCTCCCGGAGGCGCGGCGGATCTCCTGGCCGCCTGACACGGAGCGGCTGGAGGTGGCGGGCCACCCGGCGTTCCTGAGGCGGGATGTCCAGCCCGTTTACGTGGACCCGCCGGAGTGGGCGGAGGCCGGGGATGACTGGCGGCCGGAGAGCCTGAACGTGCTGCACCTCTGGGTGGAAGAGCCGGACGGCCGGATCACCGAAATCGTGCTGGACGGCGACGTGGAGCCTGAGGTCCTGATCCAGGTCGCCGAGTCGCTGCTGGAGGGCGACGGGTCGGCGAACTGACGGCTCGTCCGGGTCCGGCCCGAACCCGGGAGAGCCGCGGACGCCGGGCAAACCTCCGGGGCGCACGCCAAAGACCCCCACCGGTTGCGGTGGGGGTCTGCGCTTTGCAGGGGCTACCTGTCCATCAGCGCCAGGAGCGCCTCCCGGGTCGCGGCCACGTCGCCGCTGTGGCGGATGCCGTGGATCCCCAGGCTGCGGGCGGCGGCGACGAACTCCGGCACGTCGTCCACGAAGGCGACCGCGTCCGCCGGGAGCCCCAGCCGCTCCAGGGCCAGCCGGAAGATCGCCGGCTCCGGCTTGCGGCAGCCCACCTCGCACGACATGAGCACGGGGTCGAAGGGCGCCAGCACGCCCATGCGCCGCATGATCGCCACGTGGGAGGCCTGTGTGTTGGAGAGGACGGCCGTCTTCAGGCCCCGGTCCCGGAGTTCGGCGGCCAGGGCCAGCATCGCCGGGTTCACCCGGTAGTGCGCCTCCCAGGCGTCGTCGAAGGCGTTCAGCGGCACCCGCCGGCCGGAGAGCCGCTCCCATACGTCCTCCTCCGCCAGTTCGCCCCGCTGGATGGCGGGCAGCAGCTCCTCATAGGCCGGGGGCAGCGCGTCCCCCAGCCCCAGCCGCCGGGCCACCTCCCGCCGGTACCCTTGCTCGCCCAGCGTGAACAGGACCCCGCCCAGATCGAAGATCACAGCCTTGATCGCCACGTCATGACCTCCCGTGTTCAGCATACGAAGCAGGCCGGAGGCGGCGGACACCCTGCGGCCGCCGCGCTACATCAAGAGGCCGCTGTCCTTGCCCGCCAGCTTGTGGAACAGCCAGAGCGAGATCACGGTCGCCAGGGTGAGGATCGTGCTCAGCGCCGCGGCCAGGCCGAAGTTGTCGGAGATGACCTGCGAGTAGATGGCCACCGGCATGGTGATGGTGCCGGCGTGGTAGAGGATGATCGTGCTGGACAGCTCGTTGATCGTCGTCACCCACGACAGCACCGCTCCGGCCAGCACGCCCTTGAAGACCAGCGGCGCGGTCACCCGGAAGAACGAGGCCACGGGCCCCACGCCCAGGTTGATGGAGGCCTCCTCCAGCGACGGGTCGAGGGAGGCCAGCACCGCCGAGGCGGAGCGGACCGTGTAGCTGATCTTGCGGATGACGTAGGAGATGATGAGGATCGTCGCCGTGCCGGTGAGGACGAGCGGGGGCTGGTTGAACGCGGTGACCAGCGCGATGCCGATGACCGTGCCCGGCAGCACGTAGGGGATCAGGAGCAGCACGTCCAGCGCGGCCGTCGCCACACTGCGCCGGCGGGCGATCACGTAGGCCATCAGCATGCCGGCGATCACCATGATCACGATGGCCACGGTCGAGAGCCGGAACGTGTTGGCCACCGCGCCGGGCACCCGGTCGAAGATCGTCAGGTAGTTGTCCAGGCCGAACTCGTTCAGGAAGATCGGTCCCTTCGCCTTCCGGAACGAGGAGACCATGACGACCACCTGCGGCAGGATCGCCGTCAGCACCACCAGGTAGCAGAAGGCGGTGGCGAGGATCTTCCGGCCCCGGGGCAGGTCGA
This sequence comes from Bacillota bacterium, assembly GCA_003242675.1. The sequence goes on along the minus strand of QGVE01000007.1, from coordinate 27,141 downwards.
CGACCTCCGGCGGCCGCAGGCTGCTCATCGCAAAGCTCCGGCGGGTGACCCACCGCTGGAGGAACAGGGCGGCGGCGGAGATGACCACCAGCCCCATCGACAGGGCGCCCGCCATGCCGGGGTTGCCCCCGATCTCGTTCATGTACTCGGAGTAGGCGGCGATGGGCAGAAGCTGGAAGCCCTCGCCGATGAGCTGGGGCGTGCCGAAGTCGGCCAGCGCGGACATGAACGCCATCAGGGCGCCGGCGGAGATGGCCGGGAGCACCAGGGGCAGGGTGATGGTGCGGAACCGGGTCCAACCGGTGACGCCCAGGTTGTCCGCGGCCTCCTCCAGGGAGCGGTCGATCGACTGCAGGGCCGCGGACGTGAACAGGTAGACATAGGGGAAGAAGTGCAGGGAGAACACCAGGATGATCCCCCGGGGGCCGTAGATGGTCGGCAGGGTGATGCCGATGGACTCCATCGCCCGGGTGATGATGCCGGCCCGCCCCAGGAGGACGATCCAGGAGTAGGTGCCGATGAACGGCGGGGAGAGCAGCGAGAGGATGATCAGGGTGCGGAGGAGGGGCTTCCCCGGCAGCCGGTAGCGGGTGAGCAGGAAGGCCATGGGGACGCCGATCGCCGTGGCGATGATCGTGGAGACCGTGCAGACCCAGAGGCTGTTGGTCAGGGCCAGCCGGTAGTACCGCTTGCCCAGGAAGGTGGCGTAGTTCTTCAGGGTGAAGCCGCCGTCTTTCGCGAGGAACGACTTGATCAGCAGCTGGCCCACGGGGTAGACGAGCACGACGGCCAGGAGGAGCAGCGCGACCGCGGTCACCCAGTGCCAGAACGTCCACTTCTGCCAGAGCCGCGCGCGGGCCATCACGGCAGCACCTCGCCCTGTGCGCCAAAGACCGCCGCGGCGGAGCGCCGGAAGCCGAAGGTGGCCTGCTCGCCCACCCGGGGCGGGTCGATCTCGTTGGGAAGGCGGACCTCAATGCGCTCCCCGGCGGGCGTGCGCACGAACACCGTCGTGGCGCTGCCCACGAAGAGCGTCTCCTCGACGTGGCCGGTGAAGCTGACCTCGCCCTCGCCGAGGGCGATCGTCTCGGGCCGGACGGCCACCGTGCACTCGCCGTCGGGGGCGGACACCTCCCGCACCACCGCGCCCAGGACCCGCACCCGGCCGCCCTCCACCCGGCCCCGCAGCAGGTTGGTCGTGCCGATGAAGCCGGCGACGAAGACCGTCCTGGGGTGGAAGTAGATCTCCCGGGGCGTGCCCACCTGCTCCACGCGCCCCTGGTTCATCACCGCGATGCGGTCGGAGATGGCCAGGGCCTCCTCCTGGTCGTGGGTGACATAGATGGTGGTGATGCCGTACTGCCGCTGCAGCCGCCGGATCTCCGTGCGCATCTCGACGCGCAGTTTGGCGTCGAGGTTCGAGAGCGGCTCGTCCATGAGGAGCAGCTGGGGCTGGATCACCAGCGCCCGGGCCAGGGCCACGCGCTGCTGCTGCCCGCCGGAGAGCTGGGCAGGCATGCGGTCCTTCAGGTCGGCCATCTTGACCATCTCCAGGGCCTCCATCACGCGCCGCTTCAGCTCCTCGCCCCCGATGCGGCGGGCCCGGAGGCCGTACGCCACGTTGTCGAACACCGTCATGTGCGGGAACACGGCGTAGTTCTGGAACACCATGCCGGTGTTGCGCTTGTGAGGCGGAACGTCGTTGACGAGCTGATCCCCGAACCGCACGTTCCCCTCGTCCTGCCGGTAGAAGCCGGCCAGCACCCGGAGCAGCGTGGTCTTGCCGCAGCCGCTCGGCCCCAGCAGCGTGAACAGCTCCCCGGATTCCACCGTGAGGGAGACCCCGTTCACCGCTGCGTGGCCCTCAAAGCGCTTGACGACGCCTTCGATGGTCACCTTCGACATCCGCACGACCTCCACGTTGGCAAGTGTGCATCTAATGAGGACAGTGGGGTGCTCCCGTCAAGGGAGCACCCCATCAGGGCCGGTGGCTACTGGACCACGATCTCCTTCCACTGCTCGAGGACCTCTTCACGGTGAGTCGCCGCCCAGTCCATGTCGTAGTCCAGGAACTTGATGTTCGACACGTCCTCCAGGCCCTCCGGCGGGGCGACATCCGTCCGCACGGGCCGCCGGTTCAGCTCCTTGGCCACGTACTCCTGTACCTTCGGCGAGATCATGAAGTCGACGAAGAGCTTGGCGTTCTCCGGGTGCTTGGCGCCCTTGATGATGGCGATCGCATCCGGCACGTTGGACGTGCCCTCCTCGGGGTAGACGATCGCCACGGGGCCGCCCGCCGCCACGTACTTGAACGCCCCCTCCTCGTGGGTCAGGGCGATGGCGTACTCGCCGTCGTTGGTGCCCTTCGGGCCCTGGGACGAGGAGCTGAGGATCTTGGCGTTCTTCACGATGTCAGACATGACCTGCCAGCCCTTGCCGTCATCCCGGCCAAAGGCGTGGAGGATCGTCACCACGGTGGTGTAGGCGGAGCCGGACTTGGCGGCGTCGGGCATGGCGATCTTCCCTGCCCACTTGGGATCGGTCAGGTCGGCGAAGCCCTTCGGCGCCTCGTCGGGCGTCACGAGATTGGTGTTGTACATGATGACGATGGGCAGGGCGGTGAAGCCGGTCCAGCTGTTGTCCTTGGCCACGGTGCCCGGGGCCAGCTTGTCGACCTCCTTGGGCACGTAGGGCTGCAGGAGGTCCTTGTTGGCCTCGTGGGTCTCCGCGCCGCCGCCGAAGATCACGTCGCCCAGCGGGTTGTTGGCCTCAGCCCGCATCCGCTGGAAGAGCTCGCCGGTGGCGGCGTAGACCGGCGTCACCTTGATGCCGGTCTCCTCCTCGAAGAGCTTGAACAGCGGTTCGTGGATGTCGGCCTGGTGGGACGTGTAGACGACGATCTCCTTGGGCTCCTCGGGCGTCTGCGGCTCCTGCTGCTGCTCTTGCTGCCCACTGCCGCTCGGCGGTGTCTGGGTGCTCGGGGACTGCTGCTGGCCACCGCAGGCGGTGAGGATCAGGGCGAACAGAGCCAGGAGCGAGACGGCCGCACGCTTACGTAGGTTCATGGGACTACCTCCTAGATTGCGCACCGATTACCGCCAGGTGAAGCGCAAACGACTCGGCCGAACCTGGACCGCGACTATTATACCTTTCATGGGGAGGCTTGGGGAGGACGCGTGTGATTTCCAGTACGAAGGTGCAGGTTCCCATGGTCATGACGGCCATTCGTCCGGGCCCCCGCTCGCCCATCCAGCCCAGGGCCCGGCAGGCGACGGCCTGCACCCGGGCCGGCTTCAGTCCTGCCCGCCCTCCGGCTCCGGGGCCGGCGGCCGGGGGTTCACGATCAGCCGGTCGACGACCTCGGCCATCGCCTCCTCGTCCGGCACCCAGACCCAGCCCCGGCTGTGCCCCGGGTCGTCCCAGCCGGGCAGGGTCTCCGTCTGCGCCTTGTCCAGGTCCACCCGCAGCAGGGCGACGGCCAGGCCGAGGGCGGTCCGCAGGTTGATGTCGGTGTCGACGCAGGCCAGCCCCGTCCGGATGGCGGCCGGCAGCCGGGGCAGCGACTGCGTCTCCTTGGCCTTGCGGGCCAGGGCGAGCAGGAACTGCTTGGTGCGCTCGGTGCGGCCGATGTCGCCGGTGGCCCCGCGGTAGCGGACGAACTCCAGCGCCCGCTTCCCGTCCAGGTGCTGCGGCTGGTCCGAGGCCTCGAAGTGGATGTAGAGCGGCGGGTTGGCGTACGGGTCCTCGTAGTGCATGTCCTCGGCGATGACCAGGTCCACGCCGCCCAACAGGTCCACGACCTTCTGGAAGCCTTCGAAGTCCACCCGCACGTAGTGGTCGATGTCCACCCCGAGCAGCCGCTCCACGGTCGCGACGGTGACCTCGGGCCCGCGCTCCCCGCCGTAGGCGTGGGCGTGGGCCAGCTTGTCGGGCGTGACGCACCAGTCGCTGAGGTCCGCGCAGTCGATCTCCACCAGGGTGTCCCGGGGGATCGACAGCAGGTTGAGCAGCCCCTGCCGCGGGTCGAGGTGCGCCAGGACCAGTACGTCGGTGCGGGTCTTCCCCTCGTCGAGGCCCATCAGCAGCACGTTCACCGGCCGCGCGCCAAACCAGGCTGCGGCCGCGGCGCCCCCGAGGAGGAGCAGCAGGGCAGCGAGCGCGATCGGCAGGATGCGGCGTCTGGTTGCCATGTGCCGGTCCCCTCTCCGCAGCGGCGTTGCCGCACACAGTAGTTGAAGTAGGGTTCTACAACCACCTGAGAATAACATGCCTCCCGCCCCGCTTCAAGGCGAATTCCCGGGCCGGGCAGGACAAGCCCGTTCGGAGCCCGAACAGAAAAACGTTAAGCGAAAGTGCGGCTGAGGTGGTGGGCTCTTGCGCATTCTCGGCATCGACCCCGGCACGGCCCGGATGGGTTACGGCATCGTGGAGGACGCGGGGGCGGGGCGGGAGCGGGCGGTGGCCTACGGCTGCCTGGAAACCCCTCCGGACATGCGGACGGAGCTCCGGCTGCAGGCGCTCTACCGCGGCGTCATCGACCTCATGGCCCGCTACCGCCCCGACGCGCTGGCCGTGGAGGAGCTCTTCTTCGGGCGCAACGTGACGACGGCGATCCACGTCGGGCAGGCGCGGGGCATCGTCCTGCTGGCCGCGGCGGAGCGCCTGGTGCCGGTCCGGGAGTTCACGCCCATGCAGGTGAAGATGGCCGTCACCGGCTACGGCCGGGCCGGCAAGGCGCAGGTGCAGCGCATGGTTCAGACCCTGCTCGGGCTGCCGGAGCCGCCCCGGCCCGACGACGTCGCCGACGCCCTGGCGGTCGCCCTGGCGGGGCTGCACAGCGAGAGCCTCACCGCCCGGTTGGGAGGTCCGTTCTAGCATGATCGCACACTTGCGCGGCGAGCTGGTCGCCGCGGGCGCGGACTGGGTCGTCATCGACGTGGCGGGGGTCGGCTACCGCTGCCTCGTCCCCGCCTCGACGCGGACGCGCCTGCCGGCCCAGGGCGCCGCGGTGCAGCTGTACACCTACCTGCAGGTCCGGGAGGACGCCCTCACCCTGTACGGCTTCCTGACCCCGGCCGAGTATGAGCTGTTCGAACTGCTCCTCCGGGTGGACGGCATCGGGCCGAAGGTGGCCCTGGCCGTGCTCTCCACCACCGATCCCGAGTCGTTCCGGCGGGCGGTGGCTTTCGAGGACCTCGACGCCATCTGCCGGGTGCCCGGCATCGGCCGGAAGACGGCGAAGCGGCTGGTGCTGGAGCTGAAGGACAAGATCGGCGCCCTGCCCGCGGCGGCCCCGGCACCCAGCGGCTTGGGCGGCGCGGCGGCGCCGGGTGGCGATGCCTGGGCCGAGGCGTTCGAGGCCCTGTGCGCGCTGGGCTACAGCCGGAGCGAGGCCGCGGCGGCCCTTGCGCGGGTGCGGGAAGAGGCGGGCGAGGCGTTGCCGGTGGAGACCCTCGTCCGCCTGGCCCTGAAGCAACTGTACCGGGGGTAATGCGGCATGAGTGAGGAACGGTTCGTCTCCGGCCACCGCCGTCCGGAGGAAGCCCACATCGAGGAGACGCTCCGCCCGCAGCGGCTGGCGGACTACCCCGGGCAGGAGCGGGTGAAGGAGGAGCTGTCCATCTACATCGCGGCGGCCAAGCAGCGGGGCGAGCCGCTGGATCACGTGCTGCTCTACGGGCCGCCGGGCCTGGGCAAGACGACCCTGGCCCACATCATCGCGCACGAGATGGGCGTCAACCTGCGCATCACGTCCGGTCCGGCCATCTCGCACCAGGGCGACCTGGCCGCGATCCTGACCCAGCTCTCCGAGGGCGACGTGCTGTTCGTCGACGAGATCCACCGGCTCAACCGGCTGGTGGAGGAGACGCTCTACCCGGCCATGGAGGACTTCGCCCTGGACATCATCCTCGGCAAGGGGCCCGCGGCGCGCACCCTGCGCCTCGACCTGCCCCGCTTCACGCTGATCGGCGCGACCACCCGGTACGGGGCCCTCACCTCGCCCCTCCGGGACCGCTTCGGCGTGGTGCTGCAGCTGCAGTTCTACACCGAGGAGGAGCTGACCCAGATCCTCATGCGGTCCGCCCGCATCCTGAAGGTGCCGCTCGACCCCGAAGGGGCGCGGGAGATCGCCCGCCGCTCCCGGGGCACCCCCCGGGTGGCGAACCGGCTGCTCCGGCGGCTCAGGGACTATGCGCAGGTCAAAGCCGACGGCGTGATCACCCGCGAGGTCGCCGACGCCGGTCTGCGGATGATGGGGGTCGACCCCATGGGCCTGGATGCGGTCGACCACAAGGTGCTGCTGACGATCATCCGCAACTACGGCGGCGGCCCGGTGGGGCTGGACACGATCGCCGCGGCGACCAGCGAGGAGCCGGAGACGATCGAGGACGTGTACGAGCCGTACCTGATGCAGATCGGGTTCCTGCAGCGCACCCCGCGGGGGCGGATCGTCACCCGGGCGGCGTATGAGTACCTGAACATCCCGTACTCCGAACACCCGGACGGGGAGGAGGGACCCGTTCAGTCGCGGCTCTTCTGACGGGCCCTGGAAGGGGCGATTCCACGGCTTTCGGATGCGGCTGCCCCCCAAAACGCGCGGTCGCGTGCGAAGGGTTATATGAAGGCGAGAGGTGACGGAGTTGCTGCTGACCTTTCTGCTGAGCCTCTCGGACGGCACGGGCCAGCGGGATCCCTCTCCCGCGGAGGAGTTGCTCGGGCGGGTCAGGGCCGGCGATGCGACCGCGCGCGAGGAGCTCATCCGCGCCTACACGCCGCTCGTCCTGCGGGTGGGCAGCCAGGTCACGGGACGGTACCTCGTGGTGGGACGGGACGAGGAGGTCTCCGTGGGCCTGATCGCCCTGAACGAGGCCATCGACAAGTTCGACCCGGAGAAGGGCACCGCATTCGTCCCCTTCGCGGAGATGGTGATCCGGCGGCGCCTGGTGGACTTCTACCGGCGCAGCGCCAGCCGTGCGGAGGTGCCGCTCAGCGAGTTCACAACCGAAGATGACGCCGGCAATCCCCTCGACGGGCTGGAGATCCAGGAGGCCATGGCCGCCCACGAGCGCCAGCTGGAGGCCGAGGAGCGGCGGCAGGAGATCGCCCGCTACGCCCGTCGTCTGGCCGAATTCGGCATCCGCTTCAGCGACCTGGTCGAGGCTTCGCCCAAGCACGAGGATGCCCGGGAGCGGGCGATCGCGATCGCCCGCATGGTGGCCGAGGATCCGGCGCTCGCCGGGCACCTGCTGAGCCGCAGGGAGCTTCCATTGAAGCAGCTGGAGCGGCGAGTGACGGTCAGCCGGAAGACCCTGGAGCGACAGCGGAAGTACATCATCGCCGTCGCGCTGCTGCTCCTGGAGGACTTCGTCTACCTGCGCAGCTACATCGCGGTCTGAGGCACGAGGAGGCATCGCGTATGCAGAAGGGCATTCTGCTGGAGGTGGAGGGGAAGACCGGGATCGTGCTGACACCGGCGGGCGAGTTCCGGCGCGTCCCCCTGCCCGACGGCGAAGCGGCGGTAGGCGATGAGATCCTCTTGCCCGAGGCGGAAACCGGGACCGGGCTCCGGTGGGCCCGGCTCTGGGTGGCAGCGGCCGCGGTGGTGCTGGCGATCCTCGCCCCGGTCGGCTACTGGCAGTGGAGCCTGGCCCAGCCGGCCGCCCTGGTGATGATCGACATCAACCCGAGCGTCCAGCTCACGGTGAGCGGCCGCCGGCAGGTGGTGGACGCCGTGGGGCTCAACGCGGACGGCCGGGAGGTGCTGGCCCGGGTCGAGTGGCGGCGGCGGCCCGTCGAGGAGGTCGCGCGGGCCATCGCCAGCCAGGCCATCCTGCTCGGAAAGCTGAACCCCGCCGCGGATGACAGCGCCGTCGTGGTGGCCGTGGCGCCGGTGGGCGGGAAGGCGCCGGATCCCAGCCTGGCGCAGGCGATCGTGGAGCGCTCCCGCGCCGCTCTGCAGTCCGTGGTCGCCCAGGAGGCCGAGAGCCGGGGCGTCTCCCCGGAGGCCGGCATCGCCGTCGTGCAGGCGACCGCGGAGGAGGTGGAGGAGGCCCGCAGGCAGGACCTGACGGTGCCGAAGCTGATCATCCTGGAGGAGGTGCGGGCCGAGCACCCGGAGGTCACGGCGGACGCGATCCGGGAGGTGCCGCCGGGCCAGTTCCTGAAGTCGCTGGGCATCGACCCGGACGAGGTGCTCCGCCGCGCCGAGCAGCGGCGGTCGCAGGTGGAGCCCGCTGCAAAGCCCGCGGCGAAGGGTGACGCCGCGGGCCGGGGGGAAGATGCCGGTCCGGCGGGGCAGCCCCGGGCGGACAAGGGCGGGCCCGGGAAGGACAGCCCCGGAAAGGGCAATCCCGGCAAGAGCCATCCCGGCAAGGGCAATTCCGCCAAGGGCAGTTCCGGCAGCCCGTGGGATAACGGCGAACAGTGGCGCACCGGCGGCGACGGGGACCGGCGGGAGAGCGGCCCGTCGACCCCCTGGAGCCAGCCGGGCACCGGCAGGGACACGGCCGGCCGGAGCAGCGACGACGACCGGCGCGGCGGGGACCGCGACCGGAAGGACCAGGGCAGCCCGGACAAACCCGGCAAGGGGAACGCGGGACGCGGCGCGGATGGCGTCAGCGGCCGCCCCAGTGACGACCGGCGCGGCGAGAGCCGCGACGGGCCGGGTTCGGGGAACCGGAGCGGCCCCGGCGGAGGCGCTGGGCGCGGCGGCGACCGTGATGACGGCGACGATGATGACGACGATGGCGACCGGGGGCGGTCGGGCCGGGGCAGCCAGGGCAGCCCCGGCAGCGGCCGTTCCGGGCGCGAGAAGGGCGATGACGGCGACGGGCGCGGCCGGGACCGCGATCGGCCGGGCCCGGACGATCGGGGAAGCGCTGGCAAGGGCAGCCCCGGGCGCGGGGACGATGACCGGCGCGGCGACCGCGACCGCCCCGGGCAGGGCGGGCGGGGGAACCCGCGCTGAAGCGGGGCTGGATCCGCCAGGGGGTCGGGCAGCCGGCCCCCTTTTCCTGTGCGGTGGGAAGGAGAACATCTTTGACGGAGCGAACGATTGAGTCATAGATTTTCCCAACCTAAGGCGAAGGCGGTGTCCCCCGTGCACAAGCGTGGTGTCCGAGCTCCGGCGCTGCTTTCCCTGCTCCTCCTGACCCTCGCGGCCCTCCTGCCGGGGCCGTGGTCCCGCGCCGCGGCGGCGAGCGCCGACGTCCCCGCGCCGCCGTCCGAGTCGCCGGTGCGGGTCGGGCTGGCGTGGGGCCAGAGCGCGGCGGAGGTGGGCAGCACCGCCGGGCTCCGGATCGTCGCCGACGGCGCAGTGCAGGGCGCGGTGCCGGCCGGAGCCGCGGTGCGGGCGGTGCTGGCGCAGGGCGGCGTGTACGTGGAGCCCCTCCAGGCGTGGTTCGCCGGCCCCGTCCGTCTGGTGCCGGATCCCGGCGGGTATATTACCTTCCAGGGAAGGGCGTATCGCGGCGAGATCCAGCTGGTGCCCACGGCCAAGGGGCAGCTGTCCGTGGTCAACGTCGTCAACCTGGAGGACTACCTGCTCTCCGTCGTTCCGGCGGAGATGGACTACCGCTGGCCGGAGGAGGCCCTGAAGGCGCAGGCGGTGGCCTCCCGCTCCTACGCCGTCGCGCACCTGGGGCGGTGGGCGGAGGACGGCTTCGACCTGCGCGCCACCGTCGACGACCAGGTCTACCTGGGGGTTGGCCAGGAGAAGCCCAGCACCACCGCCGCGGTCCGGGCGACCGAGGGCCAGGTGATCACCTACCAGGGGAACGTCGTGGCGGCCTACTACCACTCCTCCTCCGGGGGCCACACCGAGAACAACGAGGACATCTGGACCGGCGGCGCCCCGCGGGGGTACCTGAGGGGGGTGCCGGACTACGACGCGCTGCCCGAGAACCCGTACACCGCCTGGCGCAGCGCGTTCACGGTGGAAGAGTTCAGCCAGCGGCTGGAGGCCGCCGGCTTCGGCGTCGGCCGGGTGACGGCGGTCATCCCGGGCAGGCCCTCGGCCAGCGGCCGGCCGGCCACGTGGGAGGTCGTCGGCACGCTGGGCTCCCGCACCCTCTCCATGCAGCAGATGCGGATCGCCCTCGGCCTGCCCGCGCCGCCGCGGGAGATCGCCCTGATCGGTGCGGAGGCTCCGGCCCCCGCGCCCAAACCGGAGCCGGCGCCTGCACCCGAACCTGAGCCCGAGCCGGAGGAGCAGGCGCCCGTGGTGGCGGTCCTGGGTGCAGGCGGCGAGGTGGTGTTCCGGCCGGTCGCCGGGACCTACGTGCTCGGCGCGGGCGGCGCCGTCCGCTCGCTGGAGAGCCTCGCGGCGGTGGCCTCCGCGGACGCCTACGCCGTCGTCGGCGTGGTCACCCGGCCCAGCACGACGCCGCCGTCCCGGGGCGAGTCCCGGCCTCCGGTGCCGGAGCCGGCGCCCGGCCCCGTCTCCGAGCCCCGGGAGATCGTCGTCAGCGGCAGCGGCCAGGGCCACGGCGTCGGCATGTCCCAGTGGGGAGCGTACGGCATGGCTCTGCAGGGGAAGAGCTACGTCGAGATCCTGACCCACTACTTTACCGGCACAAAGGTGGAGACCCGCTAAGGTGAAGCTCTCAGACTTTGACTACGATCTGCCCAAGGAGCTCATTGCCCAGAAGCCGGTGGAGCCGCGCGACGCTTCCCGGCTGATGGTGGTGGACCGGGCGAGCGGTGCGATCGCGCACCGCCGCTTCCGCGACCTGCCCGAGTATCTGCGGCCCGGCGACGGGCTGGTGATCAACGACACCCGGGTGATGCCCGCCCGGCTCCTCGGCTGCCGGGAGCGGACCGGCGGCGCCATGGAGGTGCTGCTCCTCAAGCGGCTCAGCCGGGACCGGTGGGAGACCCTGGTAAAGCCGGGGAAGAAGGCCCGCCCCGGCGAGCGGATCGTCTTCGGCGACGGCCTGCTGGTCGGCACCGTGGTCGGTCCCACCGACTACGGCGGCCGGATCATCGACTTCCGCTACGAGGGCGTCTTCGAAAACCTCCTCGACCGGCTGGGGCAGATGCCCCTGCCGCCGTACATCCACGAGCAGCTGGAGGACCCCGAGCGCTACCAGACCGTCTACGCCCGGGAGTGGGGCTCTGCGGCCGCCCCCACGGCGGGGCTGCACTTCACGCCCGAGCTCCTGGACCGGCTGGTCGCCCAGGGGGTCGAGATCCATCGGATCACGCTGCACGTCGGCTTGGGCACCTTCCGCCCCGTGGAGGTGGAGGACCCCACGCAGCACAAGATGCACAGCGAGTTCTTCCGCGTCTCGCCCGAGGCGGCCGCCGGCCTGAACCGGGTGCGGGCGCGGGGCGGGCGGCTGGTGGTCGTGGGCACGACCTCCGTGCGCACCCTGGAGACCGTCGCAGCCGAGGACGGCACGATCCAACCCGGCGAGGGCTGGACCGACATCTTCATCTACCCGGGATACCGCTTCAAGGCCGTGGACTGCCTGATCACCAACTTCCACCTGCCCAAGTCGACCCTGCTCATGCTGGTTTCCGCCTTCGCCGGCCACGACCTCATCATGCGGGCTTACCGGGAGGCCGTGGCCCAGCGGTACCGCTTCTTCAGCTTCGGGGACGCGATGCTGATCCTGTGACAGAGGAGGATTTCGTTGGCCATCCGTTGGGAACTGGTCCGTCGCGATCCGGCCTCCGCCGCGCGGCTCGGTCGACTGCACACCCCGCACGGGGTGATCGACACGCCCGTCTTCATGCCGGTCGGCACCCAGGCCACCGTGAAGACCCTGAACCCGGAGGAGGTCTGGGACCTCGGGGCGCGGATCATCCTCAGCAATACCTACCATCTATATCTCCGGCCCGGCCACGAGCTGGTGCGGGAGGCGGGCGGGCTGCACCGGTTCATGAACTGGAAGGGCGCGGTGCTGACCGATTCGGGCGGGTTCCAGGTGTTCTCGCTCGCCGACCTGCGCAAGATTACGGAGGAGGGCGTGCAGTTCCGGTCGCACATCGACGGCAGCACCCACTTCCTCACCCCCGAGAAGGCCATTGAGATCGAGAACGCGCTCGGGGCCGACATCATCATGGCCTTCGACGAGTGCACCCCGTGGCCGTGCGACTACGAATACGCCAAGCGCTCCATCGAGCGGACGGCCCGCTGGGCGGCCCGCTGCAAGAAGGCGCACGCCCGTCCCGAATCCCAGGCCCTGTTCGGCATCGTGCAGGGCTCCACGTTCGCCGACCTGCGCCGCCAGTCGGCGGAGCAGCTCGTGGAGCTGGACTTCCCCGGCTACGGCATCGGGGGGCTCTCGGTGGGCGAGCCCAAGGAGCTCATGCACGAGATGCTGGAGGTGCAGGTGCCGCTCCTGCCGGAGGACAGGCCCCGCTACCTGATGGGGGTGGGATCGCCGGAGGACCTGGTGGAGGGCGTCTGGCGCGGCGTCGACATGTTCGACTGCGTGCTGCCCACCCGCATCGCCCGGCACGGCACGGTCTTCCTGCCCGAAGGCCGGATGACCGTGCGCAACGCCGAGTTCGCCCGGGACTTCCAGCCGATCCAGGAGGGCTGCGACTGCTACGCCTGCCGGAACTTCAGCCGGGCCTACATCCGGCACCTGCTGAAGGCGGACGAGATGCTGGGACTCCGGCTCTGCTCCATCCACAACCTGCGCTTTCTGGTGCGCCTGATGGAGGAGATCCGGGCCGCGTTGGCCGCCGGCACCTTCGCCGCGTACCGCAAGGCGTTCCTGGAGCGCTGGCACGCCGGCGAGGCCGAGCGGCGCGAGCGCAGCCGCGCGTCGGGCGGCCCCGGCGGCCCCGCCGAGCCGGCGGTGCCCGAGAACCGATAGCCGTGAGGGGGAGTGGAGAAGTGGCCATTCAGTACCGAGCCGCCACCCGCGCCGACCTGAACGCGCTCCTGCCCCTGGTGGAGGCCTTCGCGCGGGAGCAGCAGGCCCAGCTGGGCCTTTACACGCTGGCGGACGGGTTCATGCAGTTCGCCAAGACCGGCCTGGCCCAGGCCATCGAGCATCCGGCCGCCGTGGTGATGCTGGCCGAGGACGAAGGCCGGGAGGGCCCGGTGGGCTACTGCGTCGGCAGCCTGCAGGAGCCGCCCGCCCTGTTCCGGCCGGAGCTGTACACCTACATCTCGGACCTCTACGTGCTGCCCGAGTACCGCCGGCAGGGCATCGGCACCGGCCTGGTCGAGCGGGTGCGCGGCTGGGGCTACCTGAAGGGCGCCTTCGCCGTCTCGCTGATTGCGCCGACGGGCAGCGCCGCCGTCCGGCTGGCGGAGCGGATCGGCATGCGCCCCATACAGGTGCTGATGTACGCCCCCGGCCAGCGCTGAACCGGCCCGCGGTTTGGCCAGAAATGTACAGGCGTCCTGCGCACGTGGTATAGTGAACGCAAGAGAGCGCGAGGAGGAAGCAGCCTTGGAGTTTCTGGTTCAGTGGGGTCCCTTGATCCTGCTCCTGGTCCTGATGTACTTCATGCTGATCCGTCCCCAGCAGCAGCAGCAGAAGAAGCGCCAGGAGATGCTCGACTCGCTCAAGGTCGGCGACGAGATCATCACCATCGGCGGCCTGCACGGCGTGATTCAGGCGCTGGACGAGACCAACAACACGATCCGGGTGAAGGTCGCCCCCAACGTGGAGCTGACCTTCAACCGGAGCGCCGTCGGGACCGTACGGCGGCCGAAGTGACAGCACCCGGGAGGCCCGCGGCCACCCGACCCTCGATGGGGGTCGGGTGGTCGTGTGCTATAGACAGTCAAGTCTAGATAGAAGAAAATTTCTGTTGACTTCGCTCAGGAGCGTACGGTAGAATGAACGATGGAATCGACTCAAATAACTACTGAATGTGCAGCGGAAAGTGTCGAATTTCTGTCGCAGGCGGAGACGAAAGTACAGGCGCGGACGGGAGGAGCGTCCATGAGCCCGATGGTGCGGGAGCGGCCGCTGGAGGCCGTCTCCACGGAGGTTGTGGTCAGCCGCTTACAGCCTCTCCTGAGCCCACGGGAGCTGGAGGTCGCGCAGCTCGCCTTGGCCGGCCTGCCGACGGCCGAGGTGGCGCGGCGGCTGTTCGTGACCGTGAACACCGTGAAAACCCACATCCGCCACATCCTGCGCAAGACCGGAGCCGACTCGCGCGCGGAACTGGTGCGCAAGCTGCTGATGGAGGAGGAGCTGCAGGTCGAGGCGCGGGATCCGGTGACCGGGCTCCTGCGCCGCACGGCGTTCCGCCGGCGGGTCCTGGATCTCCTGCGCAAGCACGGCGGGCACGGGGTGTCGCTGATCTGGCTCGAGGCGCAGGGCCGGCAGCGGCTCTCGCTCGCGGAGCGGCTGGCCGCGGACCTCGCCGTGGCAGAGGCCCTGTCGGCGGCCGTGCGCAGGCCGGACCTGGCCTTCCGCTGGTCGGATCACCAGTTCGTGGGACTGCTGCCGGCCACGGACCGGGCCGTGGCGCGGGAGATCACCCTGCGGCTGGGCCTCTCCCTGGGCGAATGGGCCAGCATGAGCGGCGGCGACCTGCTTTTCTCCCTGGGCTCTTCGAGTTCGCTGGAAGGGCTGACCTCGCCGGAGGCGCTGCTGGAGGCGGCGATGCGCCGCTCCGGCAAGGCGCTGGAGGACATCGCCTGATCACGGCCGCCGCCCAATTGCGGAGCCGGGTGCTGGGTCACAGCACCCGGCTCGTCACTTCCTCGCCCCGGCATGTGTAGAGGGTGCGCCGGCCCCCGTGCACCGTCTCCAGGTGCACCGGCCGCCCCCAGATGTGCTGCACGTGGCGCAGCGCGTGGTGAAGGTGCGCCGTGTCGAGCTCGACCCCGTCGTACCCGTGCCGGAGGTACAGCTCGCCCTGCCGCTGGTAGTTGGCCTCCTCGGCGTAGATGTAGGGCAGCCCGCAGTTCTCCAGCTGGCGCAGGAGCGCCGCCCGCACCGCGGCCCAGTCGCTCGTGGTCACCTGCCACTGGCCGTTCTGCTGCGCGTAGACGTGGAGGTCCAGCTCCGCGCAGAGCTCCGGGGTGAGGTAGTCCCGCACCAGGGAGAGGTCCGTCTCCAGCGTGCGCACCTCGAACAGCCGCTCCTCGCCGTGGCGGGCGGCGATGGACTCCAGCAGCCGGTAGCCCAGCCGGTAGGGATTGAGCAGGTGGGGGTGCGGGGCCACCACGGCGGCGTGCAGCCGGGCGAACTCCAGCGCCTGGTCGGGGCTGAGCTCCAGCGCCCGCAGGATGCGGACGTGCCAGAACGTCGCCCAGCCCTCGTTCAGGATCTTCGTCTCCATCTGCGGCCGGAAGTAGAGCGCCTCCTCCCGGACGCTGGCCAGGATGTCCCGCTGCCAGTCGTCGAGGTCGGGGGCGTGCTCCAGCAGAAAGCGCGGCAGGTCCCGGCCGGGATCCGGGCGCGGCCCGGGGAACGGGTCGATCTGCTCGGCCACCGCCAGTGCGGCGTCCAGGAACCGCTCCACCGGCTCGCGGCCGAACTTCTCCTCGTACCGCCGGACCCGCTCGGCAAAGGCGCTCATGGTGTGCACCATCCGGCGGTTGGTCCCCTGAAACCGCCAGTTGTGCTTGAAGAAGTCGGCGTGGGCCAGGACGTGCGCGGCCACCAGCGTGTTCTCCAGGAGGCTGTTGGACTCCAGCAGGAAGGCGTAGCAGGGGTCGGAGTTGATGACCAGCTCGTAGATCTTGGTGAGCCCCAGCCGGGCCTGGCTCTTCAAGAGGTAGTAGGCCTTGCCGAAGGACCAGTGGGAGAATCGGGTCGGCATGCCGTAGGCGCCCAGGGTGTAGAGCGCATCCGCCGGGCAGAGCTCGAAGCGCATGGGGAAGAAGTCCAGGCCCTCTGCCCGGGCCCGCTCGACCACCGCCGCAATCGCCTCTTCGAGGCGGTCCAGGTCAGGCGCCATGCCGGTCCGCCCTCCCCTCGCCTGCGGAGGCGGGCGGGAAGAACGCCCGCAGGGCCGCGTAGATGTCCGAGCGCTCCCGGATCATGGCTGTGACGAAGCGCGGGTGGTCGATCTCCTGCCGGTACAGCGAGAGCAGGGTGTTGGGCTGGTAGTAGGGCATCCCGAGCTGTTGGGGCTGGATCTCGATCTGCCCATATCCCACGAGCGCGCAGCGCTCGAGCAGCTTGCGCAGGAGGGCCACCGCGCGCGGGTTGTCGGAGATCAGGTTGTCGCCGTCGGAGAAGTGGAAGGCATAGAGGTTGTGCCGGTCGGGCGGATACTGCCGTTCGATGAGCTGCAGGGCGTACTCGTAGGCGGAGGAGCAGCGGGTGCCGCCGGATTCGCCGCGGGTGAAGAAGGCCTCCTCGTCCAGCTCCCGTGCCTCGGTGGTGTGGGCGACGAAGTGGAGCCTGACCTGTTCGTACCGGGTGCGGAGGAAGCGGACCATCCAGTAGCAGAGGCTGCGGGCGATGTGCTTCTCCCCCGTGCCCATGGACCCCGAGGTGTCCATCATGATGATCAGCACGGCGCTGGCCCGCGGGGTCTCCGCTTCGTCCCAGGTGCGGAACCGCAGGTCCTCCCGGCGGATCCCGGCCAGGGGAGGCCGCCCCGCCAGGCGGTTGCGCTTCATCGCTTCCAGCAGCGTGCGCTTCTTGTCGATGTTGGCGGTGATCCCGTGGCGGCGCACGTCCCGCCAGTCGAGGTAGCGCGTGGTGAGCAGGGGGTCCTGCTTGGGCTCGAGGTGGGGGAGGGAGAGCTCCGCGAAGAGCAGCTCCTCCAGCTCCTCCAGCGGCACGTCCGTCTCGAACCATTCGTCCCCGGCCTCCTCGCCGGCGCCCTTGCCGCCGGCCCTGCCCGCCGCTCCGGCGGCCCCCACGGCATCCCCGGGCCGCACGTCACCCGCCGCCTCCCCGACCCGCTCCTGCTTCTGCCAGTCCAGCCGGAACCGGTACTCCTTCAGGACCCGGATCGGCAGCCGCACCACCTTGCGGCCGTCGCTGGCGATGATCGCCTCGTCGCTCACGATCTCCGCCAGGTTGGCCCGGATGGCCTCCCGGATCCGCGCCTGGTGCCGCTCCTGGTCCATCTGCCCCTGGCGGTGCAGCGACCAGTCCTCCCGGGAAATGAGGAACGGGGTGTCTGCCATTCTCTGCGCCTCCTCTGCGTGCTTTCCGCGCGACCCCGCCCGGGCTATCGGCTCAGCAGGGAGCCGACGTAGCGCAGGAGCTCGCTCGCGCACGAGGGGCAGTAGCCGTGCTCCTGAGTGAGCCGGTCGACCACCTCGTCCAGGCGGCGCTGCTGCTCGGGGTCCGGCGCGCGCAGGGAGGTGGTGATCTTCACGACGTCCTTCAGGTCCGCGAACAGCTTCTTCTCAATGGCCTCCCGCAGCCGGTCGTGGGAGGTGTAGTCAAACGTCATGCCCCGCCGGGCGAACGAGGAGAGCCGGATCATGATCTCCTCCCGGAAGGCCTTCTTGGCGTTCTCAGAGACGCCGATCTGCTCCTCGATGGAGCGCATGAGCTGCTCGTCGGGTTCCCGCAGCTCGTCCGTGAGCGGGTCGCGGATCTTCCGGCCTCCGCAGTAGGCCTCCACGTTGTCCAGGTAGTTCGCCAGCAGGCTCCGCGCCGAGGCCTCGTAGGCGTGGATGAAGGCCTTCTGCACCTCCCGGCGGGCGACCTCGTCGTACTCCTGCCGGGCCAGGGCGATGAGGGACAGGAGCCGCTCCCGCTCCTCCGGGGTGATGGAGGGGTGCTGGTCCAGCCCGTCCCGGAGCGAGCGGAGCACGTCCAGCGCGGTGATGCAGGCCTTGTCGCTGTTCTCCCCCTTGCGGATGATCGCCGCGGAGATGCGGTTGATGACGTAGCGGGGATCGACCCCGCTCATCCCCTCGATTCCTTCGAACTCCCGCTGCAGCTCGGCCACATCCTCCGGGGTGAAGCCCTCCACGTGGGCCCCGTCGTACAGCTTCAGCTTCTTCATGAGGTCCACGCCGGCCCGCTGCGACTCCTTCAGCCGGCTCAGCACCGAGAACACGGCGGCGGCATACAGCGCGTGCGGGGCGATGTGCACGTGGGCCGCGTCGGCCTGGCGGACCAGCTTCTCGTAGATGCGCACCTCGTCCGAGACCCGCAGGTTGTACGGGACGGGGATGACGAGGATGCGGCTCTGCAGGGCTTCGTTCCGCTTGTTGGCGATGAAGGCCCGGTACTCGGTCTCGTTGGTGTGGGCCACAATCAGCTCGTCCGCGGAGATGAGGGCGAACCGGCCGGCCTTGAAGTTGCCTTCCTGGCTGAGGCTGAGCAGGTGCCAGAGGAACTTTTCGTCCAGCTTCAGCATCTCCTGGAACTCCATGATGCCCCGGTTGGCCTTGTTGAGCTCGCCGTCGAACCGGTAGGCGCGGGGGTCCGACTCCGATCCGTACTCGCCGATCGTGGAGAAGTCGATGGACCCGGTGAGGTCGGCGATGTCCTGGGACTTGGGATCGGACGGGCTGAAGGTGCCGATGCCCACGCGGTCGGCCTCGGAGAGGAAGATCCGGACGACAGGCACGTCCTCGATCCGCCCGCCGTACTCTTCCTTTACCATGAGCCGGCAGCGGGGGCAGAGGTCGCCCTCGATTACCACACCGAGCTCTTTCTCAAGGATCGGCCGGAGCTCCCGGGGCACCAGGTGGAGCGGCTCCTCGTGCATCGGGCAGTCGCGGATCGCGTAGAGCGCCCCCTCCGGCGTCCGGCTGTAGGCCTCCAGGCCCCGCTTGAGCAGGGTGACGAGGGTGGACTTTCCGCCGCTGACCGGTCCCATGAGGAGGAGGATCCGCTTGCGCACGTCCAGCCTTCGGGCCGCCGGGTGCAGGTACTCCTCCACGAGCCGCTCCAGGGCGCGGTCGAGGCCGAAGAGCTCGTTTTCGAAGAACCGGTAGCGCCGTACCCCGTTCACCTCCTCCACCCCGTGGGAGACGATCATGTCGTAGATCCGGGCATGGGCGTGCCGGGCCACCCGGGGGTTCTTCGCCACGATCTCCAGGTAGTCGGCGAACGTCCCCTCCCACCGCAGGGATTCCTCCCTGGCCCGGTATGCCTCTAACTGCTGCAGCAGCGCGTGCATCCGCACTCCACCTCCTGGCATGAGTTATGCCCACCGACGCAATTCTCGAAACATCGCGCGGAGTGCGGCGGATGACGCCGGTATGTGAACATCTTAGTTGTTACATACGTAGTGGTGGGTAGAAGAGGACAAGCCCGGTGGGAGAGGTGGTTGCGATGGCAGCGAGCGCCCTGCCGATGGATCCCCTGGCGTACGTGCGGACGGCGTCCGTGGTTTCCCACATCCTGCAGACCCGGTGCGACAGCTACCTGAGGCGCACCCACGGCCTCAGCTGGCCGGGATTCACGGTGCTCCGCACCCTGCGCCAGTGCGGACCGACGTCGGCCAAGCGGCTGACGGCCGCCCTGGCCTGCACCCACAGCAACATCACGGGCATCGTGGACCGGCTGGAGCGGGACGGTTGGGTGAAGCGGACGCGGTCGGCGGAGGACCGGCGGGTGATCTACCTCGAGCTCACGGAGAAGGGGGAGCGGATTGACGAGATCGAGGAGGGGCTGCACCGGTTCCTCACCCTGTCGCTGGGGCGCTGGTTCGGCGAGGCCCACCCGCTCTTCGAGCGGCTTCAGGCCCTGGAGGCGTTGATGGCCGAAGGGCCGGAGGAGGACGAGTAAGCAAGCCCGGGCGCTGCGCAGTCGGAGCGCAGCGCCCGGGCTTTTCTCACTCCACCGGATTCACGAGAGGTAGCTCTGGTCCACGCCGACGCTGGCCAGCTCCCGGGACAGGTACTGGAGGCCGTTGCGCAGCCGGCTCTTCACCGTGCCCAGGGGCAGGTTGAGCTCCTCGGCGATGTCGCGGTACGAGTAGCCTTCCAGGAGCCGCAGGCTCAGCACCGAGGTGTAGTGCGGCGGCAGCCGGTTGAGCGCCGCACACAGGGCCTCGATGAAGGCCTTGCGCTCCAGCTCGGTCTCCGGCCCCGGCGTCGGGTCCTGCAGGTCCTCGGTCAGGAGCGCGGTGGTCTGATGCCGCTGGCTGCGCAGCACGTCGAGGGCGGCGTTGCGCGTCACCTTGTACAGCCACGCCCGCAGCTGGCTGGTGGGTTCCAGCGAATCCAGGTGGCACCAGGCCTTGTACATGGCGTCCTGGCAGACTTCCTCGGCGGCAAAGGGGTCGCCCAGGAGGCGGTTCGCGTAGGCGAGGAGGGAACCGCCCATCACCTCCATGAGCCGACCCAGCTGCTCGTCATCGCTGAGCGCGGGCTGTCCCCACGTCTCGACGCCTTCGCGCATGACCATTCAACCCCTCTCTATGTACATGCCCCAGATGAACAACTTGTGGGCAATAAGGGCAGGCGGATGTTTCGCACCAGAGGGCGCCCCCGTGCCGTAATCATAGCATCATTGCGGAAGGACAAACAAGGGTGATTGTTCAGGCGTTTACTCACAATCTATCCACTGTCCCGACGCGGAAGGGTGATGCCGGTCAGCTTTGGCTCGGCCGGAGCCGAGTGGAGGGATCGCAGAATCAGCAGGAAAATATGCACTTTCAATTGCTCCCAGTGAACATTTAACGGTGACCATACGTAATGACAGGTGAAGAAAGCGCGATGGGGGTGGGTGCCCTGAGCCGGATCGATGTGGAGACGGTGGAGCGGATCACCCTGGTGAGGCGGCTGGCCAGCCGGCTGGAGCAGCAGTGCGAGCGGTACCTCCGGGCGGCGTACGGCCTGAGCTGGCCCCAGTTCCAGGTGCTCCGGGAGCTGTCGGTGGAGCGCCCGACGATGCTCCAGCAGGTCAACGACGCGGTGCACTGCACCCGCGGCAATCTGGCGGCCATCATCGACCGGCTGGAGCGGGACGGGTGGCTGGAGCGGTTCCGCCTCCAGGGGGATCGCCGGGTCGTCATGCTGAGCCTCACCGAGAAGGGGGCCCAGGTCCCCGCCATCGAGGCGGAGCTGCGCGCCCGCATCCAGGAGTGGCTGGAGCCTGTGTGGCAGGAGGCGCAGGAGATTCACCAGTACCTGGACGAGCTGCTGCGGGACATGACCGATCCGCTCGCCGCGCAGGACGCGCTGAAGCCGAAGGAGCGGCTCGTGGCAGCCAGCTGAACCGGGAGCCCGCAGGTGCGCGAGACTGGCCAGGGCGCACGGCCCTGGCCAGTCTCGCGTCTCTTCGGTTGGTTCGAACCTTTCTGCCCCCCCGTCCGTGTATAGAGTAAAAGCACGAAAGGTGGCGACTACCATGAGCGGGCACAGGGTCGGCAAGGCGGTTGACAGGTCCAAGACCCCGATGTCACTCGCGGTCTGGCTTCGTTACCAGGTCGAATCCATCCCTCATGTCGCCGCGAGGGACGGTCAGTTCTCGGCCCGCTGTGCGGCGGTCTCCCTCCGCATGAAGCTCGGGGGGGCGCTGCGGGCCAACCTCATCGATCCCGCTACAGCCGCAGAATTAAACGCAATGCTGGATCAGGTCGAGCGCATCGAAGAGCCTGCCTGAGCAACGTGAATGGAACAACAGGCCACCCCGGCTCTGCCGGTGGTGGTCTTTTTCATGCCCGAGAAGGATTCGCCCTCAGCCCGCCGAAAACTAAGGAATATTCTTTGTAGAGAGTCTCGTTCGTGAGATGTGAAAATCGTAACGAATGGAACCTGCTTCACGAGGTGATGTCCTGTGTCCGACGCCCGCGACCGCATCGCGGCCGAGCGGGACCGCTGGCACGAGCGCACCGTTGCCCCTGCGCTGGCCCGGTTCCCCGAACGGCAGGCTGAGTTCACCACGAACTCGGGAATCCCCGTGAAGCGGCTGTACACGCCGGCCGACGTCCAGGTCGACTACCTGAACGACCTGGGCTTTCCCGGCGAGTACCCCTTCACCCGGGGCGTCCACCCGACCATGTACCGCGGCCGCTTCTGGACCATGCGCCAGTATGCCGGGTACGGCACCGCGGAGGAGTCCAACCGGCGGTACCGCTACCTCCTGGAAAACGGCCAGTCCGGGCTTTCCGTCGCCTTCGACCTGCCCACGCAGATCGGCTACGACTCCGACTCGCCCTATGCGGAGGGGGAGGTGGGCAAGGTCGGCGTCGCCATCGACACGCTGGCGGACATGGAGACCCTCTTCGAAGGGATCCCCCTGGACAAGGTGTCCACGTCCATGACCATCAACGCCCCGGCCGCCGTGCTCCTCGCCATGTACATCGCCGTGGCGGAGAAGCAGGGCGTCCGGCCCGACCAGCTCACCGGCACCGTCCAGAACGACATCCTGAAGGAGTACGTCGCGCGGGGCACCTACATCTTCCCGCCGGAACCCTCCATGCGGCTGGTCACGGACGTCTTTGCCTACTGCGCCCGGGAGGTCCCGCGGTGGAACGTCATCTCCATCTCCGGCTACCACATCCGGGAGGCCGGCGCCACCGCGGCGCAGGAGGTGGGCTTCACCCTGGCCAACGGCATCGCCTACGTGGAGGCGGCGATCCGCGCGGGGCTGGACGTCGATGCGTTCGCGCCCCAGCTCAGCTTCTTCTTCAACGCCCACAACGACTTCTTCGAGGAGGTCGCCAAGTTCCGGGCCGCCCGGCGGCTCTGGGCCCGCATCATGCGGGAGCGGTTCCGGGCGCGGGACCCGCGCAGCTGGATGCTCCGGTTCCACACCCAGACCGGCGGTTCCACGCTCACGGCCCAGCAGCCCCTGAACAACATCGTGCGCGTGACCCTGCAGGCCTTCGCCGCCGTCTGCGGCGGCACCCAGTCCTTGCACACCAACTCGTGGGACGAGGCCCTGGCCCTGCCCACGGAGGAGTCGGTGCGCGTGGCCCTGCGGACGCAGCAGATCATCGCCTACGAAAGCGGGGCCGCGGCGACGGTTGACCCCCTGGCCGGCTCCTACTACGTCGAACACCTGACCAACGAGATCGAGCGGCAGGCGATGGAGTACATCGCCAAGATCGACGAGATGGGCGGGGCCGTGCGGGCCATCGAGCGCGGCTACATGCAGCGGGAGATCCAGGAGGCGGCCTACCAGTACCAGCGCCAGGTGGAGGGCGGGGAGCGGGTCATCGTCGGCGTCAACCGGTTCCAGGTGGAGGAGCCGCCCCCGGTCAACCTGCTCCGGGTCGACCCGGCCGTCCAGGAGGCCCAGCGGCGGAAGCTGGCGGCCGTGAAAGCCCGCCGCGACCAGGCGGCCGTGGACCGGGCCCTGGCGGCTCTGCGGGCGGCGGCCCGGGGCACGGACAACCTGATGCCCCCCATCCTGGAGGCCGTGAAGGCCTACGCGACGCTCCAGGAGATCTGCGACGTGCTGCGGGACGTCTTCGGCGAGTACCACCCGACGGAGGAGCTGTAAGGCATGCGGAAGATTCGCGTTCTCGTCGCCAAGCCCGGGCTGGATGGCCACGACCGCGGCGCCAAGGTGGTGGCCCGGGCGTTCCGGGATGCCGGGTTCGAGGTGATCTACACCGGCCTGCGCCAGACGCCGGAGCAGATCGCCGAGGCCGCCCTTCAGGAGGACGTGGACGTGGTGGCGCTCTCCATCCTCTCCGGGGCCCACAACACGCTCCTGCCCCGGACGGTCGAGGCCCTGAGGGCGCGGGGGCTTAGCGACGTGCTGGTCGTGGCCGGCGGGATCATCCCCGCGGACGACATCCCCGCCCTGAAGGCGGCGGGCATCGCCGAGGTCTTCACCCCCGGCACCCCCACGGGCGCCGCCGTCGAGTTCATCCGGCAGCGCGTCCGGCCGGCGTGAGCCGAAAACTTAGTACCGGGTTCTAGTATCTGGTTCTTAGGATCTGGTCATAAGAAAGGGGACGTGCTATGATGATGGAGATCGATCACATCGGCATAGCCGTCCGCGACCTGCAGGAGCAGATCGCGCTGTACCGGGACCGGCTGGGGCTGCATCTTGAGGGCGTCGAGGAGGTGCCGGCCCAGAAAGTGCGGGTGGCTTTCTTCGCCGCCGGCGACGCCCGGGTGGAACTCCTGGAGTCGACGGCTCCGGACGGGCCCATCGCCCGGCACATCGAGCGGCGGGGGGAGGGGCTGCACCACGTGGCCTACCGGGTGCCGGACATCCGCGCCGCGATGGCCGAGGCCGCCGCCCGGGGGCTGCAGCTCGTCGACCCGGAGCCCCGCCCGGGGGCCCACGGCACCCTGGTCTGCTTCCTGCACCCCCGGTCGACGGGCGGCGTGCTGACCGAGCTGGTGCAGCACCTGGGGAGTGAGCGGCAGCGTGAGCATGGAGGATCTGGTGGCGGAGCTTCAGGCCCGGGAGGCGCGGCTCCGCCTGGGCGGCGGGGCACAGGCCCTGGCCAAGCGGAAGGAGCAGGGGAAGCTGACGGCCCGGGAGCGGCTGGAACTGCTGTTTGACCCGGGCTCCTTCGTGGAGATCGACCTGCACGTTCGCCACCGCGGGACGGAGCTGGGCATGGACCAGCGGGAGACGCCCGCGGACGGCGTGATCACCGGTTTCGGCACCGTGGATGGACGCACGGTATACGCCTTCTCGCAGGATTTCACGGTCATGGGCGGATCGCTGGGGGAGATGCACGCCCGGAAGATCGTGAAGGTCCAGCAGATGGCGATGAAGGCCGGATGCCCGATCGTGGGCATCCAGGACTCCGGCGGCGCCCGGATTCAGGAGCACATCGACGCCCTGAACGGCTACGGCCAGATCTTCTACCACAACACCCTGGCCAGCGGGGTCATCCCGCAGATCTCGGTCATCATGGGCCCCTGCGCCGGCGGCGCCGTCTACTCGCCGGGCCTCACGGACTTCATCTTCATGGTCGACAAGACCAGCTACATGTACATCACCGGCCCCGAGGTGATCAAGGCCGTCACCGGCGAGACCACGACGCACGAGGAGCTGGGCGGGGCGCGGGCCCACACGGAGAAGTCCGGCGTCGCCCACTTCCGGGCCCCGGACGAGCCGTCGTGCCTCGCGGCAGTCCGGCGGCTGCTCTCGTTCCTGCCGCCCAACAACGTGGACGACCCGCCCCTGGGGCCCCTGACCGACCCCATCGACCGGGCGGAGGAGCGGCTGCTCCACGTCGTGCCGGAGAACCCCAACAAGCCCTACGACGTGCGGGAGGTGATCACCGCCGTCGTCGACCACGGCGACTTCCTGGAAGTGCAGCCGGGCTGGGCGATGAACATGGTCGTGGGGTTTGCCCGGCTCGCGGGCCGGACGGTGGGGATCGTCGCGAACCAGGCCCGGGTGCTGGCCGGGTGCATCGACATCAACGCCTCGGACAAGGCCGCCCGCTTCATCCGGTTCTGCGACGCCTTCAACATCCCGGTGATCACCTTCGTCGACACGCCTGGCTACCTGCCGGGCACGGCGCAGGAGCACGGCGGCATCATCCGGCACGGGGCCAAGCTGCTGTACGCCTACTGCGAGGCGACGGTGCCCAAGCTGGTGGTCGTGCTCCGCAAGGCGTACGGCGGGGCGTATCTGGCCATGTCGGCCCAGTCCCTCGGGGCCGACTTCACGATCGCCTGGCCCACCGCCGAGATCGCGGTGATGGGCGCCGAGGGGGCCGCCAACATCCTCTTCAAGCCGGGGCCGGACGTCGCGGATCCCCAGGCGGCCCGGGCCGAGTGGATCGCCCGGTACAAGGAGAAGTTCAACACCCCGTACAACGCCGCCGGCCGCGGCTTCGTCGAGGCGGTCATCGACCCGCGCCAGACGCGTCCGATGCTGGCCCGGGCCCTGCAGGCCCTGGGGACGAAGCGGGAGACCCGCCCGGCGAAGAAGCACGGCAACTTCCCGGTGTGAGCGGGCAAAGGAGGATGGCGGATGACCAGACGTTTTCGGGTGACCATCGGCGGCGTGACGTACACCGTGGAGGTGGAGGAGCTCACCTCCGCCGCCCCGGCCCACGCCGCTGCAGCCGGTCCGGCCGTGGGGCCCGTCCCGGCTCCTGCGGCGGGCGCGCCGGGGGCCTCCTTCATCAGCCCGGCCGCCGCTCCGGTGTCCGGCAACGGCCTCGGCGCCGCGGCGGCCCCGGGTTTCGGCGGCCCGGCGGTTGCCGCCGGCCCGGCTTCCGCCGGCCCCGCGCCGGCAGCCGCCTCGGCGGCGGTGTCCGCGGCGGCCACGGCCTCGGCCCCTGCGGCCGCGCCGGCCGGGCCCGCTGCGGCGGGCGGCGAGGCGCCGGCGGAGGGCCGGGCGGTCTGCGCCCCCCTGCCCGGGATCATCGTCAGCGTGCCGGTGCAGGTGGGCCAGCAGGTGCGTGAGGGCGACGTCGTGGCCGTGCTGGAGGCCATGAAGATGGAGAACGACATCACCAGCCCGTACGCGGGGACGGTGAAGCAGGTCCTGGTGAGCCGGGGCGATTCGGTCGCGATGAACGACCCGCTGGTGGTGATCGGCTGATGGCAGGTCCGTGGCGCGCACAGCTGCCGGCGGAGGTGGTGGCGGTGATCACCGCCGCCCTTGCGGCGGCGATGGACCAGCCCGTGGGCAGCTTCACGATCCGGTCGATCGAGCCGGCGGCGCCGGGGTGGGGGCGTGGGCCCGGCAGCGCGGGCCCGGCCGGTCCCCTTTCGGGCAGCGGCTGGGCGAAGGCGGGCGTGGTGCAGGCGCACCTGACCCGGGCGCAGTTCGGCGGGCGGACCCGCTAGCGGTGGCCAAACGCAGGAGGGGGAGCGCAGAGGATGTTCAAAAAGATCCTGATCGCGAACCGGGGCGAGATCGCCATCCGGATCATCCGGGCCTGCAGGGAGCTGGGGATCAAGACGGCGGCCGTGTTCTCCGAGGCCGACCGGGAGGCGCTGCATGTGCGGATGGCCGACGAGGCCCACTACATCGGGCCCGCGCCGTCCCACCAGTCGTACCTGTCGGTGCCGGCGATCATCACCGCGGCGACCGCCAGCGGGGCGGACGCCATCCACCCCGGCTACGGCTTCCTCGCGGAGAACCCGTTCTTCGCCGAGGCCTGCCGCCAGTGGAACATCACCTTCATCGGGCCCAACCCCGAGGCGATCCGGAAGATGGGGATGAAGGACGCCGCCAAGGCCCTGATGAAGAAGGCGGGGGTGCCGACGATCCCCGGCTCGGACGGCGTGGTGCAGAGCGAGGACGAGGCCCTGGCCGTTGCCGAGGAGATCGGCTACCCGGTGATGGTGAAGGCGACGGCCGGCGGGGGCGGGCGGGGCATCCGCGTCGCCCGGAACCCCGAGGA
>QGVE01000104.1 GCA_003242675.1 Bacillota bacterium | reverse complement strand
CGCTCGCGCCTTCCTGCCCGTCTACGTGAAGGGCGCCAAGCTGACGGTGGGCGACCTGCACTACAGCCAGGGCGACGGGGAGATCACCTTCTGCGGCGCCATCGAGATGCCGGGCTACATCACCATGTGCGTCGACCTGATCAAGGACGGCATGAACAAGTACAACCTGCAGCACGCCATCTTCCAGCCCAGCTTCACCGAGCCGCGCTTTACGAGCTACATCGTGTTCGAGGGCTATTCGGTGGACGAGGAGGGCCGGCAGCACTACCTGGATGCGCACGTGGCGTACCGGCGGGCGTGCCTGGAGGCGATCAACTATCTGAAGAGCTTCGGCTACACCGGCGAGCAGGCGTACATGATCCTGGGGACCGCCCCGATCGAAGGGCGCATCAGCGCCATCGTCGACATTCCCAACGCCTGCTGCACGCTCTGGCTGCCGACGGAGATCTTCGACTTCGACATCCGGCCGCGGAAGGACGGGCCGGTGAAGGTGGTGAGCGGCGGCCAGGTGCCCACGGCCCGGTGGGAGGATCGGTAGCGCGGGTCTGCGCCGTGCGCGGGTCCTGCATCGACCGCAGGGCCCGCGCTTTTTTCTGTGCCGTGCTCCCGGGCACCGCCGCGCGGGGCAGCACGTTCTCCGGCGCTGCGGTTTCGTCCGGCCCGCGGTTCACCCGCCAGGGCTGCGGCCAGCCCGGCCCTGTGCAGGAAAATGCCACAACCGAAGGGAAGACTTACTGCGACCCGTGTGCCACGGAGGTGACGGCCATGCCCCGCGTGTGCTTCATCGTCAACCCCATCGCCGGGCGCGGGCAGGCGCTGGCCTGCTGGAAACAGATCGAGCCGCTGGCCGCCCGGCTGGGCGAGTACGGCGTCAAGTTCACCGAGCGTCCCGGACACGCCATCGAACTCGCCCGCCTGGCCGTGCAGGAAGGGTACGACCGGGTGGTCTCCCTGGGCGGCGACGGGACGCTCAACGAGGTGGGCAACGGGCTGGTGGGCACGGATGCCGCCCTGGCCGTCATCGCCGCGGGCAGGGGCAACGACTGGGTGCGCACCACCGGCGTCCCGACCGACGCGGCCGAGGGTTGCCGGCTGGCCTTCGAGGGGCGGGTCGCCCGGCTGGACGTGGGGCTCGCCCGCGGCTACCGCTACTTCTTCAATGCGGCCGGCTTCGGCTTCGACGCCGAGGTGTGCGTGCGCGTGGACCGCTACGGCAAGCGGTTCCCCAAGCTCAGCTACCTGCGGGGGGTGTTCGACACCCTCTTTCACTTCACCGGTGTGCCGCTGGACGTGGAGATCGACGGCGAGAGGCGCCGCCTGGAGCGCGTGCTGCTGCTGGAGGTGGGCATCGGCCGCTACTTCGGCGGCGGCATGAAGATCTTCCCGGACGCCGATCCCGCTGACAGCCTCTTCGAGATCGCCTGGGGAGAGAACCTCGGGCGGCTGGAGCTGCTCCGGATCGTCTCGCTGATCTACAGCGGCCGGCACGTCGGCCACCCGAAGGTGCGGATGACGCGGGGGCGGCGGGTCACGGCCGATTCGCCGGAGCGCGTGGTCTTCCAGCTGGACGGCGAGGTGGTCGGCCGCCTGCCGGTGACCTTTGAGATCGTTCCGGGCGCGCTGAACGCGGTAATACCTTAAATGTGATGATATAACAGAATCTGAAGGGGTCGGCGGCGTACGGCCCTGCAGTATAATCGCGAGGAGGGGCGGTGACGGGGTGACGACGCGCGCAGAGCCGCTGACGGGGAAAGGCACGGTGCGGCCGCGCAGCCGCTGGGGCTTTGCCCTGGCCCTCGCGGTGCTCCTGGGCATCTGCCTGTTCGCCACCTACCGATCGGCCCTCTTCCGGCTGGAGCGGGTCCAGGTCGCCGGGAACCAGCGGCTGAGCCAGGCCGAGGTGCTGGCGATCGCGGGCGTCATGCCGGGCGACCTGCGGTGGGAGGTCACCGCCGAGCGGGTCCGCCAGCGGCTCCTGGCGGATCCCTGGGTGGAGTCGGCGCAGGTCACCTGGCGCGGCAATGCGCTGGTCATCGCCATCACGGAGCGGGAGCCGCTGGCCCTCTTGCAGTACCACGGCCGCTTCTACCTGATCCTGGACAAGGACGGGCGGGTGCTGGGACAGCGGCTGCTGGAAGAGGGGGAGCGGCTGCCGGTGATCAGCGGGGTCTCCGTGGACCGCGCCCTGCGCGGCGACGTGCTGGACGACCTCGGGCTGAAGGACGCGCTGACCCTGCTCTGGTGGACCGGCGAGCCGCTCCTGGAGCAGCTCTCCGAGGTGCACGTCCGCGCGGACCGCTACCTGCGGCTCTACCTCACCGGCGGCACGACGGTGGAGGTGGGCGTCCTGCCCGATGACGCCGCGCTGCGGGAGGAGCACATCCGGACGCAGCTCCGGGGCCTGCTGGACCAGCTCGAGCGGGTGCCCGCGCCGGCCCGCGCGCGGTGCCAGATCGACCTCCGGGTCTTTGGCAAGGTGCTGGCTCAGGGCTGCCAGTAATGCGGGGGGTGAGGCCATGTCCGCACAGGTCAGAAAGGTTCCCTGGGCGACAGCCCTGGTCGGGGTCGTCCTGGGTGTCATGCTCTCGATGCAGTTCAAGGTGCAGCGGCAGGTCGCCCTGGCCGACCTGGCTGCGGTGCAGCGCACGGAGGAGCTGGTCGCGCAGCTCGCGGCCGCGGAGGCCCTGCGGGACGAGCTGGCCGCGGAGGTCGAGGCCCTGCGCCAGCAGCAGCTGATCTCCGTCAAGACGCAGAACGAGTACCAGGCCCTCGCGGAGCGGCTGGAGCAGGCGCAGATCCACGCGGGCCTGCTGCCCCTGACGGGTCCCGGGGTCACGGTGGTGCTGGACGATTCGGCCCTGCCGGTGACGCCGGGGGAGAATGCCAACAACTTCATCATCCACGACGAGGATGTCCTGCGGGTCATCAACGAGCTGCGGGCGGCCGGCGCCGAGGCGATCGCGATCAACGGGCAGCGGGTGACGAGCCGGACTGAGATCCGCTGCACGGGTCCCGTCGTGACCATCAACGGCGTGCGCACCGCGCCGCCGCTCACCATCGTCGCCATCGGCAACCCGGACGAGCTGGAGCGGGCGCTCATGATGCGGGGCGGCGTGGTGGAGTCGCTCAAGTACTGGGGCATCCAGATCACCGTGAAGAAGGAGACCTCGGTTAGGGTCCCCGCGTACACCGCATCGCTGCGGCTCAATTACGCCCAGCCGGCCCTGGAGGAGGTCGCACCCTGAGATGTGGATCATCATCGTGGGCTTCATCGCCGGCATCCTCATCGGCATCCTTTCGCCCTTCACGCTGCCCGTCGCCTACGCCCGGTACCTGTCGATCGCGGTGGTGGCGGCCCTGGACACGGCCTTCGGCGGGCTGCGGGCGAGCCTGGAGGGGACGTACGACAACGCCATCTTCATCACCGGCTTCTTCACCAACGCCCTGCTGGCCGCCGGCCTGGTCTACCTGGGTGACCGGATCGGCGTGGACAACCTCTACATCGCCGGCGTGGTCGCGATGGGCATCCGGATGTTCCAGAACCTGGGCATCATACGGCGGCTGCTCCTGAAGCGGTGGGGGCTCCTCCACCGGGACGAGGAGGACCTGCAGCACGGCGGCCTTCACGACTGAGCGCGCAGCCCGGCGTCCTCCTGAGCTGGCTGCGCGCTTCCATATCCGTTCCCAAGAATTATAGGGCCACCCATTATCAGGAGAAGGATTCCCCCTGATGGTGTTGAATGAAGTTAAGAAGTGTACGCTTGGATGCCTAGTTGGAGGGGGCCGGCTCCTTGGCGGCGAACCTGGTTCTGGGTCTTGATGCCGGCAGCACCCACGTCGCGGCCGCCCTGGCCGAGGTGACGGAAGCCGGGGAGGCGCGGGTGATCGGCGTCGGGCTCGTGCCGTCGGCCGGGGTGTACCGGGGCCTGATCAGCGACCTCAGCGCGGCGGCGCGCGCGATGCGGCAGGCCGCGGAGGCGGCGTGCGCCATGGCCGGCCGGCCGTTGGTGGACCGGGCGGTCATCTCCATATCGGGCGCCCACCTCCGTGCGGAGGTCGGGGCGGCCGCTATCGCCGTTCCCCGTCCCGCCGCCGGTGTGACGCCCGAGGCGGTGCGCAGGGTCCTCGACGCCGCAGCCGAATCCGTGGAGCCCCGACCGGGCCGCGAGCGGGTGCACGTCGTGCCCCGCAGCTACCAGCTGGACGGCAGCGTTCCGCTGCGGGATCCCATCGGCCTCTGCGGGCGCACGCTCAGCGCGGAGGTGCAGGTGGTGACGGGCGACGCGCTGCACGTGCAGAACCACCTGCGGGCAGCCGCCCTGGCGGGGTTCGACGTCGCCGACTACCTGGTGGCCGTGCGGGCGGCCGGTGAGGCCGTGCTCACCCCCGAGGAGCGGGAGGCGGGCGTGCTGCTGCTGGACATCGGCGGCGGGACCACCGGCGTCGCGGTGTACGAGCTCGGGCACCTCTTCCATCTGGCGGTTCTGCCCGTCGGCGGCCACCACATCACCCAGGATCTGGCGACCGTGCTTCGGATCCCGGTGGAGACGGCCGAACAGCTGAAGCGGGAGCGGGGCTGGGCGGCGCCCAGCCTGGCCAGCGACGCCAAGGTCACCCTGCCCACTCCTTCCGGGCTGAATACCTACGAAGTCAGCGAGAAATACGTGGCTGAGATCATCGGCTCGCGGGTGGAGGAGATCCTTCAGATGGCGGCGGCGGCCGTCAAGCGGTCCGGCTACGCCGGCCTCTTCCCCGCGGGGCTGGTGCTCACCGGCGGTGGAAGCCGCCTGCGCGGGCTGGCCGCCTATGCCGGCGACTGCCTCAACCTGAGGAGCCGCATCGGCATACCGTCGGATCCCCTGGCCGCCGAGCCGGAGCTGGCGGTGGCGGCCGGGCTGGCACTGTGGGGGGCGCGGGCTGCACCCGGGGACGCGGAGGAGGGGACATCCTCGGATTCCGCATCCGAGGCGCCCCCGGAGAGGCCGGCGCGAGCAGGACGGTTGCGGGACTGGCTGAAGGCCCTGTTCCACTAGCGCCACGTGAGGAGGATCAGTCGTGAACGATCATGAGCCGGGGTTTGAGCAGTTGGCCTGTATCAAGGTCATCGGCGTTGGTGGCGGCGGCAACAACGCGGTCAATCGGATGATTGCGGCCGGCCTCCAGGGCGTCGAGTTCATCGCCGTCAACACGGATGCCCAGGCCCTGAAGAACGCGCAGGCGCCGACTCGGCTGCAGATCGGAGCGAAGTTGACGAAGGGGCTGGGAGCGGGGGCCGACCCGGAGATCGGCACGCGCGCCGCCGAGGAGAGCCGTGAGGAGATTGCCGCCGCGCTGCGCGGCGCCGACATGGTCTTCGTCACCGCGGGCATGGGCGGTGGCACGGGCACCGGCGCGGCGCCCGTGATCGCGGAGATCGCGAAGGAGCTGGGCGCGCTCACCGTCGGCGTCGTCACCAGGCCCTTCTCCTTCGAGGGCAAGAAGCGCGCCATGCAGGCCGAGAAGGGGATCCAGAACCTGCGGCAGAAGGTCGACACGCTGATCACCATCCCCAACGACCGCCTGCTGCAGGTGGTGGACAAGAAGACGAGCCTGATGGAGGCCTTCCGCGTGGCCGACGACGTGCTGCGCCAGGGGGTGCAGGGCATCTCGGACCTGATCGCGGTGCCGGGGCTGATCAACCTCGACTTCGCGGACGTGCGCACGATCATGTCCAACACCGGTTCCGCGCTGATGGGCATCGGCGTGGGCCGGGGCGAGTCCCGCGCCGCCGATGCGGCCCGGGCCGCCATCTCGAGCCCGCTGCTGGAGACGACGATCGACGGGGCCAAGGGCGTGCTGCTGAACATCACCGGCGGCCCGGACCTCGGGCTGATGGAGGTCAACGAGGCCGCGGAGATCATCGCCCAGGCCGCCGACCCGGAGGCGACGATCATCTTCGGCGCCGTCATCGACGAGTCGATCCAGGACGAGGTCCGGGTGACCGTGATCGCGACCGGCTTCGGCGACGGCGACTTCCCCGCCTGGGGCCGCCGCCGGGGGCAGAACGCCCTCGGCGAGGTCAAGCCGGTGCTGGACGACCTGGACATTCCGGCCTTCCTGCGCCGCAAGCCGCAGTAGGCGGAAAAAGACTGCAGAACGTCGGGCGCTCCCTGCTGATCCAGGGAGCGCCCTTTCGCGCGCGTGGCGACCGAGTGCCAGAGGGGAACTCGCCAAAGGGGCGCAGGAGCTTCGCCGGTCCTCAGCGGCAGCGGGCGAGTTCGACAGGATCCGCCAAAGGCAGCCGCCACGTTGCGACCACAAGTGACAACCGCGCTGGGCTAAGATGTTGGCATAAATCCCGGACTTGCTTCGTACTCTCGCGCTGCGGGACGGGGTGAGCCTGACGGGGGTGGCCTGGCGTGTCCGGTCTGCCCGCGGTACGGCCGGAGCTCCTGTTCCTCGTCAACCTCGGCCTGGACCTGGCCCTGCTCTGGTTCGCCGCCCGGGTGGCGCGGGTGCGGGCCCCGGCGTGGCGGGTGTGGCTGGCCGCCCTGCTGGGAGCCGTCCTTGCCGTGCTGCCGGTCGTCCTGCCCGCAGTGAGCCCCTTCGGCAGCTGGCTGCTCTCCGGCGCCGCGGTGGCGGCCGGCAGCCTGCTCCTGGTGCTGGTCCTGGTCTGGCCCGGCACCTGGTCGCAGTTCGCCGCGGTGCTCGGCTTCTTCTGGATGGGGCTGATCCTGGCCGGGGGGCTTCTCCTCCTGCTGGCCGAGCGCTACCCGGCCCTGCTCACCGCACCGCCCGCCGCGCTGGTGGCGGGCGGAGTGGGCGTCACCCTCGCCGGCGCCCAGCTCCTCTGGCAGGCGCACCGGGAGCGCGCGGAGGTGGACGACATCCTCTGGGAGATCGCCGTGCGCGTCGGCGATCGACGGCTGGTCGTGGAGGGGCTGCTGGATTCCGGCAACCTCCTGCGCACGCCCGTCGGCCGGTGGCCGGTGGTCGTGGTGGAGGGCGAGCGGCTGCGGGGCGTTCTGCCGCCGGCGGTGCTGGAGGCTGCGAGAGCCGGTCCGGAGGGGCTGGACGGGCTGCCGGCGGACTGGCAGAGCCGGTGCCAGCTGGTGCCCTATGCGGCCGTGGGGCGGAGCAGCGGATGGCTCCTGGTGGTCCGGCCCGACGGGCTTTCGATTCGCCCGCGGGGGCGGGGGGAATGGTCGGCCGTCGAAGGCCGGATCGGCCTGGCGACCGGTCCGCTGGATCCGGAGG
The DNA here is from genome assembly GCA_003242675.1 of Bacillota bacterium. The sequence continues at coordinate 2,665 of QGVE01000104.1, read as the reverse complement.
GGCGCTACGCGGCGCTCCTGCCCGGGGCGATGGCCGCAGCCGCGCGCCGGGCGCAGGGCCGCCCGCCGGGGCTTCCCGCGGAGACACAATCCGGCGAGAGAGGAGAGGAGAGGCCCGATGTACACATCCGTTAGGCGGCAGATCCTGGCGCTTCAGGGGGCCCTCTTCCGGGTGTACGCCCGCGTGCTGCGCTGGCTGGCGTCCCGAGGGCTGGTCCGGCCCCGTGCCATCTACTACATCGGCTCCAGCGAGGCCCTGCCCCCGCCCCTGACCGGGGAGGAGGAGGCGGCCCTGCTCCAGCGCCTCGTCCAGGGCGACGAGAGCGTCAAGAACACCCTGATCGAACGCAACCTGCGCCTGGTGGTCTACATCGCCCGCAAGTTCGACAACACGGGCGTCTGGGTGGAGGACCTGGTCTCCATCGGCACCATCGGGCTGATCAAGGCGGTCAAGACCTTCGATCCCTCCAAGCGCATCAAGCTGGCCACGTATGCTTCGAAATGTATTGAGAATGAAATTTTGATGTATTTGAGGCGGACGGCGCGCACCCGGGCCGAGGTCTCCTTCGACGAGCCGCTCAACAAGGACTGGGAGGGCAACGAGCTGCTCCTCTCCGACGTGATGGGCACGGACAGCGACATCACCTATCGCGGGCTGGAGGAGGAGGTCGACCGGATGCTCCTCCGCAAGGCGATGGCCAAGCTCACCGGTCGGGAGAAGCGGATCATGGAGCTGCGGTTTGGCCTCGTCGACGGGCGGGAGCGCACCCAGAAGGAGGTGGCGGACCTGCTCGGGATCTCCCAGAGCTACATCTCCCGGTTGGAGAAGCGCATCTTCAAGCGTTTGAAAAAGGAAATTCTCCGCATGGAATGACGACGTAGCGACAATTTTACACTATATGTAAGTCCTTCCTGACGCCGGAATATCACTCCCGCGCCGTGGACATACTCCCACTTGAATGGGGCAGCCGTTGGGCGCCCATGGGGGAGGCATCGTCCCGGCATGATGATCAACAAGGTGGAGATCCCCGGGGTCAACACCGCCAAGCTTCCGGTCCTGACGAATGCCCAGATGCGGGAGCTCTTCGTCCGGATGCGCAACGGCGAGAAGGACGCCCGCGACGAGCTGATCACGGGGAACCTGCGCCTCGTGCTCAGCGTCATCCAGCGCTTCAACAACCGGGGAGAGTACGTGGACGATCTGTTCCAGGTGGGCTGCATCGGCCTCATGAAAGCCATCGACAACTTCGACCTGGGCCAGAACGTGAAGTTCAGCACCTACGCCGTGCCGATGATCATCGGCGAGATCCGGCGCTACCTGCGGGACAACAACCCGATCCGGGTCAGCCGCTCGCTCCGGGACATCGCCTACAAGGCTTTGCAGGTCCGGGATGCGCTGGTCAGCCGGCTCTCGCGGGAGCCCACGGTGCAGGAGATCGCCGACGAACTGAAGATGCCCCTGGAAGAGATCGTCTACGCCCTGGACTCGATCCAGGAGCCCGTCTCGCTCTTCGAGCCGCTGTATCACGACGGCGGCGACCCCATCTACGTCATGGACCAGGTCAGCGACGAGTCGCAGCAGGACTCCCACTGGCTGGAGGGGATCAGCATCCGCCAGGCCCTGCACCGGCTGAACGAGCGAGAGCGGCTGATCCTGACGCTCCGGTTCTTCGAAGGGAAGACGCAGATGGAGGTCGCCGAGGAGATCGGCATCTCCCAGGCGCAGGTCAGCCGGCTGGAGAAGGCGGCGCTGTCCCACATGCGCAAGTACGTATAGTGCAGCCGCACACGCCCCATCCCCTCGCACGGGGATGGGGCCGCTTGCTGTTTATCCCCGGCGCGGAAAGGTTGGTTTAGATTATGGTTAACCTGGGCATAACTCTTCCCGAGATGAAGGGGCGCACAGCCCCTGGGAGGAGCGACGATGAACCGCAAGCTGATCACCGGCTGGCTGCTGTTGGTCCTCGGCCTCGCGCAGGCCGGCGGCGGGGTGCTGCTGGCCCGGGCGGCGGCGGCGCAGGAGGCGCAGCTGGCCGATCCCAACCTGGTGCGCATCCACGTGATCGCCCACAGCGACGCCCCTGAGGAGCAGGCGCTGAAGCTCGCGGTGCGGGATGCCGTCCTGGACCTCTTGCGGCCGGCCGTGTCCGGGGCCCGGAGCCGGGCCGAGGCGGAGGCGCGGATCCGGGCCGTGCTGCCCGAGCTGGAGCGGTCCGCCCGGGCGGTGGTGGCGGCCTGGGGGATGGATCATCCCGTGCGGGCTGAGCTGGGCACCTACGCCTTTCCCGGCAAGGGGTACGACGGCCTCTACCTGCCGGCGGGGCGCTACCGGGCGCTGCGCATCCTGATCGGCGACGCCGCCGGCGCCAACTTCTGGTGCCTGGTCTATCCCTCCTTCTGCTACACGATCCGCGAGGTCCGGGCCCCGGCCGTTGCGGCCGCCGCACCTGCTCCGCCCGCCGCATCCCCCGCGTCCGCCGAGCCCGGCGCACCTGCCGCACCCGCCGCGGCCAGTGCGCCTGCGGCGCCTGCCGCACCCGCCGAGCGCGCCGTGGCGGGAGGCCCTGCGGCCTGTGCGTGCGAATGCCCGCAGGCGGGCGGGGGTCCGGAGGCCAACCTGAGCCGGCATCCGTCGGCCCCGGTCGCCGCGGGGGCCCGGGCCGGTC
>QGVE01000103.1 GCA_003242675.1 Bacillota bacterium | reverse complement strand
CGTGGGAATCGGGTAGCGCACGCCGCCCCGGTGCGTGCCCTCCAGCCCTTCCAGCAGGTCGCCCACCTGGGACCAGGGCATGGTGAACGCCATCTCCGTGTCCTGGGTCTGGCCGAAGATCCGGTCACCGAGGCAGGGCAGGATGAACTGGGGCCGGCCCTCCCGGGCGGTGCGGATGACGATGTCGGCGCAGTCGGCCCGGCCCGTGGTGGTGGAGGTGATGGCGCCGCCGGTCTTCCAGAGCGCGCCGGTGACCGCCCGCATGATCTGGGCCGAGTTGCCGTAGATGAGCAGCGTCTCGGGCTCGAAGGTGCACCGGGCGAGCGGGGCCACCACCACCGTGCCCGCCTCCTCCGGCGAGAACTTGGGCACCTCCTGTTCCGTGCGGGCCCCTGCCCCGCAGGTCTCCACGTACATGCCCGCGGCGAGGTTCCCCTCGGTGTAGTACGGGATGGCCGGCTTGAACCCGAAGGCCACCAGCGCGATCGGGCAGATCAGGTCCTCCGGCCCCATCGCCACCGCCCACCCGTACCGGCGGGCCATGCCGATGCCCTGGCAGATGGCGATCTTGATCCCCATGTCCCGCCACGGCCGCCGCACGCGCTCCGGGAGCGGCTCGTCCCCCCGGAACACCCGGATGCCCAGCGGGAACGTGTCCGTGCGCAGGTACCGGTCCAGGGCCCGGGCCACCTCCTGGCAGTCCAGCGCCCGCGTCGTCTCCCCCATCGCGATCCCTCCCCTTTGTGCCGCACTTTTCTCCATACTTATTCGAAATCCCTGCCGAGTGGTAGAATGGATGGGAAATCGAAAGGGATGGAACGCGCGGGGAGAGAAGAAAGGGAACGAAAAAGTATCGGGGAGGTAATCCGATGTTCTGGTTGATCATGGCGCACAGCGTGATGCGCTGGATCATCCTGGCTGCGGCGGTGGCGGCTCTGGTCGGCGCCCGTGCGGCCGGCAACCGGGGTGCCGAAGGGTGGGGCAGCCGGGCGGGACTGGCCTTCACCATCGCGCTGGATGTGCAGGTGCTGCTCGGGCTGATCATCTGGCTCCTCGAGTCCGGCTGGAGGCACAACGCCTTCTTCGCCTTCGTCCACCCGCTGACGATGATCGCCGCGATGCTGATCGCCCACGCCGGCCGCAGGCGTCAGAAGGGCTCCACTCCGGCGGCCGGGTTCTGGGCCTACCTCGTTTCGCTGGTCCTGGTCGTCGCCGCCATCCCCTGGTGGGCGTGAACCGCCCTTTCCGGCAACCCCCTTCCGCCGTGAAGGGGGGTTTTCGTTGGTGAGCGTCGTATAGTACGGCTTTGTCGAACGGTTTGCCCGTCCGAGAGAACCATTGGCGTCCGCCAAGCGGTCTGATGAACGGAAACCGGTTCCAATACCAGGACGTCGAATAGGGGGTTGACAGAGTGAGCGAATCCCTGCGGAATCCCGACAACGGTTCGCGCATCTCGCCCTGGCGGGCGGTGCTGCGCGTGCTCACGGATCCGGTGGCGACCTTCCGGGCGATGGCCGAGAAGCCGCCGGTCTTGGTTCCCTATCTGGTCCACATGCTGGTGGGCCTCGCCGTGATGGCCCTGACCTACGGCAAGGTGGTGGAGATCGCCACGCAGGCCACGGCCTCGGCCATGTCGGCCAACCAGGAGATCGACCTCGAACTCATGCGCGCCATGATGAAGTGGAGCGCAGGGGCGTCCCTGGCCGTAAGCGCCCTGATCGCGCCGTGGGTCGCGGGCTTCGTCCTGTCGCTGGTCGCGATGTTCTTCGGCCAGTTCGAGGGCGGCGGCGTTCCGCTCTCGGCCTACATGGGCATGATCGGCTACGCGCGCCTGCCCCTGGCGATCCTGAACCTCCTTGCGGGGATCTTCCTCGCGGCCACCGGCCGGCAGCTCAACCTGAGCGCCGCGGTGCTGCTGCCGGAGACGGCCAGCCCGTACCTGGTCGGCCTGCTCAGCTCGTTCAACCCGCTGTACCTCTGGTACTACGTCCTGCTCGGCATCGGCTTCGCCGCCCTCTTCGACCGCGAGCCCCGGAAGGGGTGGGCCCTGCCCGTCACGGTCTTCGTGGTGACCACCCTGCTCAACGCGGTGGCGGTCGGGGTCACAAGCGCCTTCACTCCTACAATGATGAATTAGTTTAAGGAGGAGCCGGTGTGAAACGAAAGGTCCTGATCGCGGCCGCGCTCCTCGCGGCGGTGGCCGTGCTGATCGCAGCGAACCTCAGGAACGTACCCGCGTCGGGAGGCGGAAGCGGCGCCCGGGGGCCGAAGGGCGCCCCGGAGGTGCGCGTGCAGGCGGTGCAGCGGAGCAACCTGCGGCAGGAGGTGATCGCCAGGGGCGTCCTGGAAGCCAAGGATGTGCAGGAGATCCGGGCGCCCTTCGCCACGAAGGCCGTGACCCTCCTGGTGGGCATCGGCGACCGGGTGACCGAGGGGCAGCCGCTGGCCGTACTGGACACGGAGGACCTCGCCCTGCAGATCGCCGCGCAGGAGGCCCAGGTGGCCGGACTGGAGGCTCAGGTCGCCGAACTGCGGCTCCGGCTGCAGGAGGCGCCGCTGCAGCTGAATCAGAGCCTGATCAACGCCAGGTCGGCCTTGGTCCAGGCGGAGGACAACCTCTCCAAGGTCCTCCGCCAGGAAGATGCGCTGCGAACGCGCCTGGAGCAGGCGCGCGCCAACCTGACGGCCCTGCAGAACCGCAGCACGGAGGGGGCGGAGCAGGTGGCGGCGGCCCGGGCCGCCCTGCTGGAGGCAGAGGAGGCCTACAAGGCCAACCCGGCTGATCCCGCCCGGCGCGCCGCCTACGAACAGGCCCGTTCGGCGTACGACGAGGCCGTGAGGCAGAGCCAGCAGGCGGCCGAGCAGGCCGCGGCGCAGCTGCGGGCGGCCTACGACGAACTGGCAGCGGCCGAGGAGGAGTACGCCCGCGTGAGCGGCGACAACCCCGTGGCGGTGCAGCTGGCCGTGAGCCAGGTGGAGGCAGCCCGCATCGCGCTCCAGCTCGCGGAGATGGAGGCCGAGAGCGGCGGCACCCTGGCCGAGCAGGTGCGGGCAGCGGAGCTGCAGCTGGCCGCAGCCCGTGCCAACCTGGACAGCCTGCGGGAGAAGCTGTCCCAGGCGCAGCTCACGGCGCCGGCCGCGGGGACGGTGCTGGCGGTGGCCGTCCAGGATGGGACCCCGGTTCAGGCGATGCAGCTCATCCTCACCCTCGGCGACCTGGACGCCCTGAAGGTGAAGGCCCAGGTGGACGAGCTGGACATCACCAAGGTCCAGCCCGGCCAGCCGCTCACCGTCGAGACCAACGCCGCGCCGGGCGAGCGGTTTGAGGGCCGCGTGACCCGGGTGGCCGCCCAGGCGACGGAGGCCGGCGGATCGCCGTTCTTCGTGGTGGAGGGCGAGGTCGCCAACCGCGACGGGCTCCTCCGAGCGGGCCTGAACGCCGAGGTGACGATCGCGACCGCCGAGCGGAAGGACGTGATCGTCGTTCCGGCGGCGTCGCTGCGCACCGGCGACGGCGGGGAGAGCGTGCTGGTCGTGGAGGAGTTCACCGTGAAGGTCCGGCCGGTCGTGGTCGGACTGCGCACGGAGACCGAAGTCGAGATCCTCGAGGGGCTCCGGGAGGGCGAGCGGGTCGTCGTCAGCCCCTTCACTTTGATCAACTCCCTGCAGGAGGGAGACGCGGTGCGGGTGGAGGAGGTGGACGCCAATTGGGGGAGAAGCCAGTAATTAAGTTAGTAGATATTACTAAGGTCTATAAAATGGGCAGCAGCGAGGTTCACGCCCTGCGCGGGGTGAGCCTCGAGATCTACCCCGGCGAGCTGGTCGCCATCATGGGCCCCTCCGGCTCCGGCAAGTCGACCCTGATGAACATCATCGGCTGCCTGGACCGTCCTACCAGCGGCACGTACGAGCTGGACGGGCGGCTGATCACCGCCCGGAACGAGTCGGAGCTGGCCCAGGTGCGCAACCGGCAGATCGGCTTCGTCTTCCAGACCTTCAATCTCCTGCCCCGCATGTCGGCCCTGCGCAACGTGGAGCAGCCGCTGCTCTACGCGGGCGTCGGCGCCCGGGAGCGCCGCCGGCGGGCCCGGGAGGCCCTGGAGCGGGTGGGCCTGGGCGAGCGGCTGCACCACCGTCCCAACGAGCTCTCCGGCGGCCAGCGGCAGCGGGTGGCCATCGCCCGCGCGCTCGTGAACCGGCCGTCGATCATCCTGGCCGACGAGCCCACCGGCAACCTGGACTCCCGGACGGGCGAAGAGATCCTCGCCCTGTTTCAGGAACTCCACGCCGAGGGGGCGACGGTGCTCATCGTGACCCACGAGCCCGACGTCGCCCAGCACGTCAACCGCATCATCCGCCTCAGGGACGGCCGGATCGTGAGCGACGAGCCCGTGCTGAACCCGGTGCGGGCGGTGGACCGCCTGGCGGAGATGGGAGGTCCTGAGGAATGAACCTCCTCGAAACCCTCCGGGTGGCCTGGGAAGCGCTGCTGGCCAACAAGATGCGGTCGATCCTCACCATGATCGGCATCATCATCGGCGTCGGGTCGGTGATCGCCGTGGTGGCGATCGGCCGCGGCACCCAGGCGGCGGTCCTGGGTGAACTCCAGGGGCTCGGCGCGGGCGTGTTTCAGATCATCGCGGGCTCGCGGATGTCTTCCGACGCGCTCACCCGCATCGAGCCGTTTCAGGAGCGGGACATGCGTCTGCTGGAGGCCATGCTGCCGGACATCGAGGTCGTCGTCGGCGCCGAGGCCGTGGGGATCCAGGCGGAGTGGCAGAAGGAGACGCTGTCCACCCTGGCCTTCAGCGTCTACCCCGGCACCGACAAGGTGCTCAACCTGAAGGTCATCGAGGGGCGCTGGTTCACGGAGGCCGAGATGGAGGGCGGTGCCCGCGTGGTCGCCATGGCCCAGGACGCGGTGGCCCGGCTCTTCGGCGACCGGGAGTACAACCCCGTCGGCGAACGGGTGAAGATCAACGGGATCACCTACCAGGTGATCGGCGTGGTGCAGAACACGACGGGGGCGTTCCTGCGGAACGTGGCGGGTGCCGAGGACACGACCTTCTACCTGCCGGTTGAAGCCGTGCGCCGCCTGACGGGCGAGACCTACACCTGGCAGCTGATGGGGAAGGTGAAGCCCGGGGCCGACGCGCAGGCCGTCGTGGATGACGCCATTGCCCTGCTGGAGAAGACCCACGACGGGGCCGAGTACCACGGCTACACGGTGGAGCAGATGACGCAGATCCTCGGCACCGTCACCGGGCTGCTCACGGGCCTGGTCGCCTCCATCGCCACCATCTCGCTCCTGGTGGGCGGCGTCGGCATCATGAACATCATGCTGGTCTCGGTGACCGAACGCACCCGCGAGATCGGCCTGCGCAAGGCGATCGGCGCGACGTACCGCAACATCCTGGTCCAGTTCCTGATCGAGTCGGTGGTCATCTGCCTGGCCGGCGGGGCCATCGGCGTGGCCTTCGCCACCGTGCCCGTGTGGCTGGTGGGCCGGGCGATGGGGATCTCCCTGTTGATCGACATCCCCACGGTCCTTCTGGCCCTGGGCTTCTCCGCAGCCGTCGGCGTGATCTTCGGCGTATACCCGGCCTCGAAGGCGGCCCGGCTCGACCCCATCGAGGCCCTGCGCTATGAGTAAGGAGGCTGAGCGTGTGAACCGATATGGTAGGAACCTCGCCAGGGGATACCGGCGGGCGGCGGCGGCCCTGCTGACGTGCCTGCTGCTCCTGGTTTCCCTGGCCGTGCCGGCCGGCGCCGCGAGCCCGGCACCGGCCGCGGATGTGATCCTGCGGGTGACGGATCCCTCGGGGCAGCCCCTGAGCCGGGTGAACCTCGAGGTCTACCAGCTGAACCACGGGCTGGTCACGATGGCCACGTCCGGCCTGGACGGGACGGCGCGCATCCCCCTGACGGCCGACCGGCGCGGCCTCTGGTTCGTGCGCGCCTGGGCCCCGCAGTACCAGGTGAAGGAGACGGGGTGGTTCGACCCCGCGCAAGGCGGCGTGCGCACGATTGAGCTGCAGCCCCTGGGCGGGGAGGTCCACGCCTATGTGCGCGATGGTTCCGGGAACCGGCTTTACGGGTCGTACCTCCTGATGTCCGCCACGGGCCGCCTGGTGGCCCAGGGGCAGTTCACGGACGGCCGCGTGGTGGCGCAGGTCGCATCGGGCACGTACACGCTTACGGTGTCGGCGGACGGCTACGCCCCGGCCACGCAGACGGTGGCCGTCGCCCCGGGGCGGGTGACCGTGGCGACGTTCGTGCTGCGGAACGGCACGCTCACCGTCGAGGGTGAGGTGGTCGACGCCGCCACCGGTGCCGTCCTGCGCGGCGCCAAGGTGGAGCTGCTCGGGGACAGCAACCTGGTGCTGGCGGAAGGCGAGACCGGTTCCGACGGCCGCTTCCGCCTGGAAGCGCCCAACGTATCCGACACGTATCGCTTGCGGGTCAGCGCACCCGGGTACCGGAGCGTCACGACCGAGCCCCGGTCTGCGGAGGGCGCCCTGAACCTGGACTACTTCGGCGCCGACCGGGTGGCCCTGAGCCGGCCGACTGCGACGATTGAGGGCGTGCTCACCGGCTTCGGCGGCGAGCCGCTGGCGGACACGATGGTCATCCTGATGCGCGAGGGGCTCGGCGAGGTCGCCGCGACGGTCACCAACAAGGACGGGCGCTTCCGGTTTGCGGACCTGCCGGCCGGGGACATCCGCTACGCGATCGTCGCCGACAACGTCAAGCGGGACGACTGGCACGACCTCTTCCTCTCCGGCTGGGTGAAGCCGGAGCCGGGCACGACCCTGTGGGTGCCGGTCTCGGCGGAGCCCTATCCTGACCTGGGCACGACGCAGGGCCGGCTGAGCGGCGTGGTGCTGACCCAGGACGGGCAGCGGCTGAGCGGCGCGACCGTGGAGCTCATCCGGCGCACCCGCGTGGTGGCGACGACCACCACCGACGACCAGGGCAACTTCGACTTCGACGAAGTCTCCGCCACCATGCGCGAGGGCATGGCGGATGCGCCCTACATGCTGCGCATCAGCAAGAGCGGGTACGTCACCACCCGCCAGGTGCTGGTCGGCGGGCAGAGCCAGGTCGCCTTCCACGTGCCGGAAGAGGCGCGCGTGACGGTTCAGGCCACCTTGCGGCCCAGCAGCGTGGCGCCCAAGGGCCGGGTGATTGACCAGAACGGCCTGCCCGTCTACAACGCCCGCGTGGAGCTGACCATGGCGGGACAGAGCCGGCCGACGGTGACGCGGACGGACGCCAACGGCTGGTACACGCTGCGCCCGATTCCGACCCACTCCTCCGGCGTGACCGTGCGGGTTGAGGCCGACGGCTACCTGCCGAGCGAGGAGGTGGACATCACGGCGACCCTGGCCAGCGGGGACCGGCCGCCCACGTTCCGGCTGACCCGCCGCGACTCGACCATCGACGGCGTGGTGATGGACCTGAGGGGCCGGCCGGTGGGCGGGGCCAAGGTGCAGCTCTACGTCGACGGCGAGCTCGCCGCCGAGGCCACGGCGCAGGACGACGGCTACTACTCCCTGACGGCCGACCTGACGACGGCGACCAGCGCCATGCTGACGGCGACGGCCTTCGGGTATACGGACGGCGGTGCGGTCCTGCAGTCGCTGCCGGGACCGGGGGAGGGGCTGACCCAGATGCTCGTCCTCCAGCCGAAGCGGGCCGTGGTGATGGGCCGCGTCCTGGACGAGCAGGGGAACCCCGTCGCCGGCGCCACGGTGGAGCTGACCCTCGAGGGGGATTCCGCCCTGCAGCTCGCCACGACGGATGCCGCGGGCAACTACCGCCTGGAGGTTGACCTGGCCTCGGGCGCGGCCTGGGCCTGGCTCCGGGTGCGCCCGGTGACGGGCGTGTTCGCCGGCTCCCTCACCCACGGCATGGACCTTGCGCCGGTCGTCCGCCTGACGGCCGGGGATCTGGTGGTGACCGATCTGCTGGTGAGGCCGTAGGCGGGACGGCGCGGAAGCAGCGGAAAAGCGACGGAGGCCGCGGGCCATGTGCCCGCGGTCTCTTTTTCGTGTCTATACCGGAAGAATCTAGAATTGGTGTAGAATCGAGGAAGAAGCAGGCGGACAGGAGGGAGCCGCGTGCGGACAGGCAGGGTGAGCGGGTGGCGTGCAGGGCTCGGGAGAAGCGGAAGGGAGCGGGGCGGCGCGGAGCGGCCGGCCGGCCGGGCGCAGGGGCGCGGAAAGGCATCCTGGCTGGCGCCGGCCTTGCTGAGCACGGCCCTTCTGCTCGCGCTCGCGGCCCAGCGCGGGGGCGGCTGGCACCCGGCGGTCTCCTCCGCCGCGTCTTGCGCGCCCCTGGCCGGTGCGGAGCCCGTGGCCGTGACCGTCCGGGCGACGGACGGGGGCGAGAACCGCGGGACCGGGTACCAGACCCGGGAGGGGGAGGTGCTGGCGCCGCTCCGGGGCCTGGTCGAGCGCGCGGCAAAGCTCTACTGGGACGACGCGGGACGGACGGTGACCCTGCTGGGCCCGAGGGACGTGGTGTCCGTTCACTTCCGAGGCGATCGGGTCGAGACGTCTTTCGCCGTCTTGAACGGCGAGGTGATCGCAGCGCACGCCGTGTGGTGTGCCGGGCAGGTCTACCTGCCCGCGGAACTGGTGGCCGGCGTCCTCCGCCTGGACACGGCCTGGCCGTCGGCCCGGAGCCTGGAACTCGTTCCCCGCTGACCGAGCAACCCGGAACGGCCTGATGACGCTCGTGCAGCCTTGAAATTTTGCCTACCCCGAGGTATACCCAAGATGGACTATACTTCACGTATTACCACAAGGATGGGAAAGGCGCATGGCGCGTCACAGGCCGAGAGCCGTCTTCCACGTGTTCCGCTTCGTGCTGATCATCGTCGTCATGGCCACGCTGCTCGCGGCCGCGGCCGACCTGCCGGCGGCGCCCGCGCTGCCGCTGGGCGGCCCGGAGGCGGGAGCGCCGGAGGCGGCCGAACCGCGGGCAGCGGCCGTCGAGGGGCAAGCAAAGGGGCCGGAGCGGGAGCGGGCAGAGCGGCTTGTGACCGTTCGGCGCGCCTCGCTCCCTGCCGAAGCCCCGGAGGGCACACAGGACCTGCCTGATGAAGGGGATCCGGCCCCCCGGCGGCCTCCCCGGGTGTGCACCGGCGCCATCCCCTTCGGCGCCGCAGCCGCCGCGGGGGATGCGCTGCCTTACGCCGGTGCGGGCGAACCGCTGCCGGCCGGCGCCTGGGAAGGGCTCGCACAGGTGCTGTCTGCTTACCTCTCCACCCTGCGCGGCACGTACGGGGTGGCGATCGTCGATCTGACGACCGGGGCCACGGCATCGGTCGGGGGCGATCGCGTCTTCGTGGCTGCCTCCACCTTCAAGGTGCCGCTGGCCATGTACATCTTCTCGCTCGTCGAGCGCGGTGAGGCCGACCTGGCCGAACCGCTCTATTATGTTCCGGCGGACTGGGAGGGCGGCACCGGCATCCTCCACGGGGCGGTTCCGGGCGACTGCTACACCGTCGCCGAGCTGGTGAACCTGTCGCTCACCGTCAGCGACAACATCGCCACCAACATGCTCCTGCGCCGGTTCGGCGAGCAGAACGTGTTCGCGTACATGCGGGAACTGGGCGGCACCGTGACCAACCTGCCGACCGGCCGCCGGGCGACGACGCCCCGGGACATGGCCCGGTACATGGAGATCGCCTACCGCCGGGCCGCCCGGGAGGACGGCGGGCTGTACCGCACCCTCCTGGGGCTCCTCACCCAGACCGCCTTTCGCGACCGCATCGCGGCGGGCGCGCCGGCGGGGGTGCCGGTGGCGCACAAGATCGGCACCCTTCCGGCGATGGTGCACGACGTCGGCATCGTGTTCCTGCCGGGGCGCCCGTTCGCCATCGCACTGTTCAGCGAGGGCGTGAGCGAGCCGGTCGCCGCCGCCCGGCTCGCGGACATCACCCGCCTCGTCAGCGATTACCTGCTCACCGG
>QGVE01000102.1 GCA_003242675.1 Bacillota bacterium | reverse complement strand
CCCAGAAGGCGCGGGCTCGGGCGGCGATGTCCACATCCGCCCATTCTACCACGGCTGCCCCCGGGACGTCGCGCAGGACCTGGCGGGCAGGGCTGCCCAGCTGCAGCCCCGCCGCAAAGGCCTCACGGCAGCCGTCGAAGACCCGCCCCTCGCGCAGGATCACGATCGGACGTTCGGCCCCCGCCAGCCCCGCCTCCCGGGCAGCAGCGGCGTAGAGGCCCTGAACCTCGATCCAGCAGATCCACCGCATGCCGATCCCTCCGCCGCTTTACGGGTTTGCATTCCGGCTGCCTAAAATCGAACATATAATCGGCAAACACTTGTTCGTGGCGTACATCTATTCTAGTTGCCGCCGCCGGGGAAGTCAAGGGGACGGAGGGCAGGGCGAAAAGCCAATTGACGCCACCTTTTGCCGGCGCGATACTCCTGTGGGGCTGAAGGGATCGGTCACATCCGCCCAGACATCGCTGCCTGGCTCTCCGCCCTTGCGTGTCCCACGCGCGGCCCGGGCACGGCCCGGGGTTCCTACCCATCAAGGAGGCCAATCGAAAATGAGTACCGAACAGTGGCTGAGCATCTTCTTCACCCTCGTCTACACGGCCGTGTTCCTGTTTTTCACCCGCATCCTGTTTCTCCGGCACTACGCCAACCGCCACCACTACGCCAAACGGCCGCCACACCTCTCCCTCAAATACCTTGCCCGACTCGCCGCCTCAAAGGGGCGTGACCTCCCCTACTTCTCCATCTTCATCCCGGCACGCAACGAGGCCGACGTCATCGCCCGCACCATCGACCACATGGGGCGGCTCCACTACTCTCCCGACCACTACGAAATCCTCGTCGTCACCGACGAAAAAGAGGCGATGGCAGCGCAGAAGACACGCGCAGCCATCGCCGATCGCCTGATCCGCCTGCTCACGGAACGCGGGAAATGGGAAGGCACGGAGCAGGAGGAGGACACCCTGCTGGCCCTTCTCGCCCGCCTGGCCCTGGAGGAGACCCATCCGGACGCCCTGCATCCCCTGACCCTGCACGAGCAGACCGAGTGCCTCTATGAGACCGCCCGCACCCTCCTGCGCTCCCGGGGCAAGGTCGATCCCCAGCAAGTCCGCGAAATCCTGCGCCGGGCGGCCCCCCGCCTGCACGACCGGCAGATCGAGCAGATCTGCCCGGCCCTCCTGGCCCTGGCGCTGCCGGTCATCGAACTCCTGCTCCGGCTGCAGCGCCGGGATGGAACGGCGCTCCTCCGCCATCTGCTCCCCCTGGCCACCGGCGCGCAGCGGTCCTTGACCCGGGAAGTCCTCGTGAACCTCACCCACGCCGTGGAGCAGCGCCTGAACCAGCTTCTCAGCGAGAAGCCCGCGTCCGAACTGCGCCGCCGGATCGCCGACGCCTTCCCGGTCGCCATGCCCACCACCCAGGAGATCGTGGAGCGCAAGCGCCTGGAGTTCGCCGCCAACCGGAACCGGCCGGCCCTGCGGCACGTGCAGGTCCCGTACGACTTCGACGGGCGGCTGGGCGGGCGGTGCACCGGCCACGAGGTGCCGTCGACCAAGGGCCGCGCCCTCAACTGGGCCTTCCAGTTCGCCGACCCGCGCAGCGAGATGTGGGGGTTCTACGACGCGGAGTCCCGCCCGGACCCCGACGTCCTGCGCTACGTCGCCTGGCGCCGCCTGACCGCCGGTGACCGGTTCCAGATCGCCCAGGGCCCCGTCTACCAGATCCGCAACTTCTGGCAGACCGGGCCGGTCTCCAAGATCGCCGGCATCTTTCAGGCCGTCGCCCACGAGTGGATGATGCCGTGGCAGCTCAGGGAGATCCCGTTCATCGGCGGCACCAACATCTTCGCCACGCGCGACCTCATCCTGCGGATCGGCGGCTTCGACCCCACGGTGCTCACGGAGGACATGGACCTCGGGGCCCGGGCCTGGCTGCAGGGCGACACCTGGCCCGAGTTCCTGCCCTACGCCTCCTCCGAGCAGACGCCGCCCACGTACATTGGCTTCTTCCGGCAGCGGCTCCGCTGGGGCTCGGGCTACCTGCAGGTCTGCGAGAAGATCCGGTCCGACTCCACGGCTCCCGCGGAGAAGCGGCAGTACCTGCTGCGGATCTACTGGTGGCGGGGCCCCTTCGCCTGGACCTTGTGCCAGGTGCTGGCCGTGCTGCCGCTGGCCGCGCTGGTCCTGGGGCTCACCGGGCACATGGACTACCGCGCGCTGCCGGACTGGGTTCACCCTGTCCTCTCCAGCTACTCCCTCTGTTACCTGGCCTTTGCGCTCTTCTGCTTCTTCCACTACCGGCAGTTCATGGACCCCGCTCCGCGGAAGGTGCAGACGGCCGGCTTCGCCCAGATCTTCCTGATGCCCATCTCCACCTTCTTCCTCCCGCTGCCCTACTCGGCCTCGCTGCTCCTGAAGCTCCTGCACAGGACGCCCAAGACCTGGGTCAAGACGCCCCGCACCCGGGAGTAGCGGAAAGATCCCCGCACGAAACCGCACAGCCGCGACGCGCAGGGCCCCTCCCCGGTCTAAACTGGTACATCGGCCCCGCGCGCCCGCCCTGTCGCCGTCCGGGCAGGCGCGCGGCCCGGCCATCCCGTGCCAGCAAACCGTGGGGGGGCACCAATATGGCGTCGTTTGACAGCCGCACCTTTCGCGACACGATGGGCCAGTTTCTGACCGGAGTGACCATCGTCACCGCGGCGGCGCCGGACGGGACGCCGGTGGGGCTTACGGTGAACTCGTTCACCTCGGTCTCGCTCGACCCGCCGCTGGTGCTGTTCTGCATCGACAAGAAAGCCGGCTCCTACGAGGGGATGGTGAACGCGGAGGGCTACGCCGTCCACATCCTGGGCGGCGACCAGGTGGATCTCGCCAACCGCTTCGCCGCCAAGGGCGTCGACCGCTTCGCCGGGCTCAACTACACGCGGGGCTTGTGCGGCGCGCCGATCCTGCCCGGCGCGATGGCGCTCCTGGAGTGCCGGACGGTGCAGCGGGTCGACGCCGGCGACCACACGATCCTCATCGGGCAGGTGGAGCGGCTGGACCCCGGCAGCCGCAGCCGCAAGCCGCTGGGCTTCTTCCGGGGGCGGTACACCGCCATCGCGGACTGAACCTACCCGCCTGAGCCGGCTGGTGCGGACCGGTCCAGCCGCGCCACCAGGTCCGCCAGGTCCGGCGGCAGCGGCGAGGTAAAGCACATCTGCTCGCCCGTGACGGGGTGGACGAACGCCAGCGTCGCCGCATGCAGGGCCTGCCGGTCGATCAGCTCCCGGCTCCCGCCGTAGAGCTCGTCCCCCAGCAGCGGATGGCCCAGCCAGGCCATGTGCACCCGGATCTGGTGCGTCCGCCCCGTCTCCAGCCTGAGCTCCAGCATCGTGGCCGCGGGCCAGCGGCGCAGCACCCGCCAGTGGGTGACCGCCGGCTGCCCCGCGGCTGTCCAGTCCTCCCGCAGGGTGCGGCCCTGCGCCGCCGCCTCCGCCAGCAGCCGCTCCTGCTCAGGGGTGCGGGGCCCCTCCGCCACCTCCCGCGCGACCGGATGGCCCCACACCCGGCGAATCGGCCGGTCCACCGTGCCCGCGTCGTCCCTCACCACGCCCTGGACCACGGCGAGGTAGCGCCGCTCCAGCTTCTGCTCAGCGAGCGCGCGGGCCAGCAGCCCGGCCACCGCCGGCTCCTTCGCGAACAGCACCAGGCCCGAGGTCTCCCGGTCCAGGCGCTGCACCGGCCGCGCAACGGGGTCGCAGCCCGACTGGAGCAGGTGGTAGGCCACGCCGTTGGCCAGGGTGCCGGAGACGTAGTCCCGCACGGGGTGAACCACCATGCCCGGCGGCTTGTCCACCACCAGCAGGTAGGGATCCTCGTACACCACCTGGATGGGCACCGGTTCGGGTTCCACGCGACCTTCCTGCGCCACCCGCACCTCCACCACCTCGCCGCCCGAAAGGACGAGGCTGGTGCGGGCGGGTTGTCCGTCCACAAGAAGGCCCCCGCTGTACTTCGCCCTCCGCACCAGGGTCCGCGAGAGCTTCAGCCGGTCGAACAGGTACTGGCTGAGCCGCAGTCCCCTGGCCGACGGTTCCACGACAAACCGCATGTGCGCACCTCCGCGCTGACGGAGCCCCTGCTCCCGAAGGGAGCACGGGCTCCGGTGTCGCCCGCGAGCTCGGGTCCCAGCAATCTCCTGCAGCCCGGGCGGCGTGTGCGTCCGGCCCCCGGGGGATAGCTAGATTATCCCACCGAAAAGGAGGCCGGGCCATGCGCCGCTTGCGCGCGGGCGCGCTTCTGGGCATCATTCTCTGCGGATCGGCCGCGCTCCTGGGCTGGCGGCTCATCGGCGCGCCCCCCTTCCGCACCGGTCCCACCCCGGGCCGGCACATGCCGCACGGGGCCGCCCGCGGGGAGGGGACCGCCGCCGGGGAGCCGGTGGAGCTGGGGCTCGTGCCCGGCGACCAGGGGGAGGAGCCGGGCCGGGCCGAGCCGACGTACGTGCTGATCCTGGGGGTCGATGAGCGGCCCGGCGACCCCGGACGGTCCGACACCATGCTCCTGGTCCGGGTGGGGGCGGGGCCCCTGCGGGTGCTCTCGCTGCCCCGGGACACCCGCGTGTTCCTGGAAGGCGTGGGCGAAGCCAAGCTGAACGCCGCCTACGCCTGGGGCGGGCCGGAGCTCGCCACCCGCACCGTTTCGGAACTCCTGGGCCTGCCCGTCGCATATTACGTGAAAGTAAACCTGGCGGGCTTCCGCCAGCTGGTCGACCTGATCGGCGGCGTGCCCATGTACATCGAAGCGCCGATGCGCTACGTGGACCCGTATGACAACCTGGTCATCGACCTGCAGCCCGGCCACCAGGTGCTGGACGGCGCCCGGGCCGAGCAGTACGTGCGCTTCCGCAACGACGCGATCGGCGACGACCTGAGCCGCATCCGCCGCCAGCAGCAGTTCCTCCGGGCGGCCGCCCGGCGGGCGCTGCACCCGGCCAACCTGCCGAAGCTCCCCCTCCTGGTGCGCACCGCCAGCCGGCATGTCGACACCAACCTGCCCCTCAAGGAACAGCTCCGCCTGGCCACGGTCGCCATCCAGACCTACCAGGACGGCACCCTGGTCACCGAGATGCTCCCCGGGCACGCCGCCTACGTGGGCCCCGTCTCCTACTTCCTCCCGGATCACGCGGCGATCGAGCGGCTGCGGGAGGCCTGGCTGGCCCCGCAAGCTATGGACAACCCGGGCCGGGGGCGATAAAGTAGACCTCGAAGCTTTCAAGCCGAAGGGGATAGGCCCGTGTTCGGTAACCTGGGATTCAGCGAGGTCCTGATCATCCTGATCGTGGCCCTGGTGGTGTTCGGGCCCGAGAAGCTCCCCGAACTCGGCCGGAGCCTGGGCCAGGCCATCCGCGAATTCAGGAAGGCGACCCAGTCCATCACCACCGAGGTGACCCGGGTCGCCTCCGAAGAGTTTCGGGAGAAGATCGACAAGGGGAATCCGCCGGCCGGAGGCTAGCGCGCCGGCCAGTTCTCCTCCCCGAGCAGGTCCACCCGCTCGGCGCCGGCCCGCCGCATCTCGCCGGCCATCGCGATGGCCCGGTCGGGGTCGTCGGAGCGGACCACCACCAGCGTCCGCCCCCGGCGCACCTGGTCGCCCCAACGCCGGACCACCGGGTCCCCGCCGCCCGCCTGGCCCATGTCCGGGTCCAGCCCGGGATCCAGGTCGGGGTTCAGGCCGGGGTCCAGGCCGACTTCCCAGAAGGCGGCCAGCAGCCACGCGTCCGTGTCGCTGATCCGGGCGCCGCTCATGCTCCTCACGTCGGCTTCGCCGATCACGTCCAGCTGGTCCTCGTCCAGCGCGAATGCATCCCGCAGATGGGCCGCGGCCAGGTCCGCGTCCCCGCTGTGCCGGAACAGGCCGACGACCGTCTTGCCCATGCCATCGCCTCCTCGGCCCTAGTGTGGCCGGGGAGCAGGCGCCTTCATGCGATCCGGCCCTCAGCGGCCCTCGTGCCGGCCGGCCACGGGCGGGGCCTGCACGGGGCCGGGCGGACGCCCGGACGACGCGCCCCCGGGGCTGCGGGGAAACAGCGGCACGAGCAGGAGGAGCCCCGTCAGCGCCTCCCCGGCGGCCCAGAACAGGGAAAAGTTCGCCGAGTCGAGCGTGGCAAGAACGACGCCCAGGACGCCCGCGGGGAGCAGGAACCATCCGGCGCGCAGCCGCGGCCACTCCCCCGCGGCCACGCCGCCCAACACCCAGCCGGCCGCGCCGATGCCCGAGAAGCAGGCCCCGAGCACGCCGAACCAGAGCCAGCCGGAGGCGATGCGCGGCAGCAGGGCGAGCCCCACCGAGCCCGCCGCGAGCAGCAGGGCCGCGATGGCATAGAGCAGCCGGCGCACCACGATCCCTCCCTCCGGCAACCCAGAAGCCGTTGCCCGGTGCACCTATCCTATCCATCCTGATGATACAATAGCTCCGGTGTTTAAGAAAAGGCAGGCGGCTCCGCCGCCCAAGGAGGGCAGTCTCGCGCTGGTGAGCAGCAAACCCGAACACAGCTTCTGGCCCCGGGCCCTGGGGGCCCCGCTCGTGCTCCTGACGGATTTCGACTTCACCATCTCAGTCGTGGACGTCGGCGACCTGATCTGCGACACCCTCGCACCCTACCCGGCCGACGTGCTCGTGCGCTACGCGCGCGGCGAGTGCGGCTCCCGGGAGCTCTGGATGGCCTCCTTCGCCCACGTCGATGCGGACGCGGCGGCCGCCCTGGCCGACCGGGTCGAGATCGACCCCGGGTTTCGGGACCTCGTCGCCTGGGCCGAGCGGGAAGGGATTCCCCTGGCCGTGGTGAGCGACGGCTTCACGCTTTACATCGACCGCATCCTCGGCCGGGAGGGGCTGGGCCACCTGCCGGTCTTCGCCAACCGGTACGTGGCTCCCGGCCGGCTGGAGTGGCCCTACGGCAACCCGGCCTGCGACCTCTGCGGCTGCTGCAAGGCGGCCGTCGTCCGCCGTCTGAAGCAGTCGGGCTCGCACGTCGTCTACTTCGGCGATGGCTCCGGCGACGTGTACGGCGCCAGCTTGGCCGACTGGGTGTTCGCCAAGAGCACCCTGGCCCGCTTCATGGAGGCGCAGGGCTCGCCGTACTTCCGCTTCACCGGATTCGCGGGCGCCCTCGCCGTGCTGCAGGCCAACCTCGACCGGTTCCGGGACGGGACCATGCAGCCGCGCACCACGCTCCGCCCGCATCCCCGCTGCCGTTTTGCGGAGCCCGGGCAGGAGGCGTGCGCCCTGGGCTGAAGGCCTCCGCCGGCTCACGAGCCGGGCGGCGGCTCCTTCTCCACCGGGTCCACCCGGCCCAGGAGCGCCAGCTCCGGGCCGATCAGCAGCACCTGCACTGAGAGCTGGTAGGTGACCCCGTCGATCTCCATCAGCCGCCCATGGTAGCGGCCGTAGAGGATGACCGGGGAGATGTTCTCCAGCTGGCGGCCGATCTGCTCGGCCGCCAGTTCCTTTTGAATGCGCCGGGCGGCCTCCAGACTCACCCGCTCGTCCGGCGCCTCGATCTCTGCCCGCACCCGCGCGACCTGGCAGACGACGGGCCGCCTCCGCTCCGCCTGCTCCAGCCGCGCCACCTCCGCCTCGAGGGTCTCCACCCGGGCGAGGCAGAAATCCCGCTCCAGCCGGAGCCGCTGCACCGTATGGCCGGCCATGACCGGCAGCAGCCAGATCGCCACGGCGAAGCCCATCGCGAAGGAGGACAACAGGGGGAGCCCCCGCTGCCACCGGCTCACGGCCGCCGCCCCGCCACCGTCTGGATCAGGAAGTAGGCCACGTTCGCGCCGGCCATGGCGACCACCAGCGACACCACCTGGCGGGCGAGCGCCCGGCCCTGCCCGAAGAGCAGCCCCTGCTCCAGGTGGCGGAGCGGCTCGAAGGAGCCGCTCACCGCGACCAGGATGCCCCAGAGGCGCAGGTCCTCGGAGAGGTAGCGGAGCCGGTCGAGCGGGTGGCCCCCGGCCAGCAGCGACGCGGCGGCGCCGGAGAGCGAGCCCCCCAGGGTGACGCCGAGGGCGATCAGGAAGTTGGCGAGCAGCTTGGCCGCGAAACTGTCATCCATCGCTCCATCCCCCTCTGGGGGGAGAGTACGCCCCGGGGGCCCTGTCCAGAACCGCCCGGCGCCGTGACCGCCGTCCTCCCTACACCGCCGGGGCCGGCAGCCCGCCCATGGCGGTGGCGTGCCGCACGGCGTTCAGCACCGCCCGCTCCACGGCCAGGGCCGCGGCGGCGCCGGCGGTCGTGACGTCGATCTCCGGCCCGCCGGTGGCCAGGCAGAAGAGCGTGTCGCCGTCGAACATGGTGTGGATGGGCGAAATGGTGCGCGCAAGGCCGTCGTGGGCCATGCGGGCGACCTTGTTGGCGCCCTCCTTGGAGAGGCTGCCGCCCACCGCCACGACGCCGATCGTCGTGTTCTCCCCCACAGGCTTCCGCGCGGCGCCTTGGAGCAGGAGGGCCGTGGTGTCCAGGTACGTCCCGTCCTCCCCCCTCGGACCGGCGAGGATGCGGCCGGTGGACGGATCGCGCACGTCGCCGAAGGCGTTGACGGCGACGATCGCCCCGACCGCCACGTCGCCCACCTTCACGCAGGCTGTGCCGATGCCGCTCTTGGTCGCGCGCGCCATCCCGAGGGCCTTGCCCACGGTGCAGCCGGTGCCGGCGCCCACGCAACCTTGCGCCACGGGGCCGTCGGTGGCCGCCTCGCACGCGGCATAGCCCATCGCCTCGTCCGGGCGCACCCGGGCCGAGCCGATGCCCAGGTCGTAGAGCACCGCGGCCGGCACGATCGGCACGGTCGCGTATCCCGTCGGCAGCCCGATCCCCCGCTCCTCCAGCCAGCGCATCGCCCCGTGGGCGGCCGCCAGGCCGAAGGCGCTCCCGCCGCAGAGGAGCACCGCGTGGGCCTGCTGCACCAGGTTGCACGGGCGGCAGAGGTCGGTCTCGCGCGTCCCCGGCGCCGACCCCTCCACCGCCACCCCGACCACGGCGCCGGCCGGGGCGAGGACCGCCGTGACGCCGGTCAGGGCTTCCCGATCGTGGGCGTGTCCCACCCGGATGCCGGGCACGTCGGTGATGCCGCTGAGCCACACCGGATTCGTCATGCCATGCACGTCCTTTCCCTCCGCAAATCGAAAGGCCGCCCTCTGATACCGAGGGCGGCCACCACATTCGCTTTACGGGTTTTGACCGGTGGGCTGGTAGGCGACCCGGATGTAGCCCGCCCGGTGCAGGGCCAGCCCCACCGTCACGACGGCGAAGGTGCCGACCAGCAGTTCCAGCGGCGCGTGGGTGACGGCCACGGTCCAGACCAGCTCGAGCGGCCAGTAGCCCCGGAGCAGGATCATTCCCAGCACCAGGCCGGTGTTGGTGAGGGTGCCCACGACGCCGGCCGCGCCCAGGGCGAGCGTCAGGTTGCGGCGGCGGAGGGCACTGAAGGCGTAGGCCGAGAACACGCCGATGAACAGCCGGGGCAGGATTGCCACCAGCGGATCGGCAAAGGCCGGGTTGGTCGCCCGCAGGAACGAGGTCAGGCCGAAGATCAGCCCGACGAACAGGCCGACTGCGGGACCTTCGGCGACGGCGGCGAGCACGACCGGGATCTGCATGATCGTGACCGCCTGACCGGTGGGGAACGGAATGAACCCGAGCCCCGGAACCAAGCCCAGCACGGCGGAGACGGCGCCGAGCAAGCCGGCCACCGTCAGCTTACGGACCGACATATTCATGGTGCATCCCTCTCCCTTACGAAGTGGTGACGCCCATATGGGTTTGGTACCAGTATAAACACTCGTCGGCCCGTTGTCACTGGTGTTTTATTCGCAACTGTCAACGGCAGGGCGGGTGGAGCATCCGTCCGGTGATCTTCGCCGCGGCGCCGGAGGAGGGCGCAGGTGAATCGCGATCTGCTCCTCCGCCAGCCGGACGGTGGTGGAGTCCCGCGGTCAGTCTGCCTCCCGCGGCTGCGGCAGGGCAACGGGTTGCCAGGTGCGGCCGCCGTC
>QGVE01000223.1 GCA_003242675.1 Bacillota bacterium | reverse complement strand
CACACCGACTTCTTCAAGAACAACATCTGGTTTGCGCCCACCAACCGGCAGATGCTGGAGACGGTGAGCCAGAACGCCCAGCGCATCCGCCAGTACGGCATCGAAGAAGGGGACCTGGAGGTGGAGCGGTTCCTGGACGCCGTACTCTCCATTGCCGACCACATCGATCCCTTCCCGCGCCGGGAGCCGCCGGAGCCCGAGCGGGAGGCGGCGCCGGCGCCAGGGGAGGGCCCGTACGACGACCTCTTTCCCCGGGAAGAGGCGGTAGAGCGCAAGGCCCGGGAAAAGGTGCGGAAGCCGGCGCGGCGGAAGGTGCCCGCGGCCCCCGAGAAGGACCTTCTGCTCTTCCTGCTGGAGCACGCGGACCACCTGGAGGACTGGCAGCGGGACATCATCGCCATCGTCCGCGAGGAGTCGCTCTACTTCGTGCCCCAGCGGATGACGAAGATCATGAACGAGGGCTGGGCCTCGTTCTGGCACATGCGCATCATGCGGGAGCTCGACCTCACCGACGAGGAGTTCGTGGAGTTCGGCCGGCTGCACGCGGCCGTCTGCACGCCGGGTCACATGCGGATCAACCCCTACTATCTCGGGCTGAAGATTTTCGAGGACATCGAGAAGCGGTTCGGACGGGAGAAGATCTTCGAGGTGCGGGAGATGGAGAACGACGTCTCCTTCCTGCGCGGCTACCTCACGGAGGAGCTGTGCGAGGAGCTCGACCTGTTTGTCTACGAACTGAAGGACGACGCCTGGAAGATCACCGACAAGCAGTGGGAGCGGGTGCGGGACGCGCTCTGCGACTCGATGACCAACTTCGGCAACCCGTACATTGTGGTGGAGGACGGTGACTACCGAGGAAGGAAGGAGCTGCTCCTGCGGCACCAGCACGACGGGCGGGACCTGGACCTGCCCTATGCGGAGAAGACGATGCAGTACCTGTACCAGCTCTGGGGCCGCCCGGTGCACCTGGAGACCCAGGTGGAGGGCCGCCCGACCCGGATCACCTGCGAGGGTGAAAAGGTCACGATGGAGAAGCTGTGAGGACCCGGGCAGCGGGCGCCGGTTGAAACAGGGGCGGGCCGTGGCCTGAGCGGGCCCCGGGGGATGCAACGCAGGAAGGCCAGGTGGGCGTGCACACCCACGCTGGCCTTCTTTCTGATTGGGGCCGCCCGGACCCGGCGGCTCGGGGCGCCGGCCGGACCTGCGGAGGGGCGGTGCGGAGACTCAGCCGAGGATCGGCTTCAGCAGGAGCACGAGGGGGAACACCAGCATGGTCGTGGTGAACCAGACGGCGTTGGCCAGACCCTCGTCCAGGTTGAAGGTGGTGGCCACCGCGGGGGCCAGGAAGCCGACAGGCATGCAGGTCGTGAGCACGGCCACCTTCAGGGGCAGGCCGCCGTCCACGGTGTGGAGCCCCGCCATCCACCCGAGGGCCGCGGCGGTGGCCGGGAGCAGGGCGAACTTCAGGATCACCATGGCCCCGCACGGCCGGAGATGTTCGGCGAAGGAGCCGAGGCGCAGCGTCGGGCCGATGGCAAATGCGAAGTTGGCGGTGGACAGGGGGATCAGGATGGCGTTCAAGGTGCCCAGGGCGGCCGGTCGGACAACCCCGGAGAGGTTCAGGAGGATGCCGGCAAAGATGCTGAGAACCGGCAACATCACGGAAGGGTCCCGGGCCACCTGCCGGGCGGCGTCGCGCAGGGTCACGCGGTCGGCCTTCCCCAGCGCCGACGCCACCGGGAACCCTACGAGGAAGATCAGGGGCGATTCTGCCAGCCGCAGGAAGTTGTTCAGCGCATAACCGGCCTCGCCGAAAAACAGGTAGCAGAACAGTCCGCCCAGAAGCCCGGTGTTGCTGCACATGCCGGAAAAGGTAAACGCTGCGCTCTGCTGCCCGTTCATGTGCTTAGACCGGGCGTACAGCCAGGAAAGCGCGAGCGCCAGTACGTAGTAGACCGCTCCGATGATGGGCAGTGCGATGATCTGAACCTGGCCCAGGTTGAGGGACCAGAGGGAAAGGGCGGTCATCAGCGGCGCAAACACCAGATTCGCCGCCAGCTTCTGGTAGCGGGAGAGGGTCAGGAGCGGTTCCGCCGACCGCCCGGCAGCATCCAGCGCCTGCCGGATCCCATACCCGGCCACCAGCGGGAGTGCAAATGCGAAAATGACGGTATAGATCGGCTTCATCCAATGTCATCTCCTGTCATCTCCGTACGATGAGACGAATCAACGGACCAACGCGGCCGTGGAGCGCGCCCAGGCTCATGGCCGCCCTCATGCCGGGGCTGAACCAGCGACAGGATCCCCCCCTTTGCCGACACGACCGACGGGCCACCACAGTTCCAACGCCTCCCCACCCGGCCACCAGCCCAACCGTTCTTGTATCAGCACGTTCTGTGCCAACAGACGGTCGGGCCCGCAAAGCCCCGGGCGGTGCTGGTTCCGCGTTCGTGTGCAATACACTGCAATACACAGGTCCTTGGAAGGAATACACTGCGCCAGAGATCAAGCACTGCGTCAGCCGGATCGGCGTCCAGGTCGAAAGGGGTGGCCCGGACAAAACCGACAGCCCAACCGTGCCAATG
>QGVE01000222.1 GCA_003242675.1 Bacillota bacterium | reverse complement strand
TCACAGCCGCGTCAGCACCAGCCCCACCAGCGCGCCGGCGAGGCCGACCAGCTGGTGCCGCCGGAGCCGCTCGGCGAAGAGCAGGAACCCGCCGGCCATGGTCACCAGGCAGTGCAGGCTGACCACCGGGAAGACGATGCTGGCGATGCCGGTATTGACGGCGTAGAAGTAGCAGGCGTAGCCGAGGGAGCTGAGCAGGCCGGCGACGGCACCGGCCTTCACCGCCAGGGGGCGCACCCACTCCCGGCGCAGGAGCGGCGCCGCGGTCAGGGTCCCGCCGGCGTAGAGGGCCACCAGCACGTCCGGCATCCGGCAGCCCAGGTGGGTCGCCGTCTTCATCAGGATGCCGACGGAGCCGTAACAGAGCATGGCGGCGATGACGAATCCCAGCCACCCGGCGCCGCCGCTCGCCCGCCCGCCCTCCGGCCGGTACTGCACCAGCACCACGGCGCTGAGGATGAGCAGGATCCCCGCCCACTGGACCGGGGTCACCGACTCCCGGAAGAGCAGGGCCGACGCCAGGACGGGGATCATGCTGTTGCCCGCCACCAGCGGCGAGACCAGGCTGGCGGGGCCGCGGGCAAACGCCTGGGTCGTCAGGAGGTTCCCCGTCACGTTGAAGCAGCCCATGAAGAGGCCGATCAGCGTGGCGAGGGAAGGCCCTTGCAGCGACCCGGTGAGGAGGCCGGCGCCCAGCACCAGGAAGAAGGCCGTGAGGTGAAAGAAAAACTGGAGCGCCGTAGAGGGGACCCCATGCGCGGCGCCCCACTTATAGATCGTG
The DNA here is from genome assembly GCA_003242675.1 of Bacillota bacterium. Next base: position 1,809 of record QGVE01000222.1, on the reverse strand, counting down.
AAATTCGTCCCAAAACAGAGCGCAGTGACCAGGGCCGCTGCGAGCCACAAGCCGCGCCACCACCCTTTGCCAGAAGAGACGGACCTCCTCCCGCAGGAGGAGCCGTTCCAGTTTACTATATATTTGGATTTCCTATGCGTAACTCCTCTTCGGGTGGCAGGAGCCGGCGGCCTCCGGCATCTGGTCTCGTTCCCCGCACCAGCTTCGCACCGTCTCCTCGATCACCGGCCAGGCCCGCTCCACGATGTCCGGGTCGAACTGCGTGCCGCAGGAGCGGCGCACCTCGGCCAGCACCTCCGCCGCGCTCATGGGCGGCCGGTACCGCCGCGGGGCGCACATGGCCTCCACGGCGTCGGCCACCGCGAGGATGCGGCTCATGTACGGCGTCTGTTCCCCCACGAGCCCGCCCGGGTAGCCCTTGCCGTCCCACCGCTCGTGGTGGTGGCGCTGGACCGGCCGCACGCCAAACTGCCGGCAGATCGCCTCCGCCTCCAGCTCAAAGGCGCGCGTCGCCTCCGCGGAGTCCCCCACCACGTAGAGGGGGGAGCACTGCCCCAAAGCCTCGCCGCTGGCCCCTGCCGGCTCGTCTGCGGGAGCGGTGTCGGGAGTGGCGGCGGGACGGGCGTCGCCGCATCCGACACTCAGCAGCAGCACCGCGGCGAGCGCCAGCCCCAGCGCAAATCGTTGTCGCATGGGGTTAAAGCCTCCTCGGCCGAAGCCACAGGGCATGTAGAGAACACCAAAAATTTCGGTTCACTAGGCCTAGTTTACCATACATTGCAAACCGCAGACACAACCCCGTCGCTGTTCGGTCCGGGCCCGGACCCCGCCGCCCTCCGGTGCACGTCCTCCAAGATTCGGCCCCGTGGGCACCCAAACCGGCTGACGAAGCCCTGGCGGCCGGCTTACGCGCGAAAAGGGACCCGGAGAACACCCCGGGTCCCCTTTCCGCGCGCCGGCTCTCTAGTACAGGCTGACCGTGCCCGGCGCGTAGGACTCCAGCCGCCGCTTCACCGCCTGCAGGAAGCGGCCGCAGACCAGGCCGTCCAGGATGCGGTGGTCCATGGAGAGGCAGATGTTCATCATCGACCGGATGGCGATGGCGTCGTTCTCCAGCACCACGGGCATCTTCGTGATCTTCTCGAACGAGAGGATCGCCGCCTGCGGGTAGTTGATGATCGGCGCCGAGAGGAACGAGCCGAAGGCGCCGGTGTTGTTCACCGTGAAGGTGCCGCCGGTCACGTCGTCCAGCGTGAGCCTGCCGGCCCGCGCCCGCTCGGCGAGGTCGGCCACCGCCTCGTTCAGGCCGGCGATGGAGAGCCGGTCGGCGTGCTTGATGACCGGCACCGCCAGGGCGTCCTCCGTCGCCACGGCGATGGAGATGTTGATCTCCTGCTTGATGACGATCTCGTCGCCGTTCCACTGGGCGTTGAGGATCGGGTACTCCCGCAGCGACTCCACCACCGCCTTGATGAAGAACGGCATGTACGAGAGGGGCCGGCCGGTCCGCGCCTGGAACTCCGGCCCCGCCTGCTCCCGCAGCTTGACGAGGCCCGTGACGTCGACCTGCATCATCGTCCAGGCGTGCGGGATCTCGTGCTTCGACTGGACCATCTTGGCGGCGATCCGCCGGCGCACCGGGTCGACGGGGATCACGCGATCCCCTGGCGCGATCCGCACGGTGGGCGCAGCGGCGGGAGTCGTGGGCGCCCCGGCGGGCTGTCCGGCCGGCGCGCCCGCGGGAACCGGCGCGGGGGGCGGCGTCGCGGCCACCGCCGCGCCCGCGGCCGGAGCCGCGGCGCGCGCGGG
>QGVE01000101.1 GCA_003242675.1 Bacillota bacterium | reverse complement strand
TGGACAGGGGGTTTCGTTCTAGTTTTTCCCCTCTGCCCGGGTGGGGAAGGGGCCCCCCTCACGTGCCCTGTGCTATGATGGAGGGCAGACGGCGGAGGTGGCGACGTGGCACTCTACAACGTCGACGGCATCGTCATTCGGGTGCGCAATTTCCAGGAAGCGGACAAGATCGTGGTCCTCCTGACCCGGGAGGAGGGGAAGGTGGAGGCGGTGGCCCGGGGGGCCCGGCGCCCCCGGAACCGGCTCGCCGCCGCGACGCAGCTCTTCTCCCACGTGCGGGCGCAGCTCTTCTCCGGCCGCAGCCTCGACACCCTGAGTCAGGCGGAGATCGTCGAGTCCTTCCGGCAGCTCCGGGAGGACCTGGTGCGCATGGCCTACGCCACATACGCCTGCGAGTTGGCGGACGCCCTGCTGCCGGAGCGCCAGCGGCAGGAGGCGCCGTTCCTGCTCCTCCTCACCAGCCTGCACCTGTGGAGCGAGCCCGACCGCGACCCGGAACCGCTGCTCAGGGCGTATGAGTTGAAGCTCCTCTCGATGCTCGGCTTCCGCCCGAGCCTGGCGGCGTGCGTCGGCTGCGGGTCGGAGGCGGTGCAGCAGGGCGGTGGCGTGCGCTTCGCCCCGGTCCTGGGCGGCGTGCTGTGCCCGCAGTGCCCGGACGAGGGCGAGGGGGCCATGCGGCTGTCGCTCGGGGCCCTGGAGAGCATGAAGCGGCTCCTGGACGGCGACATCCGTCGTGCACATATGGTCCGTCTTTCGGGGGAACTGGCGGCCGAGATCGACCGGGCGCTCTCGGCGTACATCCTGGCACGGACGGAGCGGCGGCTGAAGTCGAAAGAGTTCTTGGACGCGCTGCGGTCCAGCAAGGGGTGAGAAAACAGGGGGTCCGGCTGCAGGAGCGGCCGGGGCCCTTCGTCTGTGCATCAAGTCAATGCATGTGAATTCCAGTGATTGTATTTTATCGAACGAAACCAATCAGATGCGCGTCCTATTTTCGGGAAACTGGTAGTCCGAGACACAAGGTGGTTAGCATGCGTAGCGTTCTCCGACTCTGGTTCAGCCGCGTCGGCATGATGCTGGCCGCCGGTTTCCTCGTCGTTGCCTTGGCCTGGCTTCCCGCCGGCATCGTCCAGATCGAGGGCGACGGTCGGCCGGCGGGGGTGGTCTGGGGCGTGCGCACCGAACCGATGCAGCCGTTCGTCCTCGCGTGGGACCCCGGCAGTGAAAGCAAGGTGCGGGCCCGGTGGTCGTTCGCCGCGTATGCCCTCGCGGTCCGCACATACCTGCGGGACCTGGCAGCCGGGCAGGTGATGGGCTACACGCTGGAGTGGCTGAACGGGCGGGAGGTGCCGGTCGCGTACCCGGTCTTGCCGCGGGTCCTGGAGGACTCCCTGGTCTCGCTGCGGTTGCTCTCACAGGCCTTGGTGCTCGGAATGGCGACCGGGTTCGGCCTGGGGCTCCTGAGCCTGCGGCGCGGCGCCGCCCGGGGGACCGCCTTCGGCCTCTCGGTGGCCGGCATGGCCCTGCCGGACTTCGTGGTGGTGATGCTGCTGCAGATGCTCACCATCTTCACCCACCGGCACTTCGGGGTGCGGCTGTATTCGGTGTTGGGACCGGGCGGAGGCGAACGGGGGTGGCTCCTGCCCCTGGTCGCCCTGAGCCTAGGGCCCATGGCCTACACCGCCCGGCTCGTGGCTGCCGGACTGGACGAGGTGATGCGGGCGGACTACATCCGCACGGCGCGGGCCAAAGGACTGCCGGAGGTCCGTGTGGTCCTGAAGCACGGGCTGGCGGTCGCCTTGGGCCAGGTACTGGCCGGCCTTCCCACCCTGCTGAGCCTGACGCTCTCCAGCCTGGTCGTAGTCGAGGTACTGTGCAACGTGAACGGCCTCGGGGCCGCCCTGCTGGCGAACGACTCGCTGCCCCTCCTGGCCACCGTCGGCCTGGTCTTCTGCCTCTGGTTCGGCGTGCTGGACGGGGTGGCCAACACGCTCCGCATCCTGGCCAACCCGCGGCTGAGGGAGGGGTCGTGAATGCGGCGGCGCTTCCCCGTTTCCCTCGGACTTGCTGCCCTGGTACTCGGCGGCCTCGGGGTCGTCCTGCTCCTGCCCTTCGTCGCCGACCTGCCCCATCCCCAGCAGGGCGTGCTGCTTCAGCGGGAGGGGGCGCGCCTTGTGGCCCCGCCGTACCGGCCGGGCCAGCTGGGCTACGTGCTGGGCTCTGACTTCCTGGGGCGGGACTACCTCTCCCGGCTGGTGTACGGCGCGCGGACGACCCTGGGCCTCGCCCTGGCGATCAACCTGGTCCGGTTCGCCGTGGCCCTGCCCGCCGGCCTCTGGGCCGGTGGGCGCCGGGGCCTGCCGGCCCGGATCCTGCAGGTGGCCGCTTCCGGCTTCGGCGCGCTGCCCGCCCTGATCCTAGCGCTCATGGCCATGCGGGGCGTGCGGCCGCTGTTGCTCGGGGCCAACGCCTGGATGGTCGCATACGTCCTCATGCTTGGGCTCACGGGCGCGCCGCGCATCGCCGAGCAGGTGCGCCGGCGGACCGAGGAGGTCGCCCTGATGCCGCACGTGGAGGCCGCCCGGGCGCTGGGCGCCCGTCCGTTCCGCATCCTCGTGCGCCACGTGCTGCCGCTCCTGCGCGGGGACCTGCTGGTCATGGTGCCGTCGGAGATCGCGTGGGTGCTCATGATCATGGCGCAGCTGGCGCTGTTCGGCGTGTATCCGGGAGGGTTCGTGGTAGTCGAGACGATCAGCGGCAACATCGCCGTGGCCGAGTACCTGCCCGAATGGGGGCAGATGCTGGGGACCGCTTGGCTCTACCTGCGCCAGTACCCCTGGCTCGCCCTCTGTCCGGGGCTGGCGCTCGGCCTCACCGCCGCCGGCTTCCACCTGCTGGCGGAAGGGCTGCGCCAGCGGGATCTGCGGTTCCGGTAGTTGGTTCGGACCCCGTTTCAGCGGAGATGTGTGTCGGGAAAAGCGGGTGAAAGCAAATTCATGGGCGTCTGGTCCACAGTGCTGCGCAACTGGGCGATGCGGATCGGGCTCCTGGCCCTCTCCGCCGTGGTCGTGGTGTTGGTGGCCATGCTGCCGGAGGGCGTGGAGGTGACCGGTGAGGCGGCCCCGCCGGGCACCCTTGCGGAGGTGCGGACCAATACATTCGAGAAGTTCCGCGTCGAACCGGTGCCCGATGCCGCCGCCCGGTATGCCTACAGCTGGTCCCTGGCGAAGTACTGGGAGGGGGTGCGGAACTACCTGGTCGGGCTGTTTCAGGGCACCCTGGTCGTGGAGAACTGGTACGGCACGATGCAGAAGCCCCTGCCGCTCCTCACGCTGCTCCGGGAGACCTGGTGGCTCTCGTTCGAGCTGTTCATCGTCGCCCTGCCCGTGGGCATCCTCCTGGGGCTGCTCCTGGGCGTGCTGGTGCTCGGAAGCCGCGCCGCCCGCGTCTTCGCACTGGGCCTCGCCGTCCTGGGCGTCTCGATCCCGGACTTCCTCTTAATCCTGCTGGGGCAGAGGCTCACCGTCTGGTCCTACCGCACCTTCGGCGTGCGCCTCTGGTCCGTCCTGGGGGTACAGGGGGGCGAGCGGGGGTGGCTCCTGCCGCTCCTGGCCCTGTCGATCATCCCCATGGCGTACACGGCCCGGCTGGTCTCCACCGCCCTTGACGAGGCGATGCGCGAGGACTACATCCGCACGGCCCGGGCCAAGGGGGTGCCGGAGGTCTTGGTGGTGCTGAAGCACGCCATGCGCAACGCGCTGCCGCGGGCCCTGGATGGCATGCCGGCGATGCTCAACGTCACCCTCTCGGGCCAGCTGGTGGTCGAGGTGCTGACCAACCACTACGGCATCGGCTCCGGCCTCATGCGCGGGCTCAACTACAGCCAGCCGTTCGTGGTGGCCTCCATCGGGCTGATCTTCTGCGCGTGGTTCGTCGTCATGGATGGCCTGGCCGTCACCCTGCGGGCCCTGGCGAACCCCCTCCTCAAGGGAGGGAGCAGCGCGTGAGGCGCCTGAACATGCCGCTCCTCGCGGGGCTGACCCTGGTCCTTGGCCTGGTGGTCTTGCTGGTCCTGCCGGAGGTGGTCTCCCTCCCGGACCCGCAGGTGGGGGTCTACGTGCAGATGGAGGGGAAGAAGCTCCGCCTGGCCCCCTTCGCCCCCGGGGAGTTCGGCTACGTCCTGGGGTCCGACATGGTGGGCCGCGACGTGCTCTCGCGCGTGATCTACGGCGCCCGCTACAGCCTGGGGCTGGCGGCGTCGGTGCTCCTCCTGCGCACGCTGGTGGCCCTGCCGGCCGGCCTGTGGGCCGGATGGGTTGGCGGGAGGGCCGGGCGGCTGGTGCAGGCCCTGGCCGCGGGGTTCGGCTCGATCCCCGCCCTGGCCCTGGTGGCCATGACCCTGGGCGGGCTGCGCTGGCTCGTGCCGGGGGAGACAGGTTGGCTCCTGACCTACCTGGCCATGCTGGTCCTCTCCGGCGCCCCGCGCATGGCGGAGCAGGTGCGGAGGCGGACAGAGGAGGTCCTGGTCATGCCCCACGTGGAGGCAGCCCGGGCGCTGGGGGCCACGCCCCGGCGCATCCTGATGCGCCACGTGCTCCCGCTCATGCGGGCCGACCTGGCGGTGATGTTCTCCTCGGAGATGGCGTGGGTGCTCCTGCTCATGGGGCAGCTGGCGGTCTTCGGCATCTACGTCGGCGGCACGGTGGCCGTGCGGGGCGACGGCTGGGTGCGCTACATCGAGTACCTGCCCGAGTGGGGGCTGATGCTCGGCGCCAACCGCCTGAACATGCTCGGGGCGCCGTGGATCGCCTTCTTCCCCGGCCTGGCCCTGGGCCTGTCGGCGGCCGCGTTTCACCTGCTGGCTGAAGGCTTTCGCCTGCGGGGCCTGCGGCAGGGCTGAGGGGGGCCAGGACGAGCGGCCGGAACCCCCGGGTGGGGGTTCCGGCCGCTCCTTCCGTCGGTTCGGCTTCTCCCGCTGTTCAGTCGTTGCCGGCCGGTTCAGGCTGCGCCGCCGGCGGGTTCGCTTCCGACTCGGGTGCCTGCTCCGGCTGGACCGACTCGATGACCACGGTCTGCGTCAAGCCGTCCCACTGGACCTTCATGCCGAAGGCCTCGGCGAACACCCGGGCGGGGACCATGGTGTGTCCGTCCACAGTCCGGGCGGGCACGGGGAGGGGCTCCAGCCGCCTGCCGTTCAGAACCGGCACGGGGTCGTCGAGCGTGAGCCTGAGCTCGGTGCCGCCCTTCCGGGCGATGACGGTGCGGCTCTGCGGATTCCACTGCACCTCGGCGCCGAGCGCCTCCGCGATGGACCGGAAGGGCACGAGGACGGTGCCCTTTTCGTTCACCGGCTGCTTGGCGAAGTCCAGCACCCGGCCGTTCAGCTTCACCTTCACCGCGGAGGCGTCGAACGCGTAGCTGCGCTCGGCGGCCAGCCTGCCGGACTTGTCGTAGGCCCTCACGGTGAGCACATGCTGGCCGCTCAGGCCGGACAGGTCGAGGTCCGCAACATACGGGATCGCGTTACGGGTAGCCACCACGCGGCCGTCCAGGAGGTACTCCACCCGGCCGAGCCCCCGGTCGCCCAGCCACACGTAGCTGGCCAGCCGGGTCTTGCCGTGCAGCGTCGCCTGCTCGATGGGGAGCCAGTACGTCTCGGGGGTGTCGTCCAGGCTGGAGAGGTACCAGTCGTCGGCGATGGCCTCGCGGACGGCCTTCAGCAGGGTGGGGTTCTGCGATATGGTGTAGGCCGCCCTGTCACCGGTCCGCGGATTGTTGAAGTGGCCGACCATCTTGATGCGCGGATAGACCATGGGCAGGTACGCATAGACGTACCGCGCCGTCTGGGCGGCCCACTCGGAAGAGTCGTAGATCGGCAGGCCCTGCTTGCGCGCTTCGGGGGTGTTGTTCGAGTAGTTGTAACCCGTCTCCGCGATCATGATGGGCTTCCGATCCGCAAAGAGGGCGTAGATCTCCTTGAACTTGTCCAGCGGGTTGGCCTTCTGGCCCTGATAGTACAGGCCGTTCATCATGTCGCTCTGGCGCATGTCGGCCAGGAAATACGCATCGTGATAGGCGCTGACGCCCACCCAGTCGACCCACTCGTCGCCCGGGTAGTAGTCCATGTAGTCGGCGCCCACGTAGTTGGGAGCCCAGACCATCGCCACGTTGGGCGCTTCCTCACGCATGATGCGGGCCACCAGCCGGAACTTCTGCTTGTAGAGCTCCGGGTCGCCGTACCAGGGGACCCAGCTGCCGTTCATCTCGTTGGCGAAACGCAGGAAGACCGGCTTGCCGTATTCGGCCAACTTCTTGGCGTAGGCCCGCACCACGGGCTCGGTTACCGAGTGGAGCCCCCTGGTGGGCTGCCAGGCGATCTGCAGCGGCAGGCCGGCCTCCAGGACCTTGGTGGAGGCGTTGATAAAGTCGTACTCGCCCACCGTGTTGTAGATCATGACCATCCCGTAGGGCTTGCCGTACGTGGCTGCAACCCGGTCCAGGTCGTCGTAGACGGCGGGGTCGTGGTCGACGGTGCCGCCGATCAGCGCACCGAAGGCGGGCTCAAACTTGCCGAGGTTCCTGGGCTCGACGCCCGCCGTGGGCCGGGAGACGAAGACTTCCAGCCGCGGGACGATCTGCTCCATCCGCAGCCGGTCCCACCGCATCCAGTCCTCCCGTTCGTTGGTGCCGGCGAGCTGGTCGGCCTTCTCCCAGCAATCGATCTCCTTCTGGAAGTAGGCGATGGCCCCGTCGTAGTCGCCGAACTGGTCGAGCGCGCGGGCCACCTTCTGGGCGTAGACCCCGCACATGTTGAACTCGCTGACTTGTTTCTTGATGTCCGGGTTGGATGCGGCGCTTTGCTCGATCAGCGGGATCGCCTTCTTCCAGTACTCGACCGCCGTGCGCAGGTCGCCCGCCGCTTCGGCAGCATTTCCCGGGTTGAGGTATTCCCAGTAGTTGCTGGCCTGTGCCCGGGGCGCAGTGGCCACGGCGAGGACAGTAGCAAGAAGGATGGCGATGACGCGACGCAACGTTGACCCTCCGATCACCAAAAGTCTTGCAATAGGCTATACCTTCATCGCTGAATGGTGAATTCCTCCAAGAGGTGCGGGGGTCACGGCCGTAGGGCGCCGGAGGGGGGCGGGGAGCAGGTCACCGCCGGGTCCGCGCCGGTGACCATCGCCTGGAAGGCGCAGAACGGGGTCCAGGGGTAGACCGTGAGGCGCGGCAGCATGAGCGGGGCGCTGCCCCGCTCGACCAGCCCCCGGGCGACGGTGAAGCCGAGTTGGAAGCCATCCGCGGCGATCGCCTCGATCACCTCCGCATCGTAGGCCCCATAGGGGTAAGCGTAGGCCTTCGGCGGGGCGATGCCGTGCTCCTGAAACGCGCGCGCAAGCTGTGCGGAGTCCGCGCGAATCTGCTCCCGGTCCCACGCCGTGAGCACCGCCTGTCCGCTTACGAAGTAATGCGCGTTGAACGTGTGGGACTGGAGATCGAGGTACCCGGCCTCGCGCATCTCGCGGATCTCGTCCCAGGTGATGTAGTCATAGAGGCCGGGGCGGGTCCCGACCTTGCTGCCCGTCAGGAAGAGCGTCATCTTGAGGCCGTACTTCCGCAGGACCGGATAGGCGTACTGGTAGACGGACCGGTAGCCGTCGTCAAAGGTGATCAGCACCGGCCTGGCCGGGAGCGAGCCGCCCGCCAGCAGCCAGGCCGCCAGGTCGCGGGTGTCGATGGCGGTGTAGCCGTGTTCGGCCAGCCAGGCCATCTGTGCCTCGAAGGCGGCCGGGGTGATGATGGCCCCATTGGTCCCGTCCGCGCCGGGGTCGAGGTGGTGGTAAAGCAGGACGGGTACCCGCTGCGGCGGCGCGGTCGCGGGGCCGCCGACCGCCCGGCCGGATGCCGGGGCTGGGGTTGCGGCGTGCGCCGATGGCGCGGGAGCGGCGCCTGTGGGCGGAGGTGCGACAGCGGAGAATGCTGCGAGCCCAAGCACTGTAAGTAGAATCGCCATGCCCTTTCTCGACATGTAGTGCATATGAGGACCTCCTGGGGCGGGGTGTGGGGGATGAACGCAAGGCAGAAGCGACCCGGTGCGGGGCGAGAAAAAATACCCCCAAAAAGGCAAGAGGGGTACGCCACGATGTATGATGTATTTAGTTCGAATTCATAGCCATGCAGCATTGCGAAAAGATAATTGTCCTTGACTGATTGGTTCTATATTGTTCTTTATGGTAAACTAATGTCCTCCTTGTAGTCATATTCGCGCGGACCGGCAACAGCCGGCCGTGCCCCTGCCCGGACCGGTCTGCGGGGGGCCGGCCGCCGATCCCGGGCTCCCCTTGACACGCACTGTCGGACTTGCTAGCATCCATGCTAGCGAGGAACGGGAGGAGTACCCGCAAGCCGGCTCTTCCAGAGAGCCCTGCACCGGGTGCGAGCAGGGTGGGCAGGCACGGGGAACGGCGCCCGGGAGCGAGAATTGGATAGGGAAGAGGTGGGTGCCCCTCCGGGGGCGCCAATCAGGGTGGAACCGCGGGAGCACGCAAAGGCTCTCGTCCCTGGCCACGCGTGAGGAGTGGCTCGGGGCGAGAGCCTTTTCGCATCGGATCCCCGCCGATGGAGGAGGATCGGAGATGTACTTTCAGGATCTCGTGCTGACCCTGGACAAGTTCTGGGCCGAGCAGGGATGCATCATCCGGCATCCGTACGACGTGGAGAAGGGGGCCGGCACCTTCAACCCGGAGACCTTCTTCCGCGCCTTGGGGCCGGAGCCCTGGAACGTGGCCTACATCGAGCCGTGCCGCCGCCCGGCCGACGGCCGCTACGCCCAGAACCCCAACCGCATGCAGCACTACTTCCAGTACCAGGTGATCATGAAGCCCTCGCCGGAGAACATCCAGGAGATCTACCTGGAGATGCTGGAGCGCATCGGCATCGACCCCAGGAAGCACGACATCCGCTTCGTCGAGGACAACTGGGAGGCGCCGAGCCAGGGGGCCTGGGGCCTGGGCTGGGAGGTCTGGTGCGACGGCATGGAGATCACCCAGTTCACCTACTTCCAGCAGGTGGGCGGCTTTGAGTGCAAGCCCGTGTCCGTGGAGATCACCCTGGGCCTGGAGCGGCTGGCCTCCTACATCCAGGGCGTGGACAACGTCTGGGACATCATGTACAACGAGCACCTGCGGTACGGCGACGTCTTCGAGCGCTTCGAATGGGAGCACTCGGTCTACAACTTCGAGCAGTCCGACCCCCAGATGCTGTTCCAGCTCTACAACTTGTACGAGGCGGAGGCCAAGCGGCTGCTCTCGCTGGACCCGCCGCTGGTCTACCCGGCCTACGACTACATCCTCAAGTGCTCGCACACGTTCAACCTGCTGGACGCGCGCGGCGCCATCGCCGTCAGCGAGCGGCAGGGGTACATCCTCCGGGTGCGCAACCTGTCCCGGGCGGCCGCCAAGGCCTACCTCGAGATGCGGGAGAAGCTGGGCTACCCGCTGCTGAAGCCCGTGGCGGAGCGGCCGACCTGGGCGGAGCGCTTCGGCGCCCGCGGCCCCGCCGCCCCCGGCCAGACCCGCACCGCGGAAGGAGGGAACTAGCCATGGCGGATACCCGCAACCTCGTCCTGGAGATCGGCACCGAGGAGATCCCGGCCCGGTTCTGCTCGCCGGCCCTGGAGCAGCTGAAGGAGAACGCCGCGAAGGCGCTGGCGGAGGCCCGGCTGGACTACGAGACCGTGGACGTCTTCGGCACCCCGCGCCGGCTGGTCCTCTACGTGCGCAACCTCGCGCTCCGGCAGCGGGACGTGGTGGTGGAGGTCAAGGGGCCGCCCAAGAAGGTCGCCTTCGACGCCGACGGCAACTTCACCGTGGCCGCGCGCAAGTTCGCCGAGGGCCAGGGGGTCGCGCTGGAGGACCTGGAGGTCCGGGCCGACGAGAAGGGCGGCGAGTACCTGTGGGCCCGCAAGCAGATCCAGGGCGAACCGGTGGAGAAGGTGCTGCCGCCGCTCCTGGCGGGCCTCGTCACCTCGATCCACTGGCCCAAGGCGATGCGCTGGGCCGACCGGGAGATCCGCTACGCCCGGCCGATCAAGTGGATCCTGGCCCTGCTGGGCGACTGGCGGGTGCCGTTTGCCGTCGACGGCATCGAGACGGTCAGCACCACCCGCGGCCACCGGGTGCTGGGCCCGGCCGAGCCGATCCCGGTGAAGGACGCCGACGACTACTTCGTCAGGGTCAGCAGCGGCTGGGTGATGGTGGACCAGATCGTGCGCAAGCAGGTGATCTGGCAGCAGGTGACCGCCGAGGCGGCCCGGCTGGGCGGCTTCGTCCGGCGCGACGAGGACCTCCTGG
>QGVE01000100.1 GCA_003242675.1 Bacillota bacterium | reverse complement strand
CGCTGCCGGGGGGCCGGCGGGGCGGCGGGGCGGCCTGGCGGGTGTGGCCGCGGGGGGGGCGGGGAGCGGGGGGGCGGGCCTCCCCCCCCGGCGGGGGGGGGGCCCGCCCGCCGCAGGCGCAGCCGTTCCGCAGCCAGCCCCTGGTGGTGCGCGGCAAGCCGGCCGGGGCCCCGGCCCTGGTCCATCCGTCCGGGGCGGTGCTGGTGCCCGAGTCAGTGCTGCTCGCCTGGGGCCTGGAAGCCGAGCGGTTCCCGGCGGCCGGCCGGACCTGGTGGCGGCGGCCGGATCCGGCCGCGGGGGACGCTGGACAGCCGGCCCCCGTGGCCGTGGCGGGCGAGTACAGCCTGGGGCGGGTTGCCGCCAGTGCGGCCGGGAAGCCGCTCCTCCTGGCCCTGCCGGTGCAGGAGCGGCTGGGGCAGACCTACGTGGATGCCGCCTTCGTCGCGGCCCTGACCGGGGCGGAGCTGCGGCAGGTGGGCGGTGCGCTCTACCTGGCCCGGCCGGTGGGAGGGCAGATCGATGTGGACGGCCACTGGGCGGAGGAGGCGATCGCCCGGCTGCTAGAGGCCGGGGTGGTGTCGGGATACGGGGACGGCACCTTCCGGCCCGACGCCCCGCTCACCCGCGCCGCGTTCGTGCGGATGCTGGCCTCCGCCCTGGGCCTGAAGCGGAGGCCGGGTGACGCGGCGGGCTTCGGGGACGTATCGGGCCACTGGGTGGTGGCGGACGGCTACCTGGGCGCCGCCGTCGCCGCGGGGCTCGTCCGGCCCGAGGAGTACGCGGAGGGCCGCTTCGAGCCCGACCGGCCCATCCCGCGGGAGGAGATCGCGGTGATGCTGGTGCGGGCGCTGGGGCGCGAGGCGAGGGCCCTGGCCACGCCGCTGGTGCTGGCGGACGGCGGGGCGGAGATCGGCGGCCGGTGGTTCGTGGACGCCGGAGAATGGCAGAGGCCCCGGCACGTGGCCGAGGCCATTCGGGCTGGGCTGATCGCCGGCTACCCCGAACCGGACGGGCGCTATACCTTCCGCGCCGGGCGCAGCGCCACCCGCGCGGAGGCGGCGGTGATGCTGGTGCGCGCCCTGGACGTGGGTCCTGCTCCGGATCCGGCCGCCGGCCTGGCCGCCCGGTGATCCGTCAGCCGTCGCGGCTCGGCGCGGCAGGGCTGGGGGAGGCGAGGGCCGGCAGGAGGACTTCGCGGATGGCGATGTTGGCGTGCTGGTTGCGGTCGATGGCCCGCCGGTCCTGGGGCCCGGGGAACACCTGGGCGGGGGAGAGGGCCCATTCGCCGCAGACGTCGGCGCCGGCGATGCGCCGGTGGGCGGCGAGCGCCTTCAGCCAGTCCAGCAGTTCCGCGAGCGTCAGGTCGCCGGCGCCCCAGGTGGTGGCGCCGTCCTCGGGCGCCAGGACATCCTTGTCGATGGAGATGTAAATCTCCCTGGTGGGAACGGCCTGCCGCGCCCATGCGGCGAAGGGCTCCGGCGGCCCGGGCTCGGTGACCCGCAGGATGCGGGGGTGGGGGAGGTAGAGCTGCAGCTCCGGGTGCCGTCCGCCCACCCAGATCGCGCGCCGGACCCAGGGCAGGGCCAGCGCATGGCGCACCCAGTTGCCGCAGGTGACCATGTCGGACGGCTGGGGTGCCGCGTCGTGGTGGTGGTCGAACAGGAAGAGCGTCACCGGCCGGCGCAGGGCCCGGAGCCGGAGCAGCGTCACGTAGTGGTACTCGCCGGCGCCCCAATAGCAGAGCGGGACGTGCTGGTGCGGCTGAAGGGCGGCCGCGATGGCCGAGAGGGCTTCCTCCGTGGCACAAGCCTTCTTCCCGGGCACGTGGCGGAGGTCGATCCACTGGTGCGGGGCGGCCAGCAGCCCAGGCTGCCAGGTCAGGGTGTCGTCGAGGTTGAGCACGAGGAAAGGCGTGTCCATAGACGGGTCACCCCGGCTCCCATTGTAGCAGAGCGCGGGCGGGCTGGAGCCCGGCGCTGCAGGGAGCCGGGGTGAACTGCGCGCACGGGGGCCGGGCGCGATGAAGGCCACTGATGCGCCGGTCACCGCGTCACCGGCGGATCAGCGACCTTCACCTCGGCCTCAGCACCACATGTGGCGCAGGAGCACGTCACAGAACTGCACGAAGGTCAGGTCGTGCTTGATGTCCCGCAGGCCCTGCCACAGCGGCGCGTCGGGGCGGTCCTTGGTGTTTTCGCAGAACCCGGCCACGAAGCGCCGGAGGTCGGCGACCATGGCGGGATCGGGGGTGGCATCCGTCGGCGAAACATGCGTGCGCATGTAATGCCGGACCCGGGCGGCGAGCTCATCATCCTCGTGTTCCAGCGAGATGCCCCACGCTCTGGCCAGCTCGGTCCAGTCGCGGCCTTGAAACTCGTACATGTACGCCCTCCTGTTCTGCACTGCGCGATGAGACCTGGCGCCTTCCGAAGCAAGTTCGCCCGGACCGTGTCAGGCCCCCCTGTGGGCAGAGCCTGATCACGCGGGCGGATGCTCCTTCATAGATGGTGCCGCAGTACTCGGCCAGAGTCAAGATATGGTCTCGCTACTCCGCCAGGTCCATCCGCTCCAGGAGGCGGCTCGCGAGCACGATGCCGAGGCCGACCAGCAGGAGCCACGCGGGGATCGCCACCGGGAGGATGAGCGCCTCCAGCCCGGTGAGCACGAAGGCCAGCAGGGTGATGGCGTACACGTAGGCCCCGAGGCCAAACCAAATGAACGACGAGGTGGACGGCTCCCGGGGATTGGCGCCCATCGCCGTGCGCAGGACGTGCAGCAGCAGGGTCAGCGCGGGGGCGACAACCACCGATGCGGCGGCAATGGCCACCGTCAGCCGCCAGTCGGCGCGGATCAGGCAGGCGACCAGGCCGGAACCGGCGAGCACCGGTCCGGCGGAGAGGGCAGACAGGTAGAGCCACTTGCTGAGCAGGTAGGTGAGCGACCCGGCGGTGGAGCGGAGCAGCCCCAGGATGCCGTGGTCCTCCTGCAGGAAGAGCCAGGCCACGGAGGGGCCGGCCGTCAGCCCCAGCAGCGTGGGGAGAAGCACGGTCAGAATCCCCCGGACCACCGCATCGCCCTCCCGCGCCAGTTCCAGCAGGCCGCCGCCGGCCAGGGCGACGAGGGCCACCACGCCGAGGGGCGCCACCCACGTCACGGCCGCGTGCCGGGGCCGCCGCAGCAGCCGGCGCAGGTCGTGGCGCAGCAGGGTGACCAGCGGATGGGGCGGCGGGGCGGTGCGAGCCGCGGGAGAGCCCGCGGCCCGGACCGGGTCCGCATGCCCGCGGATCGCAGGCCACCGGGCACCGCCGGCCGGGGCCGGTGCCTCCGGCAGGGTCGCCAGGAGGGCGACGGCGACGGCGGCGAGGCCCGCCAGCCCGGCCAGCCCGACCAGGAGCGAGAGCACCGCCTCCGTCCAGGAGCCGGCCGTGACGGCGGCCGCGTACCAGTAGATGCCGACCCAGCGGTCCAGGGGCGCGAGCCGCGTAAGGGCGTCCGGGAGGCCGGTCCCCGTCCCCAGCGCCCGGCCGAGCCCGACCGCCAGACCCGCCAGCGGGAGCAGAGCCAGCAGGTAGAGCCAGCGGACCCGCTCGAGGTGGTCCAGCATCAGCTTCAGCGCAACCGCCGCCAGGTGCGTGTGGAGCCAGAGCAGCGGATAGGTGACGGCCAGCGCGCCCAGCGACGCGGGGAAGGCCATTGCCGGGCCTGCGAACAGGCAGAGGACCGCGAGCGCGAACCCGAGGTGCCGCACCAGGCCCTCCGCGAGCCACATGGCAAGCTGCGTGAGGCGGCTTACCGGCAGAAGCGCGAGGAAATCCAGCTCTTCGCGGGGGGGAACCCTGCGCACGTAAACGCCCAGCGCCGTGAAGGTCAGGATCCAGCCGGCCGCGCGGTAGAGGGGGAGCCATGCCCCGGCCGGCGGAAGCAGCGCCGAGACGAACAGCAGGTACCCGCCCACGAGCGCATACGCCACAAGCCGGGCGAGCGTGAGCAGCGGCTGGCCCGGCCGGTACCACGATTCCCTGAACCCCATGCGGAGAACTGTCCTCAAGACCGGCACCACGGTAGGCAGCCCGTCTCCTCCTTTCTCAGGCTCAGCCCGCCTGCGTGCCCTGCAGCACGCGGAAATACTGCTCTTCCAGCGAGCCGGGCTGCTTCGCCGGCGACCACTTGCCGCCGACGAGCCGGCCCTTGTCGAGGATGCAGACGGCGTCGGACATCTCCTGGGCCGTGGGGAGCAGGTGCGTGGACATGAGCACCGCGCAGTTCTGCGAGCGGAGGCGGAAGATCACGTCCTTGAACAGCCGGGCCTGGCCCGGATCCAGGCCGTTCAGCGGTTCATCCAACAGCAGCAGCGAGGGCCGGTGCAGGAGCGCCATGCAGAGCCCCAGCTTCCGCTTCATGCCCAGCGAGTACTCGCCGGTCAGCCGGTCGGCGTCCTCGGTCAGGTCAAACTGGGCGAGCAGCTGCTCGATCCGGGGGAGGCTCTCGGAGCGGGGCAGCCGGCGCAGGTCGCTCACGAGCAGGAGCATCTCCCGGCCGGTGAGGTTCGGGTAGACGAAGGGGGTATCCGGCAGGTACCCCACCGAGCGCTGGCACAGCTGCCGGTTGCGGAGGAGCGACTTTCCGCCGATGAGGATCTCGCCCTCATCGGGGCGGATGAGCCCGGCGATCAGGCGGAGGGTGGTCGTCTTGCCGGCTCCGTTGGGCCCCAGCAGCGCGACCACCTCGCCGGGGGCGACGTCCAGGGACAGGTCGTGGAGCACCCGGGTTCGGCCGAAGGACTTGGATACGCGCCGGAGCGACAACGTCGTCACTGTCCCAGCCCCTTCAGCCCAAACGTCATTGCGGACACCAGCGCCAGGCTGATTCCCAGGAGCAGAATGGGGGTCGGTTCCATCGGTTCGTGCTTGCCGGTGAAAAACTGCCCCCTGCAGAAGAACAGCACCACCGCGAAGGCCACCACCAGCACCGGCAGCACCGCTCGCTTGATGATGCTGCCGTGCTGCATGATCTCCTGGAAGTGCACAACCCAGATGACTCCCGAGGCGATCGTCAGCAGCGCCGATGCCAGCCAGAGCAGCCGGACCACGGGTCTTACCACCCCTTTGTCGTCAGATGTCAGCCCGGAGGATGAGGACCGTGAGAACAGTGCGCACGCCCATCAGGAGGAAGCTCACCGCCAGCGCTTCCTTCCTGCTGCGGCGGAACATGGTCGCGTAGCCCAGGGTGAGCAGCCCCAGCGACCAGAGGTAGAAGGGGTCGATCTGGCTCGCGACGGCCAGCGCCACCGCCGGGAGTGTGGCGGGCAACAGCACGGCCAGACTCAGATCCACCGCGTCGATGGCCGGCACCCCGGCCAGGGGAGCGACGATCCCCTGGACGAGGAAGCGCAGCCCCTGGAAGGGCACAAAGCTCCACATGGCGAGGCTGAAGAGCTGTCCGAACCGCACCGGTGCACCCATAAAGATGCCTACGAGAAGCAGCAGATAGGAGACGAGCACCGCGGCGATCAGCGGTGAGACAAGCGGCGTCAGCGCCAGACCGATGGAAGTCGAGGTCATGATGACGCGCAGGAAACCTTCAGCCACGCCGGCCTGCGACAGGGCCTCGCGGGTGCTCGCGGTGACATGGCTGTAGGCGATCAGGGTGCCGGCTGCCATCAGGGAGGCGGTCAACAGGTAGGCCGGAAACCAGGCGGGTTTCGTCCGCAATCCGCGGAACACCTCCCCGGGCTCCCACCAGTACCGGAGCGTGAGCAGCCACGGGGAAGGAGGTGTTGTTGCGGCGCGCATTCCATCACCACCGAGCTCCCACAGTCTGGGGGACCAGAGGGGGGCCAAGTGCGTGGCATGCACCTGGCCCGCCCATGCCAGCCGTACGGTTCGACCTACTTCTTCTTATACAACTCTTCCAGGGCCTGCAGCCCCTGTCCTATGCCCGTCACACCACCGACCATGGCGGCGGCACCTGTCAAACCTGCTTTGGCCGAGAGCGATCCCGCGGCGGCCGCCACGGCCACGCCCATGCCGACGGAGAAGGCGATGCCGCCGAGCACGACGGCGCCGATCGCGGCGACGGTGGCGACAGTCTTCCAGCCCTTGCCCTCAACCAGGAGGGCCTCAGCCGCATCGATCTCGACGGCCGTGGAGACGGCGGTCCCACTGGTGAGCACCGCGACCCCCTTGCCGGCCACCTGGCCGCTCACGGCCACCAGCAGCATCAACAGAAGCCCGATCAGCACGGGCCATGCGATGGGCTGGCGGTGCGCAACCAAGAGCGCCATACAGACTCACCTCCTTCCCCGAGGGGCTTCACTTCTTGGCCAGCTGGGATGCCCCTTGTGCGATGCTGCCCAGGCCAGTGGCGATGAGCGCGGCGCCTTCCAGCACCTTCAGCCCGGCACCGGCCTTGGCCGTTCCGGCGATGATGGCGGCGGCAGGCCCGGCAGCCATCGCCACGCCGACGGCCACGGCAGCCACGCCGACCGCGATCCAGAAGTAACCCCATCCAGATCCGGCACCCGTGATGACTTGCTCCTCAGCGTAGGACAGCTGATAGCTGGTGGTCGGGGTGGACGCGGCCGGCAGGAAGGTGGTGGCGACCAGCAGCGCAACCAAGGCCACCAGCACGGCCCAGCTCAGGGGCACCCTCTGCTCGTGCAAGACACTCAGCGACACAGTCAACCCCTCCTTCGCAGACCTTTGGGCCAATGCCCTCTATTTCCCAACAGGTTGTGGCGCGCTCACAACCTGGTGGGGCTCAGGAACCCTGCGGGCGGTCGAGGACCATGACCACGCCGCTCCAGAAGTAGGCGAAGGAATGCCAGGTGAACTGAACGTAAGCGCCTTGCGCCGGGTCGAACACTTCGACAAAGTCGGGCCGGACCTCCGTCAGGACGACGTAGTGCTGGGTGCGGTGCATGTACGCCACGGCCGGTAGGGGCAGTTCGCCCAGGTTCTGCTTCGGCCACCGCCAGGATGTCGCCGCAAAGCCGAGCGCTTCGGCAGCCTGCCGCAGTCCTGCCAGCGTCGTTCCGGTTTCGCCCGTTCCCGCCAGCCGGGCGATTTCCTCCTCGGAAACCGAGACCCCGAACTCGTGCGCCAGGATGTAGCGCAGCGCCGCCGGGCCGCACGATACATCCGTGGTCTGCCTGAATTCGGGGTCGCCCTCCGCCAGCACGGTCACGCCGAGGTAGGCCTTGCTGACCGTTAATGCATATGAAATTGCGAATATCAGAAGGAACAGTCCCAGCAGCGCGGACGCAGCGGAAAAAACCCGGCGAGCCATTTCTTTCCCTACGGATTACAATTCGCTCTTGTCAGTCATTATACGTAGGACGTCCATATGGGTCAATATGGTTTTGAGTGGATATTTTGAATAGTTCGATCCCCATACGGTCGAGTTCCATCCGCAAGGTCGCCCCGCCGGCTACGCCGAATCCTGCTCCGCTGCCACATCCGCAAATACCCCGCCCGTGGCGCGGGGCAGGTCGTCCACCCGGATGCGCAGCAGGGCCTCGGGCACGCCGCCGCCCGCCCAGATGTCCGGGAAGCGGCGCAGGCTCTCGTCCAGGAGCACGGTCACGGGCCGCAGCAGCCCCACCGGGGCGACGCCGCCGGCCACAAAGCCCGTCACCGCCAGCACCTCGTCGGGGCCGGCGAGGGTCACCTTGCCCCGGTTCAGCAGGGCCTTCACCTTCTGGCGGTCCACCCGTCGGTCGCCCGCCGCCACCACCAGCACGGGCTCGCCGCCGGCGAAGAGCAGGATGGACTTGGCGATGCGGCCCAGCTCCACCCCCAGCGCATCGGCCGCGGCCTGGGCGGTGGTCAGCAGCTCCGCGAACGTGCGGATCTCGCCCTCGACCCCGGCGGCCTGCAGCGCGGCCCGGACGCGTGCGATCGGTTCCGGTTCCAACGACGCGCTCCGCGTCAACGCACACCCTCCCTTCCGGTGCCTTGGTCCATCCGTCGAGACGTCCGGGCGGAACCCCGAGTAGGTCGCCGGCCGGGCGGACCCACCGGGCGCCATCCACTCGATCCGACTGGACCAAATATTCTACATGCTTCAACAGGTTGGCGCATAGTCCTTCATGGTGGAATCGAACCATGGCTCCCCCACGCCGAACCCGCGCGGCCGGCTGGCCTCGACCGCCCCGCAGTCGGTCCGTCCGTGAGCCGGCTCCGCGGCGGCAGGCGGCCCCGCAGGGCGGCGGCACGCGATCCTGCAGGGCGGCGGTGTGTGGCCCCGGCAGGGCGCCGGGACCGGCTCCCCGGGCGGCAGGCCCGCGTCTTGACTTTCCCTGACCTTTACCGCACAATAAAAGGGAAAGGTGGTGGCGCGATGCTCACCCTGCGCACGACCCTCTCCCTGGCCGCACTGCTGGGGCTCGCCGCCCTGGTGGGCTGGGCCACGGTGGGCCCTCTCGGTGCCGCGGCCCTGATCGCCGTTTCGCTCCTGACCAGCACCGCCGCCTACCGGGGCCGGAACTGGGCCTCGCTGCGGCAGATGGGCGCCCGCCCGATCCAGTGGTTCGAAGCCCCCGACCTGTACGAACTGGTGGGGGCGCTCGCCCGGCGGGCCGGGCTGCCGACGCCGCGCCTCTACCTCCTGCCCGGCGGGATGGTCAACGCCGTCGCCGTGGCCACCCGCAGCAGCAGCGCCATCGGGGTGACGTGGCCGCTCCTGCAGTACATGCCCCCGGACGAGCTGGCGGCCGTCATCGCGCATGAGCTCTCGCACATCCGGCACGGCGACCTGCCGCTCCACATGGTGGCGGCCGGCCTGGCCGGCGCGGCGACCGCGCTGGCCGAGCTGGGCCGCTTCGGCGTGATCCTCGCCTGGCTCCTGGGGGTCCCGGTGGGGCCGGGGGAGCTGGCCGCCGCGCTGCTGGTCGCCGCCGGCGTCCCGGCGGTGGCCCTGGCCCTGCGCATGGCCGTCTCCCGGGAGCGGGAGTACCTGGCGGACGCCGGGGCGGCCGAACTGCTGGGCTCGCCGGAGCTGATGGCCCGGGCCCTGCGCCGCCTCGAGCAGCTCAACCGGCCCACCTGGTGGCAGCGGCTCCTGGGTTACCCGGAGCCGGCCGAGCCCACGGGCTGGGCGGCCCTGCTGAGCAGCCATCCGCCCACCCGGCTGCGCATCGCCCGGCTGATGGCGATGCGCCCGCCCCGCCCGTTCCTGGCGTACTTCGGATAGGCAGTTCGGACGAGAGCCGCCCTGCCCGGCGCAGGGCGGTTGGCGCGCGGGCACGGGCGGGCCGGGAGAGGAAGTCTGTCGGGGGGTAGCGAACCAGGGAACCAGGAGGGTGATGCGATGCCGTATACGCTGTGGGAGCGGTATCCGGTCTTCGGCGAGCACGACCGGGACACCCTGAACCAGCTCAAGCGGTGCGCCGAGGCGGGCCGGGCGCTGGGGGCGGCCCTCATGGCCGACGGCCACAAGGGCTACAGCCAGCCCATCGGCGGCGTGCTCTTCTACGAGAAGTTCGTCTCTCCCTCCGGCGTGGGCTACGACATCGCGTGCGGCAATAAGGCCGTGCGGACGGATCTCGTGTACGGGGACATCAAGCGGGACAAGGACCGCATTGCGGCGGAGATCCACCGCCGGGTCGCCTTCGGCCTGGGCCGGAAGAACGCCGAGCCGGTGGATCACGAGCTGTTCGACGACCCCACGTGGCGGGACGTGCCCTACCTCATGGGGCTGAAGTCCATGGCCCGTGACCAGCTGGGCACGGTGGGCGCCGGCAACCACTACGTCGACATCATGGCCGAGGTGCCGGAGGACTGGCACCTGGGTGACCCCATCGACGATGACGCGCCGGTCTGGGTGGCGGTGCACTTCGGCTCCCGGGGCTTTGGCTTCCGGACCGCCAGCGGCTTCCTGAACCTGGCCGCCGGCCGCCCCTGGGATGCGGGGACCCCCGGCGAATCGATGGACCAGCCGCCGACGCTCATCCCGGCGGATTCGGAGCTGGGCCAGGCCTACATCGCCGCGATGCAGCTCGCGGGCCGCTACGCCTACGCCGGGCGGGACTACGTGGTCGACCAGGTGCTCCGGATCCTCGGCGCCGAGGCGACGTTCACCGTGCACAACCACCACAACTTCGCCTGGTACGAGGAGCACGGGGGGGTGAAGGGCTGGGTGATCCGCAAGGGCGCCACGCCGCTCTTCCCCGGCCAGTTGGGGTTCATCGGCGGCTCGATGGGCGACGTCGCGGTGGTGGTGGAGGGCGTCGACCACCCGGAGTCCCGGGCGGCGCTCTACAGCACGGTCCACGGCGCCGGGCGGGTGATGTCCCGCACGCAGGCCGCAGGCAAGTGGAAGCGGCAGCGGGGTCGGCGGGTGCGGGCGGGCGGCGCGGGGGACATGGACGCGGTGCGCCGGCGCCCCGCCCGGGCGGGGGGGGCCCTCAGCGGCGGCGGCGCCGACGAGGGGCCGGGGGGCCACCGGCCGCCCCGGCAGGGGCTGC
>QGVE01000099.1 GCA_003242675.1 Bacillota bacterium | reverse complement strand
CTCAGTTGTGTAAAAGACCCGGGGCCCATGGCGGTGGTGCGGCGCGGGGCCCCCCCCGCAGGGGGGCCGCCGGGCCCCCGGCGGGGGAGGGCCCCCGCCGGAAACACGTCCGGCGGCGGCCCCCGCACCGCCGGCACGCCGTACCGCCGGGCCACCCGCAGCATCACGCCGCAGAGGGGCGGGTAGGCCTGCAGGTAGCGGTGGGTGTCCAGGTGCGTCGGCAGCCGCCCCAGGAGCGCGACGAACCGCTCCACCTGCGCCGACCACTCCCGCTCCGCCTCGGCGGGGCGCAGCCGGCTGAGGAGCCGGAGAAGGCTCCGCCGGAACCGGCCGTCCGGCCCCACCAGGCTGGGCACCTGGGACGGCGGCAGCACGGGCGCGCCGGTGGTCAGGTTCAGGTGGAGTCCCACGCCCAGTCGGGGCGCGCCGCGCAGCAGTTCCGCCATCTCGGCCGCCCAGGGGAAGTTGACCATGAAGGTCGTGGAGGTCACGATCCCCTCCCGGTGGGCCCGCAGGATGCCCCGGCTGACGCCCGGGCTCAGGCCGAAGTCGTCCGCGTTGACGATGAGCCCCCGCATGGCCGGCCTCACCTGAACTGGGGCAGGTACTTGCGGTGCGCCGCCAGGAGCTCGTCCACCACCTTGCCGGCCAGGGGCTGCGGCGCCCCCAGCGGGTTGAGCTCGGCGGCCTCCACCGCCAGGCGCCGATCGCCCTCCAGCGCGGCGCGCACGTTGAGCGCCTCGGACGCCTTGATGCGGGCGATGAGATCGGCTTCCTCCCGGGGCAGCGCGGGCTGTGAGATCGGGGTCCAGCCGGTGCCGTCCACGATGGCCGGGAACTGGGCCGCCTGCTCCGGCGGCAGGTGGCGCACGGCGCCGCCCCCGCGCTGCTGGATGACGAAGCGGGTCGCCCGGTTGGCCGCCATCGCGCCGATCACCTGCGCGGCCAGGTCCGAGTGGGCCGGGTGCCCGCGGTGCTGCTTCAGCACGGGCCGCTCCTGCCGGGCCACCTCCGCGTAGTGGCGGTAGAGCTGCTGCACCCGCTCCATGAGGTGCTCCGCCCGGGTCTTCTTCGCCCGCAGGAGCTTCCGCAGGATCTGGTCCTTGTAGTAGTAGTAGCGCAGGTACGGGTCGGGGATCATGCCGTGCTCCCGGAAGAGCCGCACCGTGCCCGTCTCCTCCCTGAGCGGCAGGAGCGCCGCCGCGGGCCCGAGCACGGCCGCCCAGCGGCGCAGCCGGGGCGTCACGTCCTCACCATCCACGAGCACCCGCGTCACCCATCCGCCGTGGTTGATGCCGGCGTAGTCCAGGGCGATGCGGTGGGCGTCCACCCGCAGGAGGCGGCCGACGACCCACTGCAGCCCCGCAGGCATGTCGCAGAGGCCGATGAACCGGGCGTCGGGGAAGCGGCGGATCACCGCCTCGGTCACCATGCCGGCGGGGTTGGCGTAGTTGATGATCCACGCCTCGGGGGCAAGCTTCTGCACCTCCGCCACGATCTCCAGCATCACCGGGATCGTGCGCCAGGCGAAGGCGAAGCCGCCGAGGCCCAGGGTCTCCTGGCCGATCAGGCCGTGCTTCAGCGGGATCTTCTCGTCCAAAGCCCGGTGCTCCAGGCCGCCGACCCGGGGCTGCGTGAGGATGAACCGCGCGCCGGTGATCGCCTCCGCCCGGTCCAGCGTCGCCGTGACGCGCAGGTCGGCTCCGGCCGCGCGCACCAGGGCCCGCGCCAGCCGCTCGATGATCTGCAGGTTCGCCGCGTCGACGTCGTGCAGGCACAGCTCGCCCCCGGCGTACAAGGGGTGGTCCTGCAAGAGGCCGAGGATAATGTCTGGCGTGTATGCGCTCGCGCCGCCGATGATGGTCAGTTTCATCCGGTCACCTTCCCTCGCTTGCGGGGTGGCGTGCCAACCCTTTCCTGTTACTTCGCCCGCGCCCGTCCGACTCCCTGTCAGGAAAAAGAAAAGAGCGGGAAGGCCCTGCCGCGCCCCGGGCCTTCCCGCAGAACTTTTTCGCCAAATCTTCGGGTCAGCGTGCGGAAGGCATTCCCTCCGCGACCCCGCCCGTCGCGCGGCCTAGTGGCCGCCGCCGCTGCCCTGCGACCCGCCGCCCGATTTGCCCTTGTGCTCGCCGCCGCCTTCCCCCGGACCGCTGGGGCTGCCGGACTCTCCCTCCCGGCCCCCGTCTTTCTCCTTGCCTTCCTCGTCCTCCTTCCGCTCCTGCTTCTCCCGGCTCTCGTCCCCTCCGCCGCCTTCCTGCGTGTGGTGCTGCTGCTGCTCCTGCTGCCCGGGCTGCTGCGGGGCGCACCCCGCCACGGCCAGGGCGACGACCAGGACGAGCGCAGACGTGAGCCGGAAGAGCCGCTGCCAGATCCGCACGGTGCCCATCCCCCCTCCTTCGCAAGCCGCGGGCTCACGCCCATAGCTTGCCCTTGCCCGCCCGCGGGCACGCGCCGGCTCCGGTATAGCGGGCACGTGCGTGCGGGCACCTTACACCTGGAAACGGGAGGGGTGTGCGTGAACCTCTGGCAACGACTGAAGAGCTGGCTCGATCCCACTGCCGCCCTGTCCAAGGACACGTTCACCCTGGAAGGCCAGGGGCAGCCGCCCGCCAGTGCGGAGCAGGGCGCTCAGATGGCCGCCGACGCCCACATCCACACCTCCGCCCTGCTCACCCGCCTGGACCGGCTGGCGCAGGCAGCCGGCCAGGGCGAGCAGGCCCTGGAGCAGGTGGGCGACCTCTCGACGAACCTCGACGAAAACCTCCGCCACTTCAAGGCGCTCTTCCGGGAGCCCCGCAACAAGGACTTCATCTCCCGCGAGATCACCATCGCCACCGAGCCGCCGATCCGGGCGGTCCTCCTGTACATGGAGGGGCTCTGCGACAAGCAGATCATCAACGGGAACATCATGGAGCCCCTGATGCTCCTGAGCCACGACCTGCGGCTCCACTCGGAGCCGGGCCCCAATGCCCTGGACCTGGTGGAGCAGCGGCTGCTGACCGGACACCAGGTCAGCCGGAAGTACGACTTCGCCTCCCTCGCCGAGGCGATGCTGGCCGGCGACACCGTCATCCTCGTGGAGGGCGCCGCCGTCGGGCTGACGGTCGAAACCAAGGACCCGCCGACCCGCAGCGTCAGCGAGCCCAAGGCCGAGCAGGTGATCTGGGGGCCCCACGACGCCTTCACCGAATCGTGGCGGGTCAACGTCGCCCTGGTGCGCCGGCGGCTGAAGGACCCGCGCCTCGTCACCGAGGTCCTCACCGTCGGCACGGTGAGCCGGACCTACGTGGGGATGATGTACATCGACACCATCGCCCCGCCGATGCTGGTGGACGAGGTGAAGCGGCGGATCGCCGCCGTGCAGGTGGACGTGGTCACCGGATCGGGGATGCTGCAGCCCTACATCGACGACCACCCCCGGTCGCTCCTGCCGACCACGATGATCACCGAGCGGCCGGACCGGGCAGCCGCCTACCTTTCGGAAGGGCACGTCGTGCTCTTCGTGGACACCTCCCCCCACGCCATCATCTGCCCGACGACCTTCTGGTCGCTCATGCAGACCGCCGAGGATTACTACCTGCGCTGGCCCTTCGGCACCATCCTCCGCTACATCCGGATCGGGGCCCTGGTCATGGCGCTGGTGCTGCCGTCCTTCTACATCGCCATGGTGAACTATCACCCGGAGATGATCCCGACCGAGCTCATGCTCTTCCTCGCGCAAAGCCGCGAACCGGTGCCCATGCCGGCGGTGGTGGAGCTCCTGGTCATGGAAGGGGCCTTCGAGCTGATCCGGGAGGCCGGCGCCCGCATCCCCGGGGTCATCGGCCCCACGGTCGGGCTCGTCGCCTCCGTCGTGCTGGGGCAGGCCGCGGTGGAGGCCCGCATCGTCAGCCCGATCATGATCGTGTTGGTGGCGGTCACCGGGCTCGCCTCCCTCGCCCTGCCTAACTACCTCGCGGGCTGGGGAATCCGCACCCTGCGCTTCCTGCTGCTCATGGCGACGACCGTGCTCGGCTTCCTGGGGCTGGCCGCCGGCATCCTGCTCCTGGTGGTCTACGCGGCCAGCCTGCGCTCCTTCGGCATCGCCTACCTCACCCCCGTGGTGGCTTACCAGGGGAAGGCGGCGGACGTGTTGTACACGCCCCCGCTCTACCAGCAGGAGGAGCGGCCGGGATTCCTGCATCCCTTCAACCGGCGGCGGCAGCGGGAGATCGTGCGCACCTGGGACCCCCACTCGCCGCCGGACACTCCGCGTCAGGGGGGCTGAACCATGCAGCAGTTCGAGGGCCACATCGGCGCCCGGGAAGGCACCGTAACCCTGTTCACCATCGTGGCGAGCATGCTCTTCCTCCAGTACCCCGAGTACCTGGTGCGGGTGGGGGGGCCGGCGGCGTGGCAGGTGGCCATTCTGATCACCCTCTTCGGCCTCCTGGCGGTGCTGCCGATGGTAGCCCTGGGCCGGCGCTTCCCCGGCCAGCCGCTGGCCGACATCAGCTGGCAGACGGCCGGACCGGTCCTCGGCCCCGTGCTCACCCTCGCGGTCTCTGCCTGGCTCCTCGCCGCAACCGTGACCAGCCTGCGCGGCTTCACCGAGACGTTCATCACCACGATCCTGCCGCAGACCCCGCCCAGTGTGATCGTCATGACGGGGTCGATCTGGATCGTGTTCGCCGCGTATCGCGGGCCCGAGGCCATCGCGCGCACGGCGTACCTGCTGCAGCCCCTGATCGTGGCGGGCGTGATCACGGTGTTGCTGTTCAGCCTGCCCCGGATGGACGTCACCCTGCTCTTTCCGCTGTGGGGCTTCGGCATCCGGCAGACCCTGCTCGGCAGCCTCTACTTTGCGAGCCTGTCGGCCGAGGCCATCGCGCTCCTGGCCGTGGGCAACGTCTTCCGGGACGCGCGGAGCCTGCAGCACAGCAGCCTGCTGGGCATCCTGCTGTTCGGGCTGGCGGCGACCATCACCGTCACGGTGCTGGTGGTCACGGCCGGCCCGCCCGTCGCCCGGGAGAATCCCTTCCCCCTCTACTACCTCGCCCGGCTGATCTACCTCGGCCGGTTCCTGCAGCGCACCGAGTCGCTCATCGTGATGTTCTGGATCTTCGCGGCGGGCATCCGCGTGGCTGGGCTGTTCCTGGCCGGACTGGCGTCCCTGGCCGGTGCGCTGCGCCTGCCCGAGTACCGGCCGCTGATCTTCCCCACCGCAACCATCGTCGCGGCGCTCTCCCTCCTACCGAAGGACTATGTGGCAGTGATCCAGCTCGATCGCGCGTGGATCCGGCCCCTGGGGTTCGGCGTGCTGGCCGTCCCGCTTCTGCTCTGGGTTCTGGCCGCCATCCGCGCCAAGGGGGCGGCCGGCCATGCGTCGTAGCCTGCTGGCGCTCCTGCTCGCCCTGCCGCTCCTCGCAGGCTGCTGGAACAAGATGGAGATCGAGGAGGGGGCCTACGTCCTGGCCGTCGGAATCGACGAGGGTCGCGGCAACAGCTACGCCATCACCGTGCTCATCGCCAGGCCCAGTGCCCTGGCGGGCCAGGAGGGAAGCCGGGAGGCCGGGCCGCCGGTGATCATCACCACGGTGGAGGCCCCGGGCCTCGCGGCGGCGATCAACCTCCTGCACGCGTACATCGGCCGGCAGGTGCGGTTCCACCACACGCAGGCGGTGTTCGTGCACGAGCGGCTGGCGCGGGAGAAGGGGTTGCCTTTCATCGACGAGCTGGCCCGCTTCCGGCAGCTGCGGGAGACGGCCTTCCTGATCGTCACCCGGGAGCCGGCGGCCGACTTTCTGCGGCGGCTGAAGCCGGGGATGGACAACAACCCCGTCAAGTTCATCGAGCAGCTCACTTACCACTCCCGCACCAGCGGCACGCTGCCGGCCGCCAGCCAGATCGCCTCCGTGATCTCGCTGCTGAACGCGCAGTACCAGCAGCCGGTCGCCTACTACGCCGCCCTCTCCGCCGAGGAGACCGGCAGCGAAAGCGTCTCCCCGGAGCGGGAGTCGCGGGTCACGGCCGGCGCGCTCCCCCGCCGGGGCGGCTCGCCCGTCGAGATGATCGGCGCCGCCGTCTTCCGGGGGACCCGCATGGTCGGCGTGCTGGACGGCGAGGAGGTTCGGGCGCTGCTAGTGCTGCAGAACCGGTTCCAGGGCGCCTTCGACGCCATCCCGGACCCGGACGAGCCCGGCGAGCACGTCATCATCCTGCACCTGAACCCAGGCAGGCGCACCCGCTTCGTGGTGGAGCGCCTGGGCGAAAAGCCCGCCATCCGGGCCCACATCACCGTGGAGGCCGAGGTGGTGGCCATGCCTTCCGGCATCGATTACTCCCTGCCTGACCGCCAGGACGATCTGGAGCGGGCCATCGAACAGCATGTGGTGGAGAACGTCACCCGGCTGATCGAGAAGACGCAGCGATGGAAGAGCGACGTCGCCGGCTTCGGCCGCTACGCCGTGTCCGCCTTCCCGACGGTGCAGGCCTGGGAGGCGTACGACTGGCCGAGCCGCTACCCCGAGGCCGAGATCACCTTCACCGTGGACGTCCGCCTGCGGCGGTACGGCCTCACCCTGGCCCCGACCCGGGGCTCAGAGGAGGGGATGCAGGAGTGATCCCCGCCCTGATCGTGCTGGGTACGCTGCTCGTGGCCACCTACACGCTGAACTACGCCCGCTGGGCCTGGCAGCGAAACCTCCGACTCGGCGCCGTGGGGCTGGTCCTGCTGGCGGTGGCCAGCGTGGCGGTGCCCCTCTGGGTCATGTGGCGGCTGTCCTGAAGATAAGAAGGGCCAGGCGACCAGCCTGGCCCCTTCATCGTTACGGCTGCAGTTCCTTCTTGGGATCCCGGAACCCCTCGCCCAGCACCTCGTGCACCTCGGCCACGACCACGAACGCCTTCGGGTCCTCCGCATACACGATCTGCTTGACCTGCGTGAGCTCGGTGCGCTGGGCGACCGTGTAGAGGATGGTGCGGGGCTCCCCGGTAAAGGCGCCGGTCCCGGGGATGATGGTCACGCCCCGCTCGACTTCCGACATGATGCGGCGGGCGATCGGCTCGGGGCGGGAGGTGATGATGGTCACGCCGCGCGCGGTGTAGAAGCCCACCTGCACGATGTCGACCACCTTGGACGAGATGAAAAGGGTGATGACCGCCCACATGGCCGTCTCGGGCGAGAAGGCGATCGCCGCCATCGCCAGGACGACGGTGTCCACCGCCAGCACCATGGAGCCGACCGAAAAGCCCAGCTTGTGCTGCAGCACCAGGGCGAGCACGTCGGAGCCCCCTGTGCTGCCGCCGGACCGCAGGACCAGGCCAAGGCCTACGCCCATGGTAAGACCGCCGTAGATGATGGCCAGCACCACCTGGTCCGTGATGGGCGGGATGCCGGCCGTGAGCGCCAGGAAGAGCGCGTAGGCGGCGACGCCGAGGATGGAGCGCCGGATCAGGCGCCACCCCTTCACCTTCAGCCCAAGGGCCAGGATGGGGATGTTGAACACCACCTGGGTGACCCACATGGGCACCCCCAGCAGGTGGTAGAGGATGATGCCGATGCCGGTTACACCGCCCTCGGCCAGCTTCAGGGGCACGAGAAAGACGTTGGCGGCGAGGGCCATGAGCAGCGCGCCGGCGAGCAGCTCCACGAACCAGAACACGTCGAGGCCTCCCCGGGCAGAAAGGCGGGGCGGTGCGCGCAGACGTCTGCCCGCGCCTACTCCTCCTTATTTTCCGTTTCCTTCTTCTCGTCGTCCTGCTTGACCGCCTTGCGGAACTCCTTGATCGAATCGCCCAGCCCGCGCGCCAGCTGCGGGAGCTTGGCGCCGCCAAAGAGCAGCAGAATGACCAAGACGATCAGCAGGATCTCCATGGTGCCGAGGCGGCCGAACATCGGGATCCCTCCATGATGCGTGATTCGCTGCGTGCGGAACCAAGGTTCGGGGCGCGGGCGCATTTCTCCTGCAGGTGCGGCCGCGGCGCCCGCCTGCGCCCGCGCCTAACGGTTCACCAACCGCTCCGGGTAGTCTGTGATGATCCCGTCGACGCCGGCGTTCTGCACCAGGCCGATCGCCATCGGGTCGTTCACGGTCCAGCAGTTGACCTTCAGCCCCGCGGCGTGCGCGGCCTCCACGTACTCGGGCGTCACCCACGCCCAGAAAGGATGAATGGCCTCGCAGCCGATGGCCTTCGCCATGCCGACGGGATCCACGAGATTGCTGGAGGTCAGCATGCCCAGGGGCAGCTCCGGGCAGATCTCCTTGAGCTTCACCAGGGCCCGGTGGTCGAAGGACGAGACCTGCGTGCGCTCCAGCGCGCCCTCCGCCTTCAGCACCTCGACCAGCTGCTCCTCGATGCCCGGGTAGTGCACCGACCCGGCCTTCAGCTCCAGATAGAGCCGGACGCCGGGCGGCGCGGCGCGCACCACCTCCTGCAGGGTGGGCACCCGCTCGCCGGCGAAGCGCGGGTCCTTCCAGGAGCCGGCGTCGAGGGCGCGGAGCTGCTCCAGCGTCATCGCCATCACCAGGCCGGAGCCGCTCGTCGTGCGGTCGACCGTCGGGTCGTGGATGACGACCAGGTGGCCGTCGGCCGTGCGGTGCACGTCGAACTCGATGCCGTCGACGCCCAGCTCGAAGGCCCTCCGGAACGAGGCCATCGTGTTCTCCGGGTAGGTGCCAGCGGCACCCCGGTGACCGATCACCTGCGGCATGCGACCTCACCTCGCGGGTTTGGAGATAGAGGAAAACAGTTAAAACGTCTCGAAATGTGCTACCCAATTCTGCCGGGGCAGAAGGGAGCACGACGGATGGACTTCAAGCTTCTCCACACCTTCGTGACGGCGGCGGAGCTGGAGAACTTCCACCAGACCGCCGAGCGGCTCTACCTCGCCCAGCCCACGGTCACGACGCACATCCGCCAGTTGGAGCACCTGCTGGGGTTCCAGCTCTTCGAGCGCGTCGGCAAGCGGGTCCGGCTGACGCCGGCCGGGCAGCGGTTCCTGCCCCACGCCCGCCGGGTCCTCGCCACCTACGAGCAGGCCATCCACGACATGACCGCGTGGTGGCAGGGTTATGATACGCGCCTGCAGCTGGTGACCTCGCCGCTGGTGGCCACCTCGGTCCTGCCGGGGCTGCTGAAGGAGTTCACCCAGCAGAATCCCCGGGTGGAGGTGATCATCACCACCGAGGTCTCCTCCGCCGTGGGCCAGGTGGTGGCCTCCGGCGCCGCGCACGTGGGGATGGCCCGGGCGCCGTCGGCCCATCCTGAGACGACTTCGACAGTGCTCTACACGGATCCTGTCGTGCTGGTCGCGGCGCCGGAAAATGCTGCCGACGCCGACTGGGTGGACCTGGTGGGCCGCCACCTGCTGCTCACCGGCAACCACCCGATCTACTGGGACTCCCTGCTCCTGGCGGTCAGCAAGCGGCAGCCCCACCTGCGCACCCTGGCGGTGGACCGGGTCGACGTCACCAAGCGGCTGCTGGAGGAGGGACTGGGCATCTCCTTCCTGCCCTTGTCCTCGGTGGTGCGGGAGCTGGCCGAGGGGCGGCTGGTCACCGTGCCGGTGGACATCGAGCTGCCCACCGCGGCCACCTACCTGATCCTGCCGCAGCACCGGGAGCTCCCGGAGGCGGCCCGGCAGTTCGTCGACCTGGCGAAGCGCGCGTTCCCCGACGGGAAGGGGCCCGGGCTCCCGGGGCGGAGCGGGGTGAATCGATGACGCCTTCGGCACAGCGAGTGGGAGCTGGTGCGGCCTGCGCACATCAAGCCGGACCCCGACGGCCGCGACTCCCTCGGGGCCGTGTGGCTGCCCATCCGCCAATTGAACCCGGATCTGCTCTCCCCGCTGGCCCGCGAGGGCCTGCGCTGTGTCGGCAGCCCGTAACCGCGCCGGCGGTCGGCCATGTCGTGGAACTGCTGATGCCCGAAGACATCGACAAGAAAAAGTACGGCTTCTGGCGCCTGGAGACGCTGCCGATCATTCCCGAAAAATTTGAGCTCAAGCCCATCGCCGAATCCAAGGACCGGTTTGCGCTCCTCAAAAAGCTCCTCGCCCGCAAAGACATCGACCAGGTCATCAACGCCTGCGACGCCGGTCGCGAGGGTGAGCTCATTTTCGCCAATCTCTACCAGCTCTCGAAATCCAAGCTCCCGGTGAAACGCGCCTGGATGCAGACGATGACTCCCGAGGGCATCCGCGCGGCTTTTAAGAATCTCCGCACGGCCGAGGAAATGGCCGGTCTCGGCGACGCCGCCCGCTGCCGTTCCGAGTCCGACTGGCTCATCGGCATCAATGGCACCCGCGCGCTCACGAAGCGCATGTTTGGCTCCCGCGCCGGCAATGTCGCTTCGGTCGGTCGCGTGCAGACGCCCACCCTCGCCATCGTCGTCAACCGCGAGCTCGAGATCCGCAATTTCAAGCCGCGCGCTTACTGGCGCATAACGGCGCAGTTCAAAGTCGCGCAAGGCACCTACAAGGGCGTTTACCAGGGCCCCATTTTCAAAAAAGCCGAGGGCGACAATACAAATCACATAAATCGTT
>QGVE01000098.1 GCA_003242675.1 Bacillota bacterium | reverse complement strand
TTTTACGTCCATTTTCCAAATTCTCGCGATGCCCGCCGCGATCAGCATCTTGGCGCAGTGCACGCACGGGCTGCTGGTGACGTAGCAGGTCGCCCCCTTCAGGGTGATGCCGTGCAGCGCCGCCTGGATGATGGCGTTCTGCTCCGCGTGGATCGCCCGCACGCAGTGGCCGTCCACCATCAGGCAGCCGACGTCCGTGCAGTGCGGCAGCCCCGGCGGCGATCCGTTGTAGCCGGTGGTCAGGATACGCTTGTCCCTTACTAAGACGGCGCCGACCTTGCGCCGGTTGCACGTCGACCGCTTCGCGACCACCTGCGCGAGTTCCATAAAATACTCGTCCCAACTCGGCCGCGCCATGAAACCCCTCCGCGAAACCTACTTCGTGCCGAACAGCCGGTCGCCGGCGTCGCCCAGGCCGGGGACGATGTAGGCGTGCTCGTTCAGCCGCTCGTCCAGGGCCGCCAGGTAGATGTCCACGTCCGGGTGCGCCTCCTGGACCGCCCGCACCCCCTCGGGGGCGGCGATCAGGGAGAGCAGCTTGATCCTCCGGCCGCCCTGCCGCTTGATCATGTCCAGCGCGGCGACCACCGACCCGCCGGTGGCCAGCATGGGGTCCAGCACGAGGAGCTCCCGCTCGCCCAGGTCCGTCGGCAGCTTGCAGTAATACTCGACGGGCCTCAGGGTCTCGGGGTCGCGGTAGAGGCCGATGTGGCCCACCCGGGCCGTGGGGTAGAGGTTCAGGATGCCCTGCACCATGCCCAGCCCGGCCCGGAGGATCGGGATCAGCCCGAGCTTCTCCCCGGCCAGCCGGCGGCACCGGGCCCGGGCGATGGGCGTCTCGACCTCCACCTCCTCCGTCGGCAGGTCCCGGGTGACCTCGTAGGCCATCAGCATGGCGATCTCGTTCACCAGCTCCCGGAACTCCTTGGGGCCCGTCTCCTTGTCGCGGATGATGCTGAGCTTGTGCTGAATCAGCGGATGGTCAATGACGACGACCCTCGACATCGCGCTCGCTCCCCCTACTGCTGCAATTCGTAGACCGCACGGGCCCCGCCGATCAGCTTCGGCCGGGTCCGGGCTGCGACCACCCGGGCGTGGCCGATGGTCGCCGTGCTCAGCCGCACCGGCACGGCCACGCGCCTCAGGTGCATGCCGATCAGGGTCAGCCCGATGTCCAGGCCCGCATCGGCCTTGATCTCCTCCACCACCACCGCGTCGGGGAGGCGGCGGAACGCCCGCGCCGCCAGCGAGCCGCCGGCGCGCGGCATCGGCACCACGGTCACCCGCTCCCAGCCGTACCGCTCGGCCGCGGCCCGCTCCACCACCAGGGCGCGGTTCAGGTGCTCGCAGCACTGCACCGCCAGGTAGACGCGCGCCGCCTGCGTCGCCTCCAGGAGCGCATCCAGGATCGCGTCCGCCACGGCCTCGCTCCCGGCGGTGCCGATGCGGCGGCCCATCACCTCGCTGGTGGAGCAGCCCACGACCAGCACCTGGCCCGGGGAGAGGCCGGCGACCGCGAGAAGCTCGTCCACCGCCGACCGGGTCTGCGACCGCACCGCGGCCAGGAACTCCCCATCCGGCTCCGCGGCCGGATCCCCGGCCGGCCGGCCTTCCTGCATCGCCTGCCGCTCCTCCTCCGCCATGCTCAACTCCCCCTCAGCGCTGCTCCAGCAGCCGGATCTTGTCCACCCGGCGGGCGTGGCGCCCGCCCTCATGCTCCGTGGTGAAGAAGGCCCGCACGATCTCCTCCGCGACGCCGGGGCCCACCACCCGCGCCCCGAGGCAGAGCACGTTCGCGTCGTTGTGGGCCCGGGCCATCCGGGCGGAGTAGACCTCATTGCACAGAGCGGCCCGCACACCGGCCACCTTGTTGGCGGCGATGGACATGCCGATGCCCGTGCCGCAGATCAGGACGCCGCGGTCGTACGTGCCGCTGGCGACCCCCTCCGCCACCTTCTGCGCGTAATCCGGGTAGTCGCACGAGCTTCGGTCGTACGTGCCCAGGTCCGCCACCTCATGGCCCAGGGCCTGCAGGACCGCCATCACCGTCGCTTTCAGATCGAAGCCGCCATGGTCGCACGCCACGGCCACTCTCACGGCTCTCCACTTCCTTCCCGGCGAATTCGCTCCACGACGGCCTGAAGCTGTTCCTCCAGCGCCTTCGCGGTCTCCTGGTAGGCCTCCAGCGGCCCGCCGATCGGGTCGGACAGGTCGCCGCCGACCCCGGCGTACTCGGCCAGGGCGAAGATCCGGTCGGCCCAGTTCGGGAACCGGGCCCGGAGGGCGTCGCGGTGGGCGCGCGTCACGCCCAGGACGAGGTCGTACCCCGCCAGGTCGCCGACCGGCTGCGACCGGTGGCCGCTCAGGTCGATGCCCCGCTCCTTCATGACCGCCACGGCGTTCGCCGCGGCGGGCAGGCCGGGGAAGGCGCCGATGCCGGCCGAATCCACCTGCAGATCCCACCCGGGGTCGGCCCGCCGCCAGAGCTCGCGCAAGAGCGCGGCCGCCATCGGGCTCCGGCAGGTGTTGCCGGAACAGACCAGCAGGACCTTCGTAATCCTCATATTTTAATCACCCGCCCGCCCGCGGCCCGGCGCAGGCGGTTCATGATCGCCAGCCCCAGCCCTTCCTCCGGGACCCCTTCGGCGATGATCACGTCGACGTGGTGCCGGTCAAAGGCGCGCAGGGTTGAGAAGAGGTCGCTGGCGACGCTGGCCAGGTCGGCCCGGGAGCCGTACTCCAGGACCACGGGCGCCACGTACACGCCCCGGCTCTCGGCGCTGCAGAGGATTCCGACCCGCTTCCCCTCCTCGAGGTACTCCATGGCGAGGTCGCAGATCTTCTCCTGCATCTCCAGCAGCGGGCCCTCCACCAGGATCAGGGGCGCCCGGGGCGCGTAGTGCCGGTACTTCATGCCCGGCGAGCGCGGCCGCTGGACGACCGCCACCCCCTCGACCCCCGGCGCCAGCTCCACCGGGCCGATGACGGCCTCCAGCTCCTCCCGGGGCAGGCCGCCGGGCCGCAGGATCTGGGGCGGGTCCGTGGTCACGTCCAGCACCGTCGACTCCACGCCGACGCCGGTCTCGCCGCCGTCCAGCACCACGGGGATGACCCCCGCCAGGTCCTCCAGCACGTGCTCGGCCGTGGTCGGGCTCGGCCGTCCGGAGGCGTTGGCGCTGGGTGCGGCGATGGGAACGCCGGCGGCGCGGATGAGCGCCAGCGCCACCGGGT
The DNA here is from genome assembly GCA_003242675.1 of Bacillota bacterium. The sequence continues at coordinate 7,306 of QGVE01000098.1, read as the reverse complement.
GGTCGGGCATGCGGATGCCCACCGTGTCCAGCCCGGCGGTCACCTCCGGCGGCACGGCCGGACCCCTGCGCATCACCAGGGTGAGCGGCCCGGGCCAGAAGCGCGCCATCAGCTCCTCGGCGGCCGGCGGGACCGACTCCACCAGCCCCTCCAGCTGCGCCGTGTCGGCGATGTGCACGATCAGCGGGTTGTCGGTCGGGCGGCCCTTGGCCGCAAAGATGCGGGCCACCGCCCTGCCGTCCAGCGCGTTGGCCCCCAGGCCGTAGACGGTCTCCGTGGGAAACGCCACCACGTCTCCGGCGCGCAGGACCTCCGCCGCCTGCGCGACCACCTCCGGTTCCGGATGGGTCGGGTCTACCTCCAGAACCCGCGTGCCCTGCACCAGGCGTTCCACGCTCAGCCCACCCCTTCCTGAGACCCGCAGCATCCCGTTAATTTTCGGGGCTGCCGCCGCCATTTCCTGCCCGCTATTCATACACGCCGACCCCAAGATAGCATGCGGAGTCAACCTGGCCGCCGCGCATGGGAAAGTGTGGTCTTGCGCGCCGGCCGGCCGCGGCCGGCGCACAAGAAAGCGCCGCACCCGTGCGATGCAGGGCTACCGCGGAAGACACGTAAGAACGCACCGCACCGGTACGGTGTGCCGTTGCCGTGGAAGACGCACAAGAAAGCGCCACACCCCTACGGTGCGGCGCTGCCGAAGACGGCGCGCTCCACGCCGGCCGTGTCCCGATACACCGCCACGTCCACCAGCCCCGCCTCCCGGAACAGGGCCGCGACCGCCGGCGCCTGGCCGATGCCCACCTCGACCCCGAGAAAGCCCCCGGGCAGAAGGAGCGGCGCCGCCTCCCGCGCCAGGCGGCGGAAGAACGCCAGCCCGTCTTGGCCCCCGGCCAGCGCGAGGCGCGGCTCCCAGTCCCGCACCTCGGGCATGAGCCCGGGAATGTCGCCCTCGGGGATGTACGGCGGGTTGGAGAGGATCGCCGCAAACCGGCCCCCCTCCTCCGCCAGGGGCGCCGCCAGGTCGCCCAGGCGGAAGCGCACCCGGCCGGCGACGCCGTTTCGCCGCGCGTTCTCCTCGGCCACGGCCAGGGCCGCGGCGCTCACGTCCACCGCGACCACCTGCGCCTCGGGCAGAAGGTGCGCGACGGCGACGGCGATCGCCCCGCTGCCGGTGCCGATGTCCGCCACGCGCAGCTCCCCGGCCGGAGTCGCCGGGCCGCCCGCGGCCGCCCGGCGGGCGCGCCCATCCCTCAGCCGGGCCACGGCCTCCTCCACCAGCACCGCCGTGTCCAGGCGGGGGATCAGCACCGCCGGGGTCACCCGGAAGGTGAGCCCCAGGAACTCCGCCGTGCCGAGGATGTACTGCAGGGGCTCCCGGGCCGACCGCCGGGCGACGAGGGCCTCATAGGCTTCCCGCGCCTCCGGGGTGAGCGGCTCGTCCCGCCGGGCCAGCAGGGCGCCGGCGCTGCAGCCGAGCACGTGGCCGAGCAGCCACGCCGCCTCCCGGCCCGCGTCCCCCACGCCGGCGGCCGCCAGCGCAGCCCGGGCCCGGGCCAGCGCCTCGCCGACCGTCACCGGCTCCCTCACCCCTCCTCCCGGGCGAGCAGCTCCGCCTGCTCGTGCTGGGCCAGCGCGTCGATGATGGGGTCCAGCTCGCCGTCCATGATCGCCTGGATGTTGTGCACCGTGAGGCCGATGCGGTGGTCGGTCACGCGGTCCTGCGGGAAGTTGTAGGTGCGGATCTTCTCGGACCGCTCGCCCGTGCCCACCTGGGCCCGGCGCAGCTGGTCCTCCTCGCTCTTGGCCAGCCGGGCGTAGTAGTCGGCCACGCGGGCGCGCAGCACCCGCATCGCCTTCTCCCGGTTCTGGATCTGCGACCGCTCGTCCGCGCAGTAGACCACGATGCCCGTGGGCAGGTGCGTGATCCGCACCGCCGACTCGGTCTTGTTCACGTGCTGCCCGCCGGCGCCGCCCGCCCGCTGCACCTCGATCTTCAGGTCCTCGGGCTTGATCTCCACGTCCACTTCCTCCATCTCGGGCATGACGGCGACCGTCACGGTGGAGGTGTGGATCCGCCCCTGCGACTCGGTCACCGGCACCCGCTGCACCCGGTGCACCCCGCCCTCGTACTTCAGGCGGGAGTATGCCCCTTCGGCGCTGATCTGGAAGAGCACCTCCCGGATGCCCCCGGCCTCGGTCTCGCTGATCGACAGCACCTCGGTCTTCCACTTGTGCCGCTCCGCCAGGCGGGTGTACATCCGGAAGAGCTCGGCCGCGAACAGCGACGCCTCGTCGCCGCCGGCGCCGGCGCGGATCTCCATGATGACGTTGCGGTCGTCGTTGGGGTCGCGCGGCAGGAGCAGGATGCGCAGCTCGTCGGCGAGCTTCTGCAGCTTCTCCTTCAGGTCCTTGAGCTCCTGGTTGAAGAGGGCGCGCTCCTCGGGGTCCAGCGGGCCCTCCAGGGCCTCCCGCACCTCCTGCAGCTCCCGCTCGGTCTTCTGGTAGGCGCGGAACTTCTCCACGATCGGGCCCAGCCGGCTGTGCTCGCGCGCGACCTGCCGGTACTCAGACGGGTTGTTGATGACGGAGGGATCGCCCAGCTTGTAGGTCAGGTCCTCGTACCGCTGAACGACGCCTTCCAGCTTCTGTTTCATGCGGGCGTCCACGTTCACTCACCTCGCCAGAGCGTTCTCCGGGCATGGAAAAAGGGCGCGGGCGGGCCCGTGCCCCGAGTGGCGCGACGCTAACCCGGCAGCCCATGGCCCCGGGCGGTCTCAAAGGAGGCGATCGCCACCTCGATCTGGCTGTCATCCGGCTCGCGGGTGGTCAGGCCCTGCAGCCACATGCCCGGGCGGCTGAGGGCATTGACCAGCGCGCTGTCGGAGCGGCCGGCGATGCGGATCCACTCGTAGGCGACGCCGGCCACCAGGGGCAGCACGCCCAGCCGGGCGATGATCCGCAGCCAGAAGCTTTCTACATTAATAAAGGAGAAAATCAGGATGGAGATGACCACCGCGTAGAGCAGAAAGCTCGTGCCGCAGCGCTTGTGCTCCCGGGAGTGGCGCCGGACGTTCTCCACGGTCAGCTCGTCGCCGGCCTCGTAGGCGTTGATCACCTTGTGCTCGGCGCCGTGGTACTGGAAGACCCGCTGGATGTCCTTCATGAGCGAGATCCCCACCAGGTAGCCGAGGAAGATCCCCAGGCGGAGGACGCCCTCCACCAGGTGGGTGATCAGCGGGGTCGCGGACAGGGCCTTCACGTAGCTGGTCAGCAGGGTGGGCGCGACGACGAACAGGGCGAGCGCGAGCAGAAAGCCGGCGGCCATCGTGGCCGTCATCTCGCCCCGGCTCAGCTGCTCCTCATCCGGCATGGCCTGATTGGCCGAGAACGCCAGGGCGGTGACGCCCAGCGTCAGGGCCTCCACCATGGCTGCCATCCCGCGCAGGATGGGGAGGCGCAGGACCGGGTACCGCTGCGCCAAGGGCCGCACCTCTTCCCTGTGCACGGCGATCTCGCCGTCGGGCCGCCGCACGGCGATCGCCATCCACCGGGGGCCGCGCATCATGACCCCCTCGATGACGGCCTGCCCGCCGAAGACACCCCGCTGAACGCTCAACCCGGTACCTCCCCCCGGCGCATCGCGACGAAGAAAGCAGAGCGCGGCGGCTCTGCTTCTGTCGGAATGTCGCGGGACCTACCGCCCGTACTTCTTGCGGAACTTCTCAATCCGGGAACCGGACTCCACGCGCAGGGTCCCGCGGGCGCCCGTGTAGAACGGGTGGCAGTTCGCGCAGATCTCCACGCGCATGCTCGGCTTGGTGGAGAGCAGCTCGTAGGTCGCACCGCAGCCGCACGTGATAGTGGCCATCTGCACCTTCGGATGAATCCCTGGCTTCATCTGCAAAACTCCCCTTCTCTGGCTTCGAACCCGGCGCCGCCACCGGTCGGGCCGGCGGAGCCGTTCGGGCTCCCTTTCGGGGCGCCGGTCTACGCGGTCGGAGTCGTACCGATGCATTATAGCACGCGCGAATTGTGGGTTGCAACGACTTCGGGCAGGAGAATCGGGACGTGCCATCAAACATTTGTCCAGCATCTGAACTTGCGGAGGTGAACCTGTGCTCCGCCTCTTTGGCCTGGCCGGCGCCCTGTTCCTCGCACTTCTGCTCGCGGCGCTGGCCACCGGGGCGGCGCCCCTGCACGCCCTGGCCCTCCTGATGGCGCTGGCGACAGCCGGCGCCCTCGGGGTCCTGCAGCGCAGCCGCCCGCCGGGGCGGGGAACCGTCCCTCTGGAGGGGCTGAGGGCCCCGGCGGCCGTCCGCCGCGACGAGCGGGGGGCGCCGCACATCACCGCCGAAAACTGGCACGACCTCTTCCAGGCCCAGGGCTACATCGCCGCGCAGGAGAGGCTCTGGCAGATGGAGATCGCCCGCCGCGCCGCGGCCGGCCGGCTGGCCGAACTCCTGGGCGAGTCCTTCCTGGAGCGGGACCGCTTCATGCGCGCCCTGGGCCTGTACCCGCTGGCCGAGCGCAGCCTGGCCGACTGCCCGGAGGACGTGCGGGCCTGCCTGGAGGCCTACGCCGAAGGCGTCAACGCCTTCCTCCGCTCGGGGCGGCTGCCCCCCGAGTTTCTTTGTGCGCGCCTCCGGCCCGAGCCCTGGCGCGCCGTCGACTCGCTGGCGGTGGCCAAGCTGCTGGCGTTCGAGCTGGCGCCGCCCGTGGCGGACGCCCTGGTGCGGGCCCGGGTGGCGCAGGTGGCGGGTCCGGCGTGGGCGGCTTCCCTGTTTGACGGCGACCCCACCGCGGGGTCCGGCACCACAAACGCACCCCTCGATGGGCTGCCCGACCTCGGCGACCTCTGCAGCCTGGCCGCGTGGCCGCCGCTCACGGTGTCGGGCGGCACCGCCTGGGCCGTGGCCGGCGACCGCACGGCGTCCGGGCGACCCATCGCCGGCTGCACCCTGGAGACCGCCCCCCGGGCGCCGTCGCCGCTCCACCCGCTCACGCTGCAGGGACCGGGCGGCATGCGGCTCACGGGGGTGGCCCTGGCCGGCCTCCCCGGGCTCCTGGTCGGGCAGTCCCGCCACTTCGCCTGGGGCATCGCCCCCTCCGGCCTCGGCGCCCCGGAGCTCGTGCCCGAGCCGCCCGAGGCCGTGCAGAGCCGGGAGATCCACATCCGCGTGCGGGGCCGGGACGAGCCCGTGACCTGCACGGTCCACGTGGGCCGCGCGGGCCCCGTCCTCGCGCGGGACGAGCGCGGCGCGGTGGCGCTCCGCTCCCCCGTGCTCCAACCCGGCCGGGAAGTGGCGGCGCTGCTCGGCATCAACCAGGCCCGGTCCTACGACGAGTTCCGCGCGGCCCTGCAGAGCTGGACCGCCCCCGGGCTCGCCGTGGTCTACGCCGGCGCGGACGGCACCGTGGCCCGGCTGGAGACCGGCCCGGAGCTGCGGGAGGAGGTGAGCCCGGCGGACGGCGTCGCCGTGGGCGGGCCGGCCGCGGCGGCGGAGCGCATCCGGGCCGTGGCGGGCTCCCGCACCGAATGGACCCTGGAGCGCCTCGCGCCCCTCACCTTCGACACCGCCAGCCAGCAGGCCCGGAGCCTGCTCCAGCCCCTGCTCCAGGCCCTGCAGGAGGGGCTGCGCCAGGGGGCCCGGCCGGAGACCCTCACGGAGCTGGAGAAGCGGGCCCTGCTCGTGCTCTCGGACTGGAGCGGGGAGGAGCCCGCCGGGTCCGCCGGCGCCTGCCTCTGGGAGCGCTGGTACTTCGACCTGGCGGAGGCGATCCTGCGGCCCCGCCTGGGCCTCACCCTGTTCAACCAGCTCATCCTCACGCCCGCGGGCCAGGGGGCGGTGGAGCGGCTGATCCTGCGCGCCCTGCGCGGCGAGGAGAGCCCGTGGCTGCCCCTGGAGGGCGACTTCGGCCTGCCCCGCCTGGCCCTGGCCGCCTTCCGGCGCGCCGTGGCGTACCTCGCCGCCCGCCAGGGCCGGAGCCCGGAGCGCTGGGCCTGGGGCCGGGAGCACCGCATCCGCTTCCGGCACAGCCTCGCCGAGGCCCTGCCCGCCCTGGGGCCCCTCGCCGACCTGGGGCCGCATCCGCTGGGCGGGGGCCCCTCGGCCGTCCACCGGAGCAGCCTGGACCCCACGCTCTCCGGCACCGTGACGGCCGCCACCACCTGCTGCCGCGCCGTGGACCTCGCCCGGCCCGGCGAGCCGGTCGCCATCCTGGCGCCGGGGGCGGGCGGCCACCCGCTCGACCCGTCCTTCGCCGGGCAGCTCCTGCCGTGGCTCCGGGGGGAGCTGCTCCCGCCCGGCCCGTGCGGCGACGACGTGCTCCGGCTGGTCCCCGCCGGGAAGTAGCGACAGGTAAATGCAAATAGTCCGCCGAATACATCCCCCACCACTTTCGCGTGGGGGATGATCCATGTCCGTCGTTGTACAGCGGCGCACAAGGCGGGTGGCCCGGTGGGTCGGGTACACCGCGCTGACCCTGGTGTTCCTGCTCCTGCTCGCGGCCGCCGGCGCGTACGCCTACGCCCGGCGCAGCCTGCCCCGGGTGAGCGGCGAGCTGGTCCTGCCGGGCCTCCGGGCGCCGGTCACGGTGTACCGGGACGAGTGGGGCGTCCCGCACATCGAGGCGCAAAACGAGCACGACCTCTACATGGCCCAGGGCTATGTGACGGCCCAGGACCGGCTGTTCCAGATGGACCTGACCCGGAGGGCGGCCGCGGGCCGCCTGTCGGAGGTCATCGGGCCCAGCCAGATTGAGACCGACAAGCTGTTCCGGGCCCTGAACCTGCGCCGGGCCGCGGAGGCGTCGGTGCAGTCCTACAGCCCGTGGGCCCGGGAGCTGCTGGACGCGTACACCGCCGGCGTCAACGCCTTCATCGAGGAGGCGAAGCGCGAGAAGCGGCTGCCCATCGAGTTCACGCTCCTCGGCTACGAGCCGGAGCCCTGGAGCCCGGTCGACTCCGCGCTCATCGGCAAGCTCATGGCCTACGACCTGGGCGGCAACTTCGCTGCCGAGGTCTACCGGCTCCAGCTGCGCAACCAGGTGGGGCCCGAACTGGCCGATCAGCTCATGCCCGTCTACCCTGAGGACGGCCCCACGATGATCCGCTACCGCGGAGCCGAGGCGGCGGGCCTGACGGCACGGGAACTGGCGGACGCCGGCTCCACCCTGGACCTCACCGGCCTCCTCGCCCTGCTGCCGGCGCCGGACGAGGGGCGCGGCTCCAACAACTGGGTCATCGCCGGCGCCGGGACCAGGAGCGGCAAGCCGCTCCTCGCCAACGACCCGCACCTGGGGG
>QGVE01000221.1 GCA_003242675.1 Bacillota bacterium | reverse complement strand
AGCGACTCGTGGGTGCCCATCTCGACGATCCGCCCGTGGTCCAGCACGACGATCTTGTCCGCGTTGCGGATCGTCGACAGCCGGTGGGCGATGACGAACGCGGTGCGCCCCTTCAGCAGCTCCGCCAGGGCCTCCTGGATCAGCCGCTCGGTCTGGGTGTCGATGGAGGCCGTGGCCTCGTCCAGCACCAGAATCCGCGGGTTGGCCAGCAGGGCCCGGGCGAAGGCGATCAGCTGCCGCTCGCCCATGGAGAGCCGGGAGCCCCGCTCCCGCACCTCGGTCTGGTACCCGTGGGGCAGCCGCATGATGAAGTCGTGGGCGCGGACGGCCTTCGCCGCGGCGATGACCTCCTCGTCGGTGGCGTCCAGCCGCCCGTAGCGGATGTTGTCCATGATCGTGCCGCTGAAGATGAAGGGGTCCTGCAGCACGACCCCGATCTGCCGGCGCAGCGACTCCAGGGTCACGTCCCGCACGTCCACGCCGTCGATGCGCACCGCGCCCTCGTCCACGTCGTAAAAGCGCGAGAGCAGGTTGATGATCGAGGTCTTGCCCGCGCCGGTGTGGCCGACCAGGGCGACCATCTCGCCGGGGTTCACCTTCAGGGAAACCCCGCGCAGGGCCGTGCGCCCCTCTTCGTACGCGAAGGTGACGTTGTCCAGCTCCACCGCGCCCCGGATCGGAGGCAGCGGCTTCGCGTCCGGCTTCTCGGCCACGGTCGGCCTGGTGTCCAGGTACTCGAAGATGCGCTCGCTGGAGGCCATGGCCACCAGGATCTGTCCGTAGAGCTGGGTGAGCCGCAGGATGGGCTCCCAGAACTGGCCCACGTACGTCACGAAGGCGACGAGCACGCCGACGGTGATGCCGCCGCCCTGCAGGATCCGGGTGCCGTACCAGTAGACGACGCCGGTGCCCACGGCTCCCATGATCTCCACGATCGGGTTGAACCAGGCATTGAGCCGGATCGTGTCGAGCCACGTCTTGCGCACCTCGGCGTTCATGTCGGCGAAGAAGTCCTTGTTCGGCTCCTGCTGGCCGAACGCCTGGGTCACGCGCACGCCCTGGATCGCCTCCGCCAGGTGTGCGGTCAGCCGGGACCGCTGCATCCGCACCCGCTGCCAGCCGCGGCGGACGCGGGTCCGGAGCCTGGCGGTCGTGACGATCATCAGCGGCAGGAAGGCGAAGATGACCAGCGCCAGCTTCAGGTGCATCGACATCATGATGAGGATGATGCCGACCAGGGTCAGGATGTCCTGCAGCAGGTTGATGATGCCGTTGGTGAACAGGTCCTGGAGCGCGTTCACGTCGTTGGTCACCCGCACCAGGATCGCCCCGGCCGGTCGGGTGTCGAAGAAGCGGAGCGACAGCGACTGCACGTGCGCGAAGATCTTCATGCGCAGGTCGTACAGGGCCCGCTGCCCCACCCAGTTGGTGAGCTGGATCCGCCCGTAGTTCGCCAGCCAGTTGATCACGTGCACGGCGAGCATCGCGCCCACCAGGATCAGCAGCCGCTCGCGGCGCTCGTAGGGCGCCAGCCACCCGGTCCAGCGGGTGAACCGCACCTCAGGCTCCAGCGCCGTGTCGATCGCCTGCGCCATCAGCCACGGCACGAGGAGGCGCGTCACCGTCGCCGCCAGCATGGCGATGCCGGCGAGGATCACCTGCCGGGCGTACGGGAGCACGAAGGCAAGGAGCCGCCTGGCCTGGTTCCAGTCGAAGGGCTTCTCGAAGACCTTCTCCTCCCGGTAGTAGAAGCGGTCCGCGCTTTCGCTCCGCGGGAGCGCTCCCCGACCCAACTCCCGGGCCGTGCGGTACTCACCCATGCCCATCAGCGGCTCCCCCCCTTCGCGGCCTCTTTGGCCCGCTGCTCCTCGTAGTCCCGGAACTGGAGGTCGTAGATGGACCGGTAGATGCCGCCCCGGGCCAGCAGCTCCTCGTGGGTGCCTCGCTCCACGATGCGCCCCCGATCCAGCACCAGGATCTCGTCCGCGTGCTTCACCGCGGAGAGCCGGTGGGCGATGATAAACGTCGTCCGCCCCCGCATGGCGTTCTGCAGGGCCAGCTGGATCTCGTGTTCGGTCTCCATGTCCACCGAGGCGGTGGCGTCGTCGAGGATGAGGATGCGGGGGTTGTTCAGGATCGCCCGGGCGATGGCGATGCGCTGCCGCTGCCCGCCGGAGAGGCCCAGCCCCCGCTCGCCGATGATGGTGTCGTAGCCGTTCGGCGTCTCCATGATGAAGTCGTGGGCCCGGGCGAGCTTCGCCGCGGCCACGATCTCCTCCATGGTCGCGGAGCGCCGGCCGTAGGCGATGTTCTCCCGGATCGACGCGGACCAGAGGAAGGTCTCCTGCTGCACGATGCCGATCTGCCGGCGCAGGTCGTCCAGGTCGAGGTCCCGCACGTCGATGCCGTCGATCGTCACCCGGCCCCGCGTCACGTCGTAGAACCGGGGGATCAGCGAGACCAGGGTCGACTTGCCGGAACCGGTAGCCCCGATGATCCCGATGACGCTGCCGGGCGGAGCGTCGATGGTGATGTCCGCCAGGGCCGGGTGCGCACTGACCTCGCCCGTGCCCGGCTGCGGCGAGTCGTACTGGAACCAGACCCCCTCGAAGCGCACGTGGCCCTTCATCGCCGGCAGGCGGACGGGATTCGGCGGGCTCTGGA
>QGVE01000097.1 GCA_003242675.1 Bacillota bacterium | reverse complement strand
GGGTAGAACCTCACACCTTTTGGGTGGCGATACCGGAGGGGATCACCCGTTCCCATTCCGAACACGGAAGTTAAGCCCTCCAGGGCCGAAGGTACTCCGCAAGGGGGAGAATAGGTCGCTGCCCAAATCTATTGGACCGCTAGCTCAATTGGTAGAGCATCCGACTCTTAATCGGCAGGTTGTAGGTTCGAGTCCTACGCGGTCCACCAAATCCGGCCCCATCGTCTAGAGGCCTAGGACGGCGCCCTCTCACGGCGCAAACAGGGGTTCGAATCCCCTTGGGGTCACCAACTGCTTGATGGCGGCGTAGCTCAGCTGGCTAGAGCATGCGGTTCATACCCGCAGTGTCGCAGGTTCGAATCCTGCCGCCGCTACCAGAGGGTCGGGAGCGCCGGGCAGCAGCTCTGCCGCCCGGCCCCAAGACACCCACAACCCACAACTCACAACCGCTCACAACTCACGGCTCACGGCTCACAACTCAAATGGCCCGGTAGCTCAGTTGGTAGAGCACGCGACTGAAAATCGCGGTGTCGCCAGTTCGAATCTGGCCTGGGCCACCACGGGCGGGGAGATACCCAAGAGGCCAAAGGGGGCTGACTGTAAATCAGCTGCGTCACCGCTTCGGTGGTTCGAATCCACCTCTCCCCACCAAGCCTGCGGGCTTAGCTCAGTTGGTAGAGCGCCACCTTGCCAAGGTGGAGGTCGCGAGTTCGAGTCTCGTAGCCCGCTCCAACACGTGGGGCTATAGCTCAGTTGGGAGAGCGCGTGAATGGCATTCACGAGGTCAGGGGTTCGAATCCCCTTAGCTCCACCAGTCGGCGGTGTCCGCCCAAGGAAATGCGCGGTTAGCTCAGTTGGGAGAGCGCATGATTGACGTTCATGAGGTCAGAGGTTCGAATCCTCTACCGCGCACCAAGTCGCTCCTTCACACGCGGAGGCGTGGTGTAGAGGCCTAACATGCGGCCCTGTCACGGCCGAGATCGCGGGTTCGAATCCCGTCGCCTCCGCCAAAATGCAGATGTGGCGGAATTGGCAGACGCGCACGGCTCAGGACCGTGTCGGGTAACCACCCCCGGTGGGAGTTCGAGTCTCCCCATCTGCACCATGTCGCTCGGAAGTCCCGCGGGCGCAGCGGGCTTCCCGGTGGAACGGGCTGATGTAGCTCAGGTGGTAGAGCACGTCCTTGGTAAGGACGAGGTCACCGGTTCGAGTCCGGTCATCAGCTCCAGCTGCGAGGGTAGCTCAGTAGGCCAGAGCACACGGCTGATAACCGTGAGGTCCCGGGTTCGAATCCCGGCCCTCGCACCAGCTTCATATCGCGGGGTGGAGCAGCCAGGTAGCTCGTCGGGCTCATAACCCGAAGGTCGAGGGTTCAAATCCCTCCCCCGCAACCAGCCTGACTTCGGAAGCGGCATGCGCCGCTTCCGAAGTCGCCGCTTTCGGGCGGCATACAGCCGCAGGCCACAGCTGTCCTTCTTTGCGAGACCACCGCACACGCCGCGGTGGTCTCCATTCCATTTGCCGGCCCCCGCCCGCGGCGGTGCTCCGCATGTGTCCGCCTTCCGGGACATAAGCATGTCTCGCGGCCCGGATCGGACGGGCCATCCTCGAGACCCGGAGGTGCCCCATGCGAGCCAAGATCACGTCCCCGGCCCTGGCGGCCCTGGCCGTGCTGCTGACGGCGGCGCTGGTGATCTATCCCAAGGAGTCCCTGGAGGCGGCCAGGGAAGGGATGAACCTGTTCGTCACCGTCGTCTTTCCCTCGCTCCTGCCGTTCTTCATCCTGAGCGAGATGCTGCTGGGGCTGGGCGTCGTCCACTTCATCGGGGTGCTCTTCACGCCGCTCATGCGCCCGCTCTTCAACGTGCCCGGCGAGGGGGCGTTCGTCCTTTCGATGGGCTTGGCCGCAGGCTACCCGATGGACGCGGTGATCACCGCGCGCTTTCGCCGGAACAACATGTGCACCCGCGTGGAAGGGGAGCGCATCCTGGCCTTCTCCAACACGGCCGACCCGCTCTTCATCTGGGGCGCCGTGGCCGTGGGCATGTTCGGCTTGCCGGCCCTCGGCCACACCATGGCCCTGGCGCACTACGTCGCCGCCTTCCTGGTGGGGCTCACCTTCCGGTTCTACGGAATCGACGACGGCGAGCGGACCCCCGAGCCGCCGCGGGAAGGGAACCTCCTCAGCCGGGCGGTGGCCGCGCTGATCCAGGCCAGGCAGGAGGACGGCCGGCCCCTGGGCCGGATGCTCGGAGACGCCATCAAGGATTCGCTGACGACGATGGGGCTCATCTGCGGCTACATCATGATGTTTGCCACGCTGGCCCGGATGATCGACGTCAGCGGGCTCTTCCCGTACGTTGCCGCGCCCTTCCGCTGGCTGTTCGCGCTGTTTGACATCGACCCCGCCCTGGTGCGGGCGGCGGTCACGGGGTTTCTGGAGATCGACCTCGGCACCCTCGCGGCTTCCCGGGCCACCGGCGCGCCGCTGGTGCAGCAGGTGGCCGTCGCCGGGGCGATCATCGCCTGGAGCGGCCTCTCCGTGCACGGCCAGGTGGCCAGCGTGCTGAGCGGCACCGACATCCGGATGGGCCCCTACGTGGCGGCGCGGCTCTTGCACGCGGTCCTGGCGTTCATCGCCACGCTCGCCTTCATGCCGCTGACCGGGCCGCTCGCCCTGGGCGCGGCCCGGGTGCTCCCGGCCCTGGGCGGGCTGCCGGCTGGGTTTTGGCAGGTTCCCGTCTGGCAATCGCTCGTCAGCGGAGTCGGCTGGTCGCTCGCCATCCCGCTCGGCCTGGCCCTGACCGGCACCGGGGCCGCCCTGCTTTCCGGCGGAATTCGCTGGGTGCTCTTTCACGCCCGCCGGTAGCGGCCTGCGGGCCCGGGAAACCTTGCGACTTTGTAACGCGGTGAATATAATGGCAGCATGATATCTCAGCCCGAGCGGAAAGGGGTCTTCTGGAGTGTCGGATGTGGTTTCCGAGGCGCTGGTCGAAGCGATCATAGAGATCCCGGCCGGCAGCCAGAATAAATACGAGGTCGATAAGAAGCGCGGTGTCCTGCGCCTGGACCGGGTGCTGTACTCGCCCGTTCACTACCCGACGGACTACGGCTTCGTCGACGAGACCCTCGAAGAGGACGGCGACCCGATCGACATCCTCGTCCTCGTCAGCAACCCGACCGTGCCGGGGTGCATCGTGGACACCCGCATCATCGGCGTGCTGGTGATGTCAGACGACAAGGGCGTGGACAACAAGCTGCTGGGTGTGGCGCAGCGGGATCCCCGCTACGCACAGGTGAAGGACCTGAGCGACGTGCCGTCGCACCGGCTGCTCGAGATCGAGCACTTCTTCCGTACGTACAAGGAGCTCGAGGGCAAGCAGACCGTCATCGAAGGTTGGTTCGGCCTGAAGGTCGCCCTGGAGAAGCTGCGGGCGGCCCGGGAGCTCTACCGGCGGACCCGGGCGGCGCACGCGGGCGGCTAGCGGCAGCGGCGGTGTTGCCTTCCGTTGGGAGGGACCCGGCCGCTGCCGCGCCGCACTCACGGGGGCCATGGCCGGACCGGGTCAAGGTGGTAGCAACGTGAGAGAGCGAATCGCGGAATTCATCCGGGAAAAGTCCTACAAGCCCATGGGGTTCGCCGAGCTGGCCGATGCCCTGGGCATCCCCGAGGCGCAGCACGACCGGCTGCGCAAAGTCCTCGCCGAGATGGAGCGGGCCGGCGAGGTGGTGCGTACCCGCACGGACCGGTACGGGGCGCCCGAGCGGATGAACCTGGTGGTCGGCCGCCTGCAGGGTCACCCGCGCGGGTTCGCCTTCGTCGTGCCCGACCGCCCTGACATGGAGGACGTGTTCATCGGCCGCGAGTCCCTGGGAGGCGCCTGGCACAACGACCGGGTGATCGCGCGCATCCACACCCGGGCGCGGACTGACGGGCGGCCGGAGGGCGAGGTGATCCGCATCCTGGAGCGCGCCAACGCGCGCGTGGTGGGCACCTTCGAAACCTCCCGGCACCTGGCGTACGTGGTGCCGGACGACAAGCGGCTGCCCGAGGACATCTACATTCCCAAGGACATGACGAATGGCGCCCGCAGCGGCGAGAAGGTCGTCGTCGAGATCGTCCGGTGGCCCGACGCCCGGCGGGGCGCGGAAGGGCGCGTCATCGAGCGCCTGGGCATGAAGGGCGATGTCGGCGTGGACATCGTCAGCATCATCCGCAAGCACGGGCTGCCCGAGGCTTTCCCCGCCGCGGTCCTGCGGGAGGCCGAGCAGGTGCCCGATGCCGTGACGGAGGAGGCCCTGCGCGAGCCCGGGCGCCGGGACCTGCGTTCATGGACCATCGTCACGATCGACGGGGAGGACGCCAAGGACCTGGATGACGCCGTCAGCGTGGTGCGCCTGGGCCCGGACCGCTGGCAGCTTGGGGTGCACATCGCCGACGTCGCCTACTACGTCCCTGAAGGGTCCAAGCTGGACCGGGAGGCGTACAAGCGGGGCACCTCCGTCTACCTGGCGGACCGGGTCGTGCCGATGCTCCCGCCGCGCCTTTCCAACGGCATCTGCTCCCTGAACCCCGGGGTGGACCGGCTGACGATCTCGTGCGTCATGGAGATCGATCAGACCGGCGAGGTCCGGTCCTACGAGATCTTTCCGTCCGTGATCCGCACCGCGGCCCGCCTCACGTACACGCTCGTCAACCGCGTCCTCGCGGGCGAGCCGGGAGCGGCGGACGGGATCGAGCCTCTGGTGCCCATGATCCGGGAGATGGCGGAGCTGATGGCGGTGCTCCGGGAGCGGCGCATGCGCCGGGGAGCCCTCGACTTCGACCTGCCGGAGGCCAAGGTGAAGCTGAACGAGAAGGGCTGGCCCATCGACGTCTGGCGGGTGGACCGCGGCATCGCCGAGCGGATCATCGAGGAGTTCATGCTGATCGCGAACGAGACGGTGGCGAAGCACTGCAGCCTGCGCGATCTGCCGGTGCTCTACCGCGTGCACGAGCCGCCGGCGGCGGACAAGGTGGCCGGCCTGAGCGACTTCCTGCGGCTGTTCGGCTACAACCTCCGGCTGCCGCGGGAGGGCTCCGTGTCGCCGAAGGACCTGCAGAAGGTGACGCTCTGGGCGAAGGGCCGCCCGGAGGAGAACCTGATCGAATCGGTGCTCCTGCGCACCATGAAGCAGGCCCGGTACAGCGAGCAGCGCCTGGGGCACTTCGGTCTGGCGGCCGAGTACTACTGCCACTTCACCTCGCCGATCCGCCGCTACCCCGACCTGGTGGTCCACCGGGTCCTCCGGGCGCACCTGCAGCACCCGCAGGCGCTGCCGGCCAAGCTCCGGAGCCGCTGGGAGCGCAAGCTGCACGAGGCTGCCGAGCACTGTTCGGAGCGGGAGCGGGTCGCCGCCGAGGCGGAGCGGGAGACCATCGAGCTCAAGAAGGCCGAGTTCATGTCGGAGAAGATCGGCGAGCGGTTCGAGGGCATCATCTCCGGCGTGACGCCGTGGGGGTTCTACGTACAGCTGCCCAACACCGTCGAGGGGCTGGTGCACGTCTCCACGCTGACGGATGACTACTACCATTTCCACCCCGACTACTACGCCTTGATCGGCGAGCGCACCCGCCGGCGGTTCCGGCTGGGCGACCGGGTGGTTGTGCGGGTGAGCGGAGTCGACGTGGACAACCGCCACATCGACTTCCAGCTGGACGAGGAGAGCGACGTCGAGACCGTCGTGGCCGTGCCCCGCAAGAGCCGGCAGCGGGCCGCACGGAAGGCCGCAGCGGCCGGCAAGGCCGGCGGGTCCGGCGCGGCCAAGGACGGGGTCCGCTACGACATGTGGGGGCTGCCGGTTCCGGAGGACCCGGGCAAGGCGCCGGGCGGCGGCCGGCGGAAGCAGAAGGGCCGGCGGGGCAGGTGACCGCTCGCCCGGGCGACGAAGCCCAGGCACAGCGGGGCGGGCGGCGGGTTTCGGTGCGCAGCCGACCTCTTTACAGATTGCGGCCTTCGCAGTAAAATAGTAGACCCTGGCGAGGTGAGAACATGGCCCGGGCGAAGGCCGAGATCCAACCCATCGCGGAGAACCGCAAGGCTCGCCACGACTACTTCGTGGAGGAGACCTATGAGGCCGGCATCGTCCTGGTGGGCTCGGAGGTGAAGTCCTGCCGCGCCGGGCGCGTGAACCTGCGGGACGCTTACGCGCAGATCAAGGACGGCGAGATCTTTCTCCTGAACTGCCACATCAGCCCGTTTGAGCCCGCGAACCGGTTCAACCACGAACCCCTGCGGCCGCGCAAGCTGCTCATGCACAAGGCGGAGATCCTGCGCCTGTACGGGAAGGTGCGGGAGAGGGGTTTCACTCTGGTTCCGCTGCGGCTATACTTTAATCAGAAGGGCAAGGTCAAGGTCGAGCTGGCCCTGGCGAAGGGCAAGCGGGCCCACGACAAGCGGGAGGACATCGCAGCCCGGGAAGCCA
Organism: Bacillota bacterium; assembly: GCA_003242675.1. The sequence goes on along the minus strand of QGVE01000097.1, from coordinate 4,174 downwards.
GGCGCGAGATCGCCCGGGCCCTGCGGGGCCGCTACGACGACTGACCTCGCCCGCGTTGGCACTCGCTGCAGCAGCCCAGCCATCACACGGGGGCGAAATAGGTTCGACGGGGGAGGATTCATCCAGGAAAGCGAGCCGAGGTTGCGGTCGACCTCGTTAAACAGGCCGCAAACAATAAGTGCCAACGAGAAGTACGCTCTCGCTGCGTAAGCAGCGCGCGGCCTAAGGCCGCGATCGCTCCTCCGGACTGCGGGCACCGTGCGCCGGAGTTGTAGCGTCAACCCAACGGGCTGTTCCGACCGGGGGCACCGCGGCCCCGGACGGCGAGGATCCCACCGCGGTTGGCCCGGACTGCAGCCCGCCGTCAGGCGGCAGACCGGGCGAGATGCAAAGTGACGGCTGCGCTCGGAGACGTCCTGGTTGAATCTCCTTCGGACGCGGGAGGCAGAGCCCGCCGCCTCCACCAGACAGGAAGACGCCCTGCGGCCAGCGCCGCAGGGCGTTTGTCGCGCCGAAGCCGATCCACAAGCCTCTGAATCGGAATATTCGCGTTGGAGTATGTAGAATATGTGAACCAACAGGGGTGCTTAAACGTATCAGAGAATGAGGGATCGGCGCAGGAGATTTGGACAAACTCATCCAATTATCACAGCATCCTTTATTTCCCCATACCTTTCGGGTGGCATAGGGAAGGTGGGGGTTTCGGAACTGAGCCATTTCGGCGGGGGTGAGAGGGTATGCTTGCGAAGCCGTCCGTGAGTTCGCAGGTGGCCGAGATCGACAGCCTGCTGCGCGAGGTCGGCGGCCTGCTCAGGAAGTGGGGGCGTGACATCCTGAGCGGGTTCGAGATTACGAATCCACAGTTTGAGGCGCTGCTGGTGCTGCGGGAACACGGGGAATTGACGATGGGGGAGCTCTGCGCGAAGATGTTCCTCGCCTGCAGCACGGCCACGGATCTGATTGACCGCATGGAGCGGAACGGGCTCATCGAGCGGGTGCGCGACACGGCCGACCGGCGCGTGATCCGCCTGCGGGTGCTCCCGAAGGGCCATCAGCTGATCGATCAGATCCTCGAGGCCCGGCAGAGCTATCTGGCGGGCGCGCTGTCCGGGCTGGGCACCAGCGACAAGGCCCGGCTCATCTGGTCGCTCCAGCAGCTGACCGCCGCGCTGAGCCGCGGGGTGTAAGCGGTCTTGGCCGGCCGCGCAGGCGCCGCTTTCTACAGAGCGGCGCCTGCGCCGCGCGAAGCCCGCGACTTCGGGAATGGCCGCTCCGTCCAATTCGTACGTTAGGGGTAACAGCCACAGGCGCCTACCCGCAGCCATCCGAAGGAGAGCACGTTCATGGCACAGTTCAACCCCGACGCCGCGCGTCCCATCGGCCTGTTTGACTCCGGCGAGGGCGGACTGACCGTCGCGCGGGCGGTCGCCGAGCTCCTGCCGCACGAGCACCTGGTCTACGCCTGCGACACGGCGCACTTCCCTTACGGCCCCCGGCCGCTTGCGCAGGTGCGGGGGTTTTTCCTGCGGTTCATGGAGTTTTTTGTCGCGCAGCGGTGCAAAATGGTCATCGTAGCCTGCAACACCGCCACCGCCGCGGCGATGGACCTGCTGACGGCGGGCGCGTTCCCCATCCCGGCGCTGGGCGTCGTGCAGCCGGGTGCGGCCGCGGCCGCCGCGGCCTCCGTCACCGGGCGCATCGGCGTGGCGGCCACCCAGGGCACGTGCGCCTCGGGCATCTACCCCCGGGCGATCCGCCGACTCCGCCCCGATGCGCTGGTGGTCCAACAGGCCTGCCCCATCCTCGTCATCCGCGCGGAGGAAGGGGTCATCTCCGGGCCGGAGGTGCGCCGCGAGGTGGAGCGCTGCCTGGCGCCCATCCTCGCCGAGCGGGTGGACACCCTGGTTCTGGGGTGCACCCACTTCCCCCACATGGCGCGGGTGATCCAGGAGGTGGTGGGGCCGGAAGTCAGGCTGGTCGACCCCGGGAAGGCCACGGCCGCTCAGGTGGCCGACCTGCTTGAGGCGCGCGGACTCCTGAACCCGGGGCCTGGGACGGGGCAGCGGCGCGCCTTCACCACGGGCGACCCGGAGCGGTTCCTGGAGGTGTCCGCCCGGCTGTGGCCCGGGGGCATCGAGGCCGCGGAACGGCTCAACCTCTGGTCGCAGCCGGCGTGAGGAAGAGGAGAAGGCCGGACTGCCGCCGAATAATGGCAAGTCGTGACGCGCCCCGGCGGTCATGGAGGTTGATGTCGTTGTCGGGAAGGCGCCTGGTGCTGGCCACCAAGAACCCGGGAAAGATTCGCGAGTTCCGCTCGCTCCTGGCGGGGGCGGGCATTGAGGTCATCGGGCTGGACCCGGACGCGCCGGAGATCCGCGAGACCGGGAGCACCTTCGAGGAGAACGCGCTGATCAAGGCGCGGGCGGCGTGCGCGCGCACCGGCCTGCCGGCGCTCGCGGAGGACTCGGGCATCGTGGTGGACGCCCTGGGCGGCGAGCCCGGGGTGCACTCCGCCCGGTGGGTGCCCGGCAGCGACGAGGACCGGGTCCGCGCCCTCTTGGCCCGCATGGCGGGCGTGCCGGCCGAGCGGCGGACGTGCCGCTACGTGTCGGTGATCGCGGTCGTGCTGCCTTCGGGCCGGGAGGAGCTCTTCCGGGGCGAGCTGGAAGGGCGGCTCGCGGAGGCGCCCCGGGGCACCGGGGGATTCGGCTACGACCCGATCTTCGAGGTGGCGGACGGGCGGACCGTCGCCGAGATGACCCTGGAGGAGAAGAACGCGATCAGCCACCGCTCGCGGGCCTTGGCCCGCTGCCTGGAGCGGCTTCCGGCTCTGCTCAGGGGGGAGTGACATGCTGCGCGTCGGCGTCGTGAGCGACACCCACCGGCGGTTCGGGCTGGTGGCGTCCATGCGCGCCCAGTGCGGCCAGCTCGACTGGCTCCTGCACGCGGGCGACCACCTGACCGATGCGCCGCGCATCGCGGCCGAGCTGGGGGTCGATCCGGAGCGGGTGCGCGCCGTCGCGGGCAACTGCGACTTCCTGGTGACCGAACCGGCGGAGCTGCTCCTGGAGCTGGGCGGGGTGAAGGTGCTGCTCGTCCACGGCCACCAGTACGGCGTCAAGTCCGGGCCGCAGCGGCTGCTGTACCGGGCGAAGGAACTGGGCGCCCGCGTGGCCGTCTTCGGCCACTCGCACGTCCCGTTCCTGGAGGAGGTCGATGGGGTGCTGCTGCTCAATCCCGGTTCGCTCAGCATGCCCCGCTGGCCGCAGGATCGGCCCTCGTTCGCCGTGCTGGAGCTTGCAGACGGCGCCGTGCGCGCGTATCATGTGTTTCTGGAGGGCCCGGCAGCAATTAGGTTTTGACAGCGCGGGCGGAATGAGCTATACTCTCTTGTGCAGAATATGCCGGGGTGTGGCGCAGCCTGGTAGCGCGCCTGCTTTGGGAGCAGGATGTCGCAGGTTCAAATCCTGTCACCCCGACCAGCGCAGCCACTGCAGCGCGGGGCCGGCACACCATATGCGGGTGTAGCTTAGTGGTAAAGCTCCAGCCTTCCAAGCTGGCGACGAGGGTTCGATTCCCTTCACCCGCTCCAGACAGGGTCCATCACGGGGGCGAACGAACTTCGTCCTCTTTTGTGTAGATGGTGCCGGCCCCGGTGCTGACGGCACGGGCGCCTTGTGCGAGGCCAGCCCAGTGCGAAACAGAGCGATGCTTGACAGGCGCCTGTAGCTCAGTGGACAGAGCAACCGCCTTCTAAGCGGTTGGCCGCAGGTTCGAATCCTGCCAGGCGCACCAAACCGGCTTTCCACAGTCGATGAGGTTCACACGCTGACCGTAGCTCAGCTGGTTAGAGCGCCAGATTGTGGCTCTGGAGGTCACCGGTTCGATTCCGGTCGGTCAGCCCACACCTTGGGGCGTAGCCAAGCTGGTAAGGCACGGGACTTTGACTCCCGGATTCGTAGGTTCGAGTCCTGCCGCCCCAGCCAGTGGCCAGGCCCCCGGAAAGACCGGGGGTCTGGACCTGACGGGCCATTAGCTCAGTGGCAGAGCATCCGCCTTTTAAGCGGGGTGTCGTTGGTTCGAATCCAACATGGCCCACCAGAACGCAAAGCTCCCTCCGCCTGGCGGCGGAGGGAGCTTTGTTAACTGAGCTCGCTATCCCAAACCACCGGCA
>QGVE01000096.1 GCA_003242675.1 Bacillota bacterium | reverse complement strand
TCACTGGCTCCTCTGCGCCCTGGGGAATACTACCGGCGCGGGGGTGTCAGGATGGACAAGACGGAAGAGCTCCTGAAGGCCAGCTTCAACCGGCTGGAGGAACTGATCGGCGAGGTGAGGGAGCTGCGATACAAGATCAAGAGCGTCCAGGGCGACGTGGAGTCGCTTCGGGCCGAACTGAGGGCCAGCTGGAGGAAGGGCGAGCACGGCGGCGGTGGGAGCGGCGCCCCCGGCCGGGCCGGCTCAGACGGGGGCGAGGGCGGGAAGGCGGAGGGCGGCCCGGCCGGGTCCGGGGGGCGGAATGAGGGCGGCGGGGCGGAGCCGGTCGCGGCGGCGACGGCCGGCGGCGGGCCGGCGGGGGGCGGTGCCGGGGAGGCCGGGAGCCCCTCGGGTGTGGTCGGCGCCGCGTGCGCCGTGGGCAGCGCCCCGGGGAGCGGCAGTGGCCAGGGCAGGCCGGGCGCTGCCGGCCACGTGCAGGAAGGCAGCGCCGCGGCAAGCGGCTGGGGGCAGGGCAGCCCGGGCGACGGTGGCCACGGGCCGGACGGTACTGCAGGAACCCCGGCTGAAGCGAACGCCCGGCATGCCAGCACCGGCCCGGTCGGAGGCAGCCCCGGGGACATCGCGGCCCTGGCGCTGGGGTACGGTTCCGTCGCGATGGGTGCGGAGCTCGCGGCGGTGGGCGGCGGGAAGGCCGTCCCCGGGCGGGCGGCGGGCGCCCCCGGGCAGGCTGGCCCCGAAGGGGCCGCAGGCCGCGGGCGTCTTGAGGAGGGCTCGCTGGAGCGGCGGCTGCGCCGGATCGAGGAGCGGCTCGACTACCTGAGCAACAAGTGGATGGAGCTGGACGAGAAGGTCTTCCACCTGCAGAAGCGGCTGCATACGTCCGCGCCCGGGACGTGAGAGGAATCGGCGCCGTCCCCGGCCAATACCCCCCACAGGGGGGAGAGCGCGATGAACGACACGACACGGCCGCCTTCGGAGTCCCTGGTGCTCTACCGGGACCTGTTCACCGCCGGCCCGGGCGCGGCGATGGACGCGTTCCTGCGGGCCCTGAACCAGGACGACGAGACGGCCTTGGGGGCCTATCTGGACCTCGTGCGGACGCTGTACCAGGCCGGGGACGTGCCCGGACCGACGGGAGATGCCTGGCGGGACTACCTCATCCGCACGGTGCTCTGTGCGGACAACGCCTTCACGCGGGCGGCCTCGGCCGGACGCGTGAGTCCCCCGCTCCGGGAGGCGGCGGCGTGGGACCTGATGCACCTGCAGGCGTGCTTCCGGATCTCCCGGGTGCGGTGCCCAGCGCTCCTGGGGGGCGGCGTGCCGCATGAACGGCTCCCCACCTGGGCGGGGCGGGTCGATTCCGAGGGAGACGGGCCGTTCGTCTCCCCGGCTTTCCGCGCCATGGCCCGCCGGCTGGCCCAGGCTGAGGACTGGGCGGACCTGGTCGACGAGCTGGCGGCCTTCCACCGCGCCCAGGGGTTCGGGCCGGTGGCCAGCACCTGGTTCCTCACGTGGGACGGTGCCGGCCTGCAGCCCGTGGAGGAGCCGGATCTGGTGGACCTGGACGACCTGGCCGGACTGGAGGATCAGAAGGCGGCGGTGCAGGAGAACACCGAGGCCTTCCTGCGCGGGGGCCCCGGCCTGAACCTGCTGCTGTACGGGCCGCGCGGCACGGGAAAGTCATCGCTGGTGCGCGGGCTCGCGCTGCGCTACGGAGAGGCCGGACTCCGCCTGGTGGAGGTGAGCCGGGACCGGCTCGGGACCCTGGGGGACCTGTACCGCACCGTGCGCCGGTACCCGCAGCGGTTCGTGCTGTTCCTCGACGACCTCACCTTCGAGGCCGACGACGCCGAGTACCGGGCGTTCAAGTCGCTGCTGGAGGGGGCGCTGGAGCGGCGCCCGCCGAACCTGGTGCTCTACGTGACCTCGAACCGCCGCCACATGGTGCCCGAGCGCTGGTCTGACCGGGGCAGCCCTGAAGAGGCGGAGGTGCACGGGCAGGACGCCCTGGAGGAGCGGCTCTCGCTCGCGGACCGGTTCGGCCGCACGATCCTGTTCCTGCGCCCGGACCAGGAGCAATACCTGCGGATCGTGGAGCACCTGGCCGCCCGGCGCGGGCTGCCCATCGGGCGGGAGGAGCTGCGGGAGGCCGCCCGGCGCTGGGCCCTCTGGCAGAACGGGCTGTCGGGCCGCACCGCCCGGCAGTTTGTGGACGACCTGGAGGCGAAGCTGCGGAGCCAGCGGTCGCAGGAGAGGTGAAGCAAGGCGGTCCCGCTCCAGTGGCGGGACCGCCTGCTTACTTGTGCCCACTTCTCCGGCAGCGTTCCGGCTTACCCGAAGAGGTGCCCCAGGAGCCACAGCACGAAGGTCGCCGTCGCCGAGGCCAGCCGTGCCCGGCTGTTTAGCGAGGCCCGGAAGCCGAGGATGAGCGCGATCACGTACCCGACCGGGAAGGGGATGCCGTTGAGGCTGAAGGTGAAAAGACCCAGGAGACCGTATCCGGCGAGTTTCCAGAGCAGGGCGGGTTCCGACGGGTCTTCGGCAAAGAGGCGTCCAAACAAGGCAGCCAATGCGATGATCAACGCAAACAGCGCGAGAACCTGAAGAGCGAGCATGGCTGCGCCCTCCTCTCCGGCCGTTCCTTCAGAGTCCCTGGGCGCATGGCTGCCTCCGGGACCCGCGGAAACAGCCGCCGGCGATGGATGAAGTGCAGCGGTGAAGGTGGCCGCACTCGGGAAGGAACGACATTCGGCCACCTGCGACCTCGCTCCTGTCATATTACCCAAAATACATCGCGAGATTGCCTTAACACCGCCAGGAGCATTTCCCGGTGCGTGGCCGGCCGCCCGGCTCCGGGCAGCCGGTCAAACGCAGACCCCGCTTCCGCCGCCGCTCGTGCCGCTGGACAGCCACGGGTCGAGCAGATGGAAGGGGAGGAAGAGCCAGTAGTCGTCGATCGTGAGCACCGCGGCGAGCCAGAGCCCCAGGCCGAGGGCAGCGGCGAGGACCGCGTGCAGGCGGGTGCGGATAAGCCGGGCCGCATGGCCGGCTGCCAGGCATAAGAACACGAAGGCCGCGCTGAGCAGGTACAGGCCGATGCTGAAGCCGGAGAGGAAGCTGCAGACGTAGGCCGCCAGGGCGGCCCACCAGTACCACCGGGGCCGGCCGAGTGCCCCGAGGGCGCCAGCGGCCAGCCCGAAGAGCGCCGAGCCGTAGAAGACGACTGCCAACGCCACCGCCACCGGGGGCACCTCCCGTCACCGTGCCGGACGCCCGCCGATCCGCTCCAACCCATCATGCCGGACGCCCGCCGACCCACTCCAATCCATCATATCGCAATTGTGCGACGAGGGGCAACCGGTGGACACACGTGCGCGCAGATCCGGCTACCTCTCCAACACCACCAGCAGATCCCCGGCCTCGACCCGGTCGCCCTCCTTCACCAGCACGTCCTTGATCTTGCAGTCCCGCGGGGCCGTAAGCACGTTCTCCATCTTCATCGCCTCGGTGACCACCAGCTGCACGCCCTTGGCGACCTCGTCGCCGGGGGCGACCAGCACCTTGACCACCTTGCCCGGCATCGAGGCCCCGAGCTGGCACGGGTCGCCCTTGTCCGCCTTCGGCCGCCGGGCGCCGACGTCGACCACCCGGTGGTCGGGCACCTCGACCTCCCGCGGCGACCCGTTCAGCTCGAACAGGATCTCCCGCATGCCGTTGGGCTTGGGGTCCCGCACGTCGATCAGCTTGATGATCAGCGTCTTGCCCCGCTCGATCTCCACCCGCGTCTCCTCGCCGGGGCGCAGGCCGAAGAAGAAGGTGGGCGTGTCCAGCACGGACGTGTTGCCGTATTCCGCCTGGTGCCGCGCCAGCTCCTCCACCAACCCCGGGAAGAGCACCTCCGAGAGCACCTCCCGGTGCGTGGCCGGCCGCCCGAGCCGGGCGGAGAGCTCCTTCTGCTTCGCCTCAAAGTCGATCGGCGGCAGGAGCTCGCCCGGCCGCACGGTGATGGCCTCGCGCCCCTTCAGCACCACCCGCTGCAGCTCCTTCGGCCACCCTCCGGGCGGCTGGCCCATGTAGCCCGCCAGCAGCTGCACCACCGACTCGGGGAAGGCCAGGCTCTCGCCGCGCTCGATCAGCTCCTCGGCGGTGCGGATGCCGTTCTGGACCATGAAGAGCGCCAGGTCGCCCACGGCCTTGGAAGAAGGCGTGACCTTGACGATGTCCCCCAGGGCCAGGTTGGCCGTGCGGTAGGCCTCGACCACCTCGTGCCAGCGGCCGCCGAGCCCCAGGGCCACCGCCTGCTGCCGCAGGTTGGAGACCTGGCCGCCGGGCATCTCGTGCAGGTACGTCTCGGCGGAGGTGGCCACGAGCCCGGACTCCCAGGGGGCGTACCAGCGGCGGACCTCCTGCCAGTAGTCGGCCAGCTGCTGAAGCGCCGCCAGGTCCAGGCCGGTGTCCCGCTCGCTGCCCTGCAGGGCCGCCACCAGCGTGTTCAGCGAGGGCTGGGAGGTCAGGCCCGAGAGGGAGGAGAGGGCCGCGTCCACGATGTCCACCCCGGCCTCCGCCGCGGCGAGCAAGGTCGCCAGGCCGGTGCCGGCGGTGTCGTGGGTGTGCAGGTGGAGCGGCACGCCGACCTCCTGCTTCAGGGCGGAGATCAGCATCTTGGCCGCCCGGGGCTTCAGCAGGCCGGACATGTCCTTGATGGCGATGATGTGGGCCCCGGCCTTCTCCAGTTCCCGCGCGAGGTCCACGTAGTACTGCAGCGTGTACTTGGTGCGGCTGGGGTCTGTGATGTCGCCCGTGTAGCAGATCGCGACCTCGGCCACCTTGCCGGCCTTGCGCACGGCCTCGATCGCGGGGAGCATGTTCGGCAGCCAGTTGAGGGAGTCGAAGATGCGGAAGATGTCGATGCCGGAGGCCGCGGCCTCCCGGACGAAGGCGTGGACCAGGTTGTCGGGGTAGTTGGCGTAGCCGACCGCGTTCGCGCCGCGCAGGAGCATCTGGAAGGGGATGTTGGGGATGGCCTGCCGGAGCAGGTCCAGCCGCTCCCACGGGTCCTCCTTCAGAAAGCGCAGGGCGGTGTCGAACGTGGCGCCGCCCCACATCTCCAGGGAGAAGAGGTCCGACGCCAGGCGGGCGGTGGCCGGGGCGATGGCCAGCATGTCCCGGGTCCGCACCCGCGTGGCGAGCAGCGACTGGTGGGCGTCCCGCATCGTGGTGTCGGTCACCAGCAGCCGCCGCTGCTGCCGGATCCACTCCACCAGCCCCTCCGGGCCCCGCTCCAGCAGGATCTGCCGGACGCCGGGGGGCGCCGGCCCCTCCACCTTGGGGACGGGCGGCTGACTCCGGACGGGCGGCCTGGCGCCGGGGGGCACCCCCGGGCCTCCGTTCACGACCACGTTCCCGATGTACCGCAGCATCTTCGTGCCGCGGTCCCGCCGGGGCGGGAACTGGAACAGCTCCGGCGTGTCCTGGATGAAGTTGGTGTCGAAGTCGCCGGCGAGGAAGCGGGGGTGGCGGACGACGTTCAGCAGGAAGGGGATGTTGGTCTTCACGCCGCGGATGCGGAACTCCTGAAGCACGCGGCTCATCTTGGCGGCCGCGGCCTCGAAGGTCAGTCCCCAGGTGGTGGCCTTCACCAGCAGCGAGTCGTAGTACGGGGTGATCTCGGCGCCGACGAACCCGTTGTCGCCGTCCAGCCGGACCCCGGGGCCCCCGGGCGAGCGGTACACCAGGATGCGGCCGGTGTCGGGCAGGAAGTCGTTGGCGGGGTCCTCGGCGGTCACCCGGCACTGGATGGCGTAGCCGTGTCGGGAGATCTGCGCCTGGGTGGCGACGCCCAGCGCCTCGTCGAGCCGCGCCCCCTCGGCGATGCGGATCTGGGCCTGCACGATGTCCAGGCCCGTGATCTCCTCGGTCACCGTGTGCTCGACCTGGATGCGCGGGTTGACCTCGATGAAATAGTAGCGGCCGTCGGGCGCCACCAGGAACTCCACGGTGCCGGCCCCCACGTAGCCGACCCGGGCCATCAGCCGGACGGCGGCGCCGCAGATCTCCTGCCGCTGTGGTTCGGTCAGGGCCAGCGACGGCGCGATCTCCACCACCTTCTGGTGCCGCCGCTGGATGGAGCAGTCCCGCTCGAAGAGGTGCACGACGTTGCCGTAGCGGTCGGCGATCACCTGGACCTCGATGTGCCGGGGCCGGTCGATGTACTCCTCCAGGTAGATGTCGCCCGAGCCGAAGGCCTTCTCGGCCTCGGAGCGGGCCCGCTCCAGCGCGTCCCTGAGCTCGGCGTCGGAGCGGACGACCCGCATGCCCCGGCCGCCGCCGCCGAGCACGGCCTTGATGATGACGGGATACCCCACCTCACGGGCGAAGGACAGGGCTTCCTCCAGCGAGGAGACGGGCTTCTCGGTGCCCCGGAGCACAGGCAGCCCCGCCTCCTGTGCGATCCGGCGCGCGGCCACCTTGTCGCCGAACATCTCCAGGTGCTCCGGGTCCGGTCCGATGAAGACGATTCCGGCGTCCCGGCACCGCCTGGCGAACTCGGCGTTCTCCGCCAGGAAGCCGTAGCCGGGGTGGATGGCGTCGACCTCGTGCTCCCGTGCCAGCCTGATGATCCCCTCGATGTCGAGGTACGCCTCGACGGGACCCTTGCCCTCGCCGATGAGGTAGGCTTCGTCGGCCTTGTACCGGTGGAGCGAGAGCCGGTCCTGCTCCGAGTAGATCGCGACGGTCTGTTTGCCCAGCTCGGTGCAGGCGCGGAAGATGCGGATGGCGATCTCGCCCCGGTTGGCGACCAGGACACGGCGAAAGGCTGGCATTCATCTCACCCCTTTAACGTGTTGAAATCGTGCTATTCGCCCTCCAGTGGGGGATTCCTGCTGGCGCCGGAATCAAAATGTTAGTGCATGAAGATTCGTAGTAATCAGCAGGAGTCTGGGCGTGCAGAGGGAAATATCTCCAAACAGCACCGTGAGAGGAGGGCGCACGCTTGGTCAGCCGACCCGCACCGGTGATCCGCACCCGTCTGAGCGCCGCGGTCCGCCCCGGCCTCCGCTGGGCGGCCCGGGTGGAGCCCTACCTTTATCTCGCCCCCAGCCTGGCCCTGCTGATCCTCTTCACCTTCTACCCGATCGCGCGGTCGGTCTACCTCAGCCTGTTCCTGACCAACCCGCTGGGCGTGCCGCGGGTCTTCGTGGGGCTCCAGCACTACGTGAACGCGCTGCAGTCCACCTTCCTGCAGAGCCTGGGGGTGACGGTGCTCTTCGTGCTCTACACCGTCCCGGTGGGGCTCCTGCTCGGCCTTGCCCTGGCCCTGCTGGCCTACCAGCCCCTGAAGGGCACCCGGATCTTCCAGCTGATCTTCTCCTCGCCCCTGGCGATTTCGGCGGCGATCGGCAGCACGATCTGGGTGATGCTGCTGAACCCGGTCTCCGGCGTGGTCAACTATCTGTTGGGCCTGGTGGGGATCCCGCCGGTGCACTGGCTGACCGATCCGCGCTGGGCCTTGCTCGCCGTGGGCATGGTCAGCATCTGGCTCCGGCTGGGCTTCAACTTCGTGCTGCTGCTGAGCGGCCTGCAGAACGTGCCCGAGGAGCTGCACGAGGCGGCGGTGGTCGACGGGGCCGGCTTCTGGGCGAAGACGTGGTACATCACCCTGCCGCTGCTTTCGCCGACGCTCTTCTTCGCGGCCGTGGTGGGGGTGATCCACGCCTTCCAGGCCTTCGCGGAGATCGAGATCATGACCGGGGGCGGGCCGTCCGATGCCACCAACACGGTGGTCTACCGCATCTACCAGGTCGCCTTCCGGCAGTACGAGTTCGGCGCGGCCAGCGCGCAGGCGATCCTGCTGTTCCTGGTGATGGTCGCCCTGACCTACCTCCAGTTCCGGCTCGGGGAAAGGCGGGTGCATTATCAGTGACCCGCCCGCCCCGCCTGACCGGGCTGCTGCTTTACGCCGCGCTGTGCCTGGCAGCCCTGGCGATCGTGTTCCCGATCCTCTACGCCGTCTCCATCAGCCTCATGCCGCCGGACGAGGTCAACACGTTCCCGCCCCGGTTCCTGCCGAGCTCGCCCCGCTGGGCCAACTACGCCGAGGTCGCCCGGTCGGTGCCCGTGGGGCGGTACCTGCTGAACTCTCTGGTGGTCTCCGCGGCCGTCACGCTGGGCCAGCTGGTCACCGCCAGCCTCTCGGCCTACGCCTTCGCCTTCATGGAGTTTCCCGGGAAGGCGGCCCTGTTCGCCCTGTTCATGTCCACGATGATGGTGCCCTGGGAGGTCACGATCATCCCCAACTACCTCACGATCCGGTCGCTGCGGCTGCTGGACTCCTACACGGGGCTGGTCCTCCCGTTCCTCGCCACCGCCTTCGGCACGTTCCTCCTGCGCCAGTTCTTCCTGCAGATTCCGAAGGAGCTGGAGGACGCCGCCCGCATCGACGGCTGCGGCCGGTTCCGGTTCTTCTGGTCGATCGCCCTGCCCCTGACCCGGCCGGGCCTCCTCACCCTGGGCGCGTACACGTTCCTGAGCACTTGGAACCAGTACCTGTGGCCGCTCCTGGTCACCAACTCCCGCCTGATGCGGACCGTGCAGATCGGCGTGCGCTTCCTCATGAACGAGGAGGGGCTGCAGTACCACCGCCTCATGGCCGGGGTGGTGCTCTGCATGGCGCCGGCCCTGCTGATCCTCCTGCTCGGGCAGCGGTACCTGGTGCGGGGGCTGATGGCCGGGGGCATCAAGGGGTAGCGGCAGGTCGTGCGCGGCCGCTCCGCTGGTGCCGCAGCGCTGGCCTGGCGGGGGAGCCTGCCGCTTGGTGCTGCCTGTAAAAGGGCTGCTTCCGGGAGAAGGCGGCCGCAACTCGGGAGAAGAGGGGGATGTGCTTCGTGCGGATAAGGAGACGATCGGTGTGGACGCTGTGGGCCGTGACCCTGATGGCCGTCCTGCTGGCCGGCTGCGCCCGCGGGGGCGGGACCGCCTCGGAGGGCGAGTTTCAGAAGGTAGAGATCCAGCCGGGCGAGCGGGTAAAGGTCACCTTCTGGCACGCCATGGGCGGATCCGCCGGCGAGGCGGTGCAGCGGCTGGTCGACCGGTTCAACGCCGCCCAGGACAAGGTGGTGGTGGAAGCTGCCTACCAGGGCACCTACGACGACGCCCTGCAGAAGCTGAAGGCCGCCGGGCCCGAGGGGCCCACGATCGTGCAGGTCTACGAGATCGGCAGCCGCTTCATGATCGACTCCGGCATGATCACGCCGATGCAGAACTTCATCGACGCCGACGGCTTCTCCACCGAGGACTTTGAGCCCAACATCCTTGGCTATTACACCTTCGAAGGCAAGCTTTACTCGATGCCGTTCAACACCTCGACGCCGATCGTGTACTACAACAAGGACGCCTTCCGGGAGGTCGGGCTGGATCCCGAGCGGCCGCCCCGCACCTTCGAGGAGTTTCAGGAGTACGCCCGCCGCCTGACGGTGACGAAGGGCGGCGAGACCCGCTTCGGCGCGGGCATCGCCCTGTACGGCTGGTTCTTCGAGCAGTTCCTGGCGGTGCAGGGCGCCCACTACGTGGACAACGACAACGGCCGCAGCGCAAGGGCGACCAAGGCGATCATCAACTCGCCGGAGGGCGAGCGGTTCATGAACTGGCTGAAGGCCATGATCGACGAGGGGTCGGCCGTGAACCTCGGCCGCCGGACGGCCGAGACCCAGGCCGCCTTCGCCGCCGGACGCATCGCGATGACCATGGACTCCACGGCGGCCCTGGCGCCGATCCTGGCCAGCGTGGGCGACAAGTTCGAGGTGGGCACCGCCTTCCTGCCCCGGCCTGAGGGGGTGGAGGGCGGCGGGGTGATCATCGGCGGCGCGTCGCTCTGGATTACCAACACGAAGTCGCTGAAGGAGCAGTGGGCCGCCTGGGAGTTCGTCAAGTGGCTGACGACCCCGGAGGTGCAGGCGGAGTGGTCCATCGCCACCGGCTACTTCCCGATCCGCAAGGCGGCCTACGACCAGCAGGCGCTGCAGGAGTGGCACGCGCGCTATCCGCAGTTCACCACCGCCATCGAGCAGTTGCGCGCCTCCAAGCTCAGCACGGTGACGCAGGGCGCCGTGATCGGCACGTTCCCGCAGGCCCGGCAGATCGTCGAGGCGGCGATGGAGTCGGTGGTGCTGGGCCGGGCCACGGCGAAGGAGGCGCTGGACGCCGCCGCAGCGGAGATCACCAAGGGCATCGAGGATTACAACCGCACGACGCAGTAGGCAGGCACAGGGAGAGCCCGGGCGGGTGTCGCCCGGGCTCTTGCCCTGCGTGACGGCTGCACCCGTCGGCGCTTCATTCCCCGGACTGCGCCCGCCCTATTCTCCCGGGCGTGTGCGACGGGTGGCCGTACCCGGCGGCAAGTGGCTGCCTGCGCGGGTTTCGCCTGGTCGCCTCTCATGGGCGTGTGCGGCGAGCGGCTGCACCCGGCGGCAGGAGGCCGCCTGCCCGGGCTGCGCCTGCCCGATTCTCACTGGCGTGTGCGACGGGTGGCCGTACCCGGCGGCAAGTGGCTGCCTGCGCGGGTTTCGCCTGGTCGCCTCTCATGGGCGTGTGCGGCGAGCGGCTGCACCCGGCGGCAGGAGGCCGCCTGCCCAGGTTGCGCTTACCCACTCCACATGGACGCGTGC
>QGVE01000220.1 GCA_003242675.1 Bacillota bacterium | reverse complement strand
TCCGCAGCCCCAGCGCGGCCGAAACCTGCCCTGCTAGCTCCGCGGCGTACTGCCACTCCCGAGTCTGCCGTAGGGACTCCAGGGTTTCGGCGGGAATGTGGATCGCCTCCCCGGCGCGCAGCCGCTCGATCGCCAGCGCCAGGTGTACCACGAGGCCGGCCGCGGAGCCGTCGGCCATCGGCTGCGGCAGCCGGTGGTTCAGCGCCCGCACCTCCGCCTCGACCCGCACCACCGTCTCCCGGTCCACAAAGCCGAGCAGGACGCTGAAGGCCGCCTCCGCCACTGCGTTCCCGGCGGGCTCCGCGAGCCGCCGGAGCCCCTCGATCAGCTGCTCGTCGGTCAGCCCCTCCCGCACCAGGTCGACGATGGCGCTGCGGAAGCAGCGCTCCGGCCCCTGCAGTTCGATGCCGTACCCGGGCTTCCGGATCAAGGTCAGCCCCCGCTCCGCGAACCACGGGGCGATGCGGTCGAGGTCGTTGCTGATGGTCGCCTCGGTCACGCCGAAGCGGCGGGCGAAGTAGGCCAGCTTCGCGCTGCGGGTCGTCAGCAGTTCCCGGCGGAGCCTTTCTTGCCGCTCCTCGGGGCTCAGTTCGTGCCGGCGCCGCTGCGCGGAGAGCCGCTCCAGCGCCCGCTCCCGCTGCCCGGGCGGGGCGGACACCACGATGCCGACCCGGGGACGGACCGACAGCCGGATTCCCTGGCCGGCCAGCCAGCGCTCCACCGCCGGCAGATCCCGCTGCACCGTGCGCGTGCTCACTTCCAGGGCGGAGGCCAGCGCGGCCAGCGTGACCGGCTGCCCGGAGCGCAGAAGCCGGTCCGCCAGGCGAATCTGCCGCGGGGTCAGCTCGATACCGGCCACCTGGCAACCCCCCAAGAAGCGGGGGAGGAGTCTGCACCCAGAACCCCTCCCCGCTCCCGACTGTGCGAGTCTCAATTACTTCAAGCTGTTCACGATCTCGTCGTACACGGGGTTGTTGACGAAGTTCTCGACCTCGATCACCTGCGCGTTTTTCGCCTGCTGCCGCGCCCGCTCGGCGAGCTGCTTGTGGGTGATCACGATGTCCGCGTCGTCCGGGACCTCGTTGATGGCCGCATGGACCACGGCCACGTTCAGCCCGCGCTCCTGGATCTTCCGGCGCAGGATGGAGGCGCCCATCGCCGAGGAGCCCATGCCGGCGTCGCAGGCGAAGACGATCTTCCGCACGCCGCCCTTGCCCTTGAGGGCCGCCGTGGTGGCCTTGGCCTCTTCGAGGTCCTCATCGGTGGCGTGCTGGGCGTACCGCCGGACGCACGGGATGGCGACGGCGAAGGAGACGGCAGCGGCGACGAAGATGCCCAGCAGGACCGGCAGGAGGCCGCCCTTCGGCGCCATGGCGATCTCGGCGAAGATCGAGCCGGGCGACGGGGTCGCCACAAGGCCGGCGCCGGTGATGGTGAAGACGAAGGTGCCGGCAACGCCGCCGGCCATCACGGCCAGCACCGAGATCGGGTTCATCAGCACATAGGGGAAGTAGATCTCATGGATGCCGCCCAGGAACTGAATGATGATGGCACCGGGGGCCGACTCCTTGGCCGAGCCCTTGCCGAACAGCCAGTACGCCAGCAGGAGGCCGAGGCCCGGACCGGGGTTGGTCTCCAGCAGGAAGAAGATCGACTTGCCGGCTTCCTGCACCTGCTGGACGCCCATCGGCCCGAGGATGCCGTGGTTGATGGCGTTGTTGAGGAACAGGATCTTGCCCGGCTCGATGAAGAGGTTGGCCAGCGGGAGGAGGCCGGCATTCACGATCCACCGGACCCCGGCGGCCAGCGCGTTGTTCAGGGCCAGGACGGTGGGGCCGATGGCCTTGAAGGCGAGGAGGACCAGGATCATCCCGAGGATGCCGGCGGAGAAGTTGTTGACCAGCATCTCAAAGCCGGCCGGGATCTTCCCTTCCAGCGCCTCGTCAACCTTCTTGATCAGCCAGCCACCGAGGGGACCCATGATCATGGCGCCGATGAACATCGGGATGTCAGCGCCCACGATCACGCCCATCGCCGCGATCGCGCCTACCACGCCGCCGCGCACGCCGTGGACCATCTTGCCCCCAGTATAGGCAATCAGCAGCGGGAGCAGGTAGGTAATCATTGGGCCGACCAGCGTGGCGAAAGCCTTGTTGGGCACCCAACCCGTGTCGATGAAGAAGGCCGTGATGAAACCCCAGGCGATGAAGGCACCGATGTTGGGCATCACCATGCCGCTCAGGAACCGGCCGAAGGCCTGTACGCGGGTGCGCACACTACCGGAGCTGGTTACGGCAGAACCAACCGCCATGTCGCTTCCTCCTTCTGTGATTTCCTAGCCGCTAGCCTTGAGGTCAGTCCGGACTGACTCCAATCGCACCCTTCCACCTTTCACTCTAGCGATGTCGCTGCAGTCGCACAACTTGGAGAAGCGGAGCGATGACCGGCCTGAATCCGGACACGGTTTAAGAGTGCCTTCAGCAGGCCCTTCCCGGGCCGCGGCCGCAAAAGAAAAAGGCGCCTGAGCGGCGCCGACAGGTACAACCGTCACAGTCTACGCGGAAAACAACAGGCCCGCCCGCATCAGGGCCCGGCGCACCGCCGCGGCAGCTACTGCGGCCGCGCCGGCCTTGGCCAGATCGAAGGGGACGAACGACACCACCCATCCCATCAGCACGGCGGTGAGCCCACGGCCG
>QGVE01000219.1 GCA_003242675.1 Bacillota bacterium | reverse complement strand
CGGGGATAGGCGTCGATGACTGCGTGCAGGCGCGCGATGACCTTCACAGAGGTCCCTCCAGGGGCGTGTGGCCTGTGGCCCATCCCCAGTCTAGCACCGGAGCGGGCAGCGGAGAAGCCGGCGCGCGCGGACCTCCCCCGCGGACCCCATCGGGAATCCGCGGGGGAGGTCTTTCCTCGTTCTTCATGCTGTCCCGCTGCTGCTACGCGAGACCGCGGGAGGTGGCAGAATGCCGCATCCGCCCGAGCAGGGCGTACTCCTCCTCCACGAGCCGCCCGAGCAGCGACTCCGGCGGCAGGCCGCACACCTCCCGGAGGAGCGGCCCCAGCCCCTCGGTGCGGGCCCGCGCAGCCAGCGCAGCCGCTTCCGGATCTTCGGCCGGGTCGAACAGGAACCCGGCGGCGATCGCCCGGGCCAGGCAGCGGGGGACGATCCCCTCCTCCAGCGCAAGCAGGGCCGGCCGGACCAGCCGGTCGTTGGGGCCCAGCTTCCTGGCCGGCTCCCGCCCGACGCGGGTGACGGGGTCCGCGAGGGCAGGGTTCTCGAACCGGGAGACGGTCATGGCCGCATAGCGGGCCTGTTCCTCTTCCGTGAAGCCGTGGCGCCGGCAGAGCGTCAGCCCGGCTTCCACCAGGGCGCCGTACAGGCTCGCCCGGACGAAGGGGTCGGCGATGGCCTCGCGGATCAGGCGGTGCCCCCGCAGGTAGCCCAGGTACGCGATGACGGCGTGGCCCATGTTCAGGCCGAACAGCTTCCGCTCGACGAAGGCGCCCAGGTTCCTCACCCGGCGCATGCCCTCGACCGCGGGCACCTCGGCCACGAAGGCCTCCTCTTCGACGAGCCACTCGTAGTACGGTTCCACCCCGACGGCCAGCGGATCCTCATCGCCGCCGGTGAAGGGCGGCACGATGCGGTCCACCACGGCGTTGGGGAACGCCGCGCCCAGGGGGTCCCCGCCGGTGAGCGCCAGCACCGCGTCGCGCAGGAGGGTGCTGGCCCCGATCAGGTTCTCGCAGGCGATGATGTGCAGGGGCCGTCCGCCCCGCCGCCGGAGCCCCTCGGCGATCACCGGGGCAAGCTTCGGCAGCACCGACGCCCCGACCGCGGTGGTGACCAGATCGGCGCGTGCCACCGCGTCGGCCACCCGGTCCGCGTCGGTGCCATCCAGGGCGGTCACCCCCTCCACCCACTCGACCCGCGGCTCTGGGCCGAGCACGTGCACGCTGTAGCGGCCGCGCTCCTGAATGAGCCGCACCAGATCCGGCTTCACGTCCACGAAGGTCACCTGATAGCCGGACCGCACGAGCAGGTAGCCGATGAACCCACGGCCGATGTTCCCGGCCCCGAAGTGCAGTGCGAACATGAACAGCCCTCCGTATGGTTCGGCGAATGGGGTAAAGGGACGATTACAGGAACGCCTCCAGCAGATCCTCCGCGCGCGGGGCGCGGGCCAGGCGCATCACCACGGCGGGATCCTCGCACCGCAGGGCGATGGAGGAGAGCAGTTCCAGGTGCTCGTCGCCGACTCCGGCGATGCCGATGACCAGATAGGCGGTGTTGCCGTCGCCGAAGTCGATCCCCTGCGGGAACTGCGCGATCGCCAGGCCGGACGACCGGATCAGCCGCTTGCTCTCCGCCACGCCGTGGGGAATCGCCAGGCCGTTGCCCACGTACGTGGTGAAGGCGCGCTCCCGCTCGATCATGGCCTCTACGTAAGCTGGCTCCACGTGGCCGGCCTCCACGAGCCGGTTCCCCACCAGCCGGATGGCCTCCCACTTGTCGGCTGCCTTCGCGTTCAGGATGATGTCTGCGATGGTGAGAAGCGGTCGGGCGGAACTCCGCCTATCTTGCATGAGGATCGCTCACCTTCTCCGGTTGTGATTGTGCATTCTCCGATGGGAGCACGAGCAGGTGGGCCAGGACCTGGCCGATCGCATCCCGCACGTGCTCCTCCGGGCGGCGGCGCAGCGCGTCCACCAGCTCCGGCTGGGTCGCCAGGGCGCCGCTCACCGCGCCCAGGGCCTCCAGCGCCTCGCGGCTCACCGCCTCGGGCGCCAGCATCACCAGGAACGCCTCGTCGGGGCCGCGCAACAGGCCCAGCGCGGGTCTGCGGACCCCGGCGGTCCGGGCGTGCAGGAGCCAGAGGCCGGGGGCGACCGCCGTGCGGCTCAAGGCCTCCCGCCGGCGCAGGTCCGCCTCCAGCCGGGCCCGGTCCGCCACCAGATCGGTCCCGCCGAAGAGGTCCGCGGCCGCCGCCACCGGGTCACCGGGCGGAAGAGGGCCCAGCCGGAAATCCCGCAGGATGTCCACGATCACCTGGCCCATGGCCGCCGCCCGGAGGGCCACGGCCATCGGCGGCACCGGCGGCAGTCGCTGCGCCGCCCGGGGCGGCTGCCACTCCTCCGGAAGGTCCAGCAGCCGGCTCGGGCGCGGCGCCAGGCGGTCCAGCACCCGCCGGATCGCCGCGACGTCCTCCCGGTCCAGAAGCGGACTGACCAGCACCACCGGCGGCTCCGCCACGTCCAGCGAAACCGTGGAGATGATGAGGTCCGGGGGCTCGGGCAGGCGGGCCAGCAGCGCGCGCAAGTCGGTGATGGAGGTGACCTGAAGGATCTCGATCTCGGGCAGCATGACCGCGACGCGCCCGGCCAGCATCTGGGAGGAGCCCATCCCCGACGGGCAGGTGATGACCGCCCGGAACCGG
>QGVE01000218.1 GCA_003242675.1 Bacillota bacterium | reverse complement strand
TTGGGTGCATTTTGGGGTGGGGGCGTTTCGGGCGTTTGGGAAGGGGCTCTAGGGCGGGGGATTCGACCCGCCCGTCTGTCCTGTTTCGGGCCCGCCGCTGCCCAACCTGATCCCGATCCTGCACCAGGACCTTCGCCCCCGGCGGGTGGTGCTGCTGGTGTCGGACGACATGCAGCAGCGGGCCCGGACGCTGGTCGAGATCCTGCAGCAGTGGGGCCTGGCGGTAGAATCGCGCCCGGTCTCCCACACGGACGGGGACGCCGTACGGAAGGCCGTCGAGGCCGTCCTGGCGGAGCGGAAGGGTGAGCGGGTTGTCCTGAACGTAACCGGCGGTACGAAGATCATGGCCCTGGCGGCCTACGAGGCGTTCCGCGCCGCCGGGCAGCCGGTCTTCTACGTCGATACCGACTCAGACGAGATTCGCTTCCTGTGGGAAGGGCCGGTCCTGCCCATGGCGAATGTGGTGGACACGACGACGTACCTGCGCGCCTATGGATACAAGATGACGGAGGTGCGTGAGTCTGTGCCGGACGCGTGGGCGGTCGCCGCTCGCACGATGGGCGCGCAGGTCGGGCGGTGGTGCGAGGCCCTCCTGGCGCTGAACGCCTGCTGCGAGGGCGTCGCCAAGCACAAGTTGGCCACGCCCCGGCCGGTCGAATACAGTGCGGGAATGGGCGAGGTGCTCAGCCTCTTGGAGCGCCATGGGCTGGTGCGTGTGGAGGTCGCCCGCGGCCGGCGCTACCTGCGGTTTCCCGGGCCGGAGGAACTGGGGTTCATCAGGGGCGGCTGGTTGGAGGTGTACGTCTACGACCTCGTGAGACGGATGGAAGGCGTCCTGGAGCCGCTGATGGGTGTGAAATGCCTGAGCGCCCGGGGTGTGACCAACGAACTGGACGTCGTCTTCACCTTCCGCAACCGGCTCTTCATCGTGGAGTGCAAGTCGGGCAAGGGCAAGCACAACAAGGGGATGCCCTACAAGCTCGACGCCGTGCGGGACAAGGTGGGCGGCCTCTTTGGCCGCGTGATGTATGTGTCGGTGGACCGCATGAGCGACCTGGAGTACCTCCGTGCTCAGGAATGGAAGATGCAAGTGGTGCAGGGCGAGGAGATCGCGGCGCTGCCTGACATCTTACAGGCGTGGACGGGGGCGGGCCGCCGGGGAGAAGGATGACAAGTGGATCTCATCTGGGACTGGATGGACAAGGCGTCCATCATCATCGGGCTGGGGACGTTTCTGTTCAGCGCCCTGACGTGGTTTCAGGTGCGCCGCATGCGCAAGCGCTGGGCGGAACAGGCGCGGCGGATCACCGTGGGTGACCAGGCCGTCCCCGGCGTCCTGATCATCAACGTCAGCAGCGAACCCATCAGCGCAACGGTGCGCAGGTTCGTAGCCACCCAGGAATGGGGGTGGGAGCGGCTGGATGAGCTGCCCTGGCAAGAGGTCGTATGGGCGAAGGAGGTAACGCCGGAGATCCTCGACGACCTGCTTGACCGGGTGCGAACGGCGCGCGCCGAACTGCAGGCGAGGGGGTGCGACTCGCTGCACCTCTTCATTCGGGGGCCGGTGATGATCGGCGCACTGGTGGGTGCGTTGCTGGGCAACGGCATTCCTACGATCCTGTACCATATGGATAGCAAGCAGGGTTATCAGTCATGGGGATACTTATACCGGGGCCGGTGAACAGGAGTGTGTGTGGTCATGCCGACTGGTGAGGTTACCCTAGACGTGAGCCAGCTGTACAGCGGCACGGGGACCGCGAAACTGGCCGATCTGCCGGCATATGAAGAGGCGGTGCGCCAGCAGGTGCCCGCTGGCGCCGTGGTGCGGCTCACCGGCGCCGGACCGATCTGGCTGTACCTCCGCGTCGCCCATGTGCTGCACGGCCGGGCGAAGCGGCTGTTGTACCATTCGCCCGTTACGGGGGACGTGGTGATTTTTGACCATGATCCGTATTAGGATGAAATACGTTGCCTGCTGGCGGACTCTGCCCATGTGCCTGGGTAGATAACCGTTACGATGGGACGAGCAGTGCTCGCGGCAACGTTATCGATTGCACTTGCGCGGGACTTGTCTCGTGGGATCATCTGCTAGCGACGAGTTTCGACGATTGCCAACAGGCGTGTAATGGCTGTCGAGCAGGGATCTTGCCGGCGAAATAGTGGAAATCCTGCGGTTTCTGACCCGGTGAGGGGGAGGAACCCGATTGCGTCATCGATACCTTGTCACCTGTGATGTCAGCGACGACGGGGAGTCTGCTGTTCCACATCAACCAGCGTGAGGATCGAGTAATGATCGTGAACCTGGGGCCGGCGAGTCGCCAGGGCGAGAAGGCCATCGAGTTCTGCGGGCGTGCGGGGCCCATGCCGGACCTGCGGTGGTGTGGTCCGTTTCGAGCGGTGATGTGATGCCGTAACCCCCGGGGGGCGCTCGAAAGGCTTGTGGCTGTAGGGAAGGAGTGGAGTAGAGAGGTGATGAAAAAGGGAAAAACAGGACGTTATGCGGGTGTTCTCGGGAACCGCTCGAAATCGGGCTCTAGAAGCCTTGTGGCACAAGGGCTCCAGGCAGGCGCTGTATCCACGGCTGAAAAGCCGTGGCTCTATTGAAGCCGTCGTAAAAGGAACGGAGGTTGTCGTCAACTGCTTTGGGGATCCACGGCTGAAAAGCCGTGGCTCTTTGGAAGAGCCATTGCGCTGTCTTTTTAACAAATT
>QGVE01000217.1 GCA_003242675.1 Bacillota bacterium | reverse complement strand
ATCCAGGTCGCCCCGTGGGTGGTCACCTTCCCGGGCCTGGCGATCATGCTGGCGGTGCTGGGCTTCAACCTGCTGGGCGACGGGCTGCGGGATGTGCTCGACCCGCGGCTCAGGCGGTGAGGACCGACGGCAACCCGCAAGGCGGCGTAAGCCGCAGCACAAGTCCGCACCGCCCCGGCGTCCCCGGGGCGGTGCCGCGCGCCTGGGCGCGGGTGCCATTTCCGCGCTGCACGAGGAGTTCTCCGGCCCGCCGGCAAATCAGTACAGCAGTGGATTTGCGGTGGCCCGGCGACGGGCCCCCGAGCGCGCGAGAGGGGGTTGCTTGCAGTGCTCCGCATCCTGCACCTGGCCGACCTGCACCTCGGCTGGCGGCCGGCCTTCATGCCCCCGGAGAAGGCGGAGGAGCGCCGCCGGCGCCGGGACAGGCTGCTGGCCCGCGCCGTCGACCTCGCCCTGGATCCGGACCGGCGGATCGGCCTCGTCGTGATCGCCGGCGACCTGTTCGAGACCCACCGCCCCGAGGAGCCGCTGGTGGCCGCGACGGTGGCCCAGCTGCGCCGGCTGGTTGAGGCCGGCATCCCGGTGGTGACGGTGCCCGGCAACCACGACGAGATCACCTATCCCAACTCGGTCTACCGCCGGGGCGACTGGCCGGGGCTCTTGGTCACCAACCCGCACCCGGCCCACGTCGCGACCCTGCAGGTGCAGGGCGAGACCGTGCACCTCTACGGCCTGGCCTACACCGGCGGCATCACCCCGACCCAGTCCGCCCTTCGCCAGTTCCCGCGCCTTTCGGACCCCGGCCTGCACGTGGCGATCTTCCACGGCACGCTGGGCGAGGCGCTGGGCGAGCGGTCGCTGCCGCTGGACCCCGCTGCCCTGGGGCAGGCCGGCTACGACTACATCGCCCTGGGCCACATCCACAAGCCGGCGGAGGTGCGGATGGGCCGGGGCCTGGCCGTCTACCCCGGCGCCGTCGAGGGGAAGGGGTTCGACGACCCCGGCACCCGCCAGTTCACCATCGCCTCGGTGGGGCCGGGGGGCGCCATGGTCGAGCGGGTCCCGGTCCCGGATGCGCAGCCGGTGGTCGTGCACGAGCTGGACGTCTCGGCCATGGCGGACGCCGCGCAGGTGGCCGCCGCCGTGGCGGACCTGGGCGACCCCGAGGCCATCGCCCAGGTGCGCCTCACCGGCACCGCGCCGGGGCTGCTGGACCCCGAGGCCATCGAGGCCGCCTGCGCGCACCGCTTCTTCTACCTGAACGTCGTCGACGAGACCGACGCCCTCTCCCCCGCGCTCCTGGACCGCTGGGCCGCGGAGCGGACCATCCTGGGCGAGTTCATCCGCCGGATGCGCAGGCGGCTGGCGGAGGAGCAGGACGCGGAGGAGCGGGCCGTGCTGGAGGAGGCCCTGCGCCGCGGGGTGCAGGCCATGCTGAGGAGGTGACCGCGGTGGCCGGCGTGATCTGGCATTCGGTGTCGCTCACGGGCTTCGGCCCGTATGCCGACCGGGTGACCTACACGTTCCCCGACGGCATCGGCGTGCTGGTGGCGCCCAACGAGTCCGGCAAATCCACCCTGGTGGCCGGGCTGATGGCCACCCTGTACGGCCTGCCGGCGAGCAGCTCGCCCGACGACTTCGGGCAGGGGCGCTACCGCCACCAGGGCCGGGCGCCCGCCTTCGAGGGGGAGGTGGAGTTCACCGCGGCCGACGGCCTGCGCTACCGCGTCTGGCGGGACTTCGAGAGCCACCGGGTCACCGTGACCCGCTTCGGGCCGGACGGGCCCGAGCGCATCTACCAGGGCACGCACAACCCAGGGGCCCGGCGCGGCAACGAGGCGTACGAGAAGCTCATCGCCGGGCTGGTCGGGCTCCCGTCCCGGGAGCTGCTGGCGGCCACCTTCTGCGTCACCCAGCCGCTGCCGGAGATGGACCAGGTCGACCAGTCGGTCCAGGGGCTTCTGGCCGGCGCGGGCGGCGGCAGGCCCGAGCAGGCCCGGGAGTACCTCGCGGAGCAGCTCAGGGAGCTCACCCGCGCGGTGGCGCAGTTCGGGTTCCCGCGGGACCTCCAGAAGAACCGGCAGCTGGAGGAGCTGCAGGCGCAGATCCGGGACCTCGCCGGGCAGATCGAGCGGGCCCGGGGCGCCGTCGACCTCTTCCACCAGTCGGCCGGCCGGCTGCAGGAGCTGGAGGCCGAGTACGAGTCCGCCCGCCAGGACGTGAGCCAGCGACGGAAGGTGCTGGACGCCCTGCAGGAGTGGCGTCAGCTGGCCGAGAGGCGGCGGCAGCAGGTGCGGCAGGGGGGCAGCCTGAGGCGGGCCCTGGAAAACGCGCGCCAAATTGCCGAGAAGCTCGACGGGGCCAAGGCACGGCTGTCCCGGGAGTGGCCCGAACTGGCGGACCTGCCCCCCGACACGGGCGACCGGCTGCAGGAGCTGATTGGGCTCCAGGAAGACCTGACCCGGCGCGCCGAGGAGGCCCGGGACCTGGCCAGGCGGCGGGAGGCGAGCGACCGGGCCGCCCGGGAGGCCGAGGACCGGCTCCAGGCGGAGTTCGCGGACGTGGCCGGCAGGCCGGCCCTGCCCCGGGACGTGCGCGAGCTGCAGGCGAAGCTGGCGGACCTGGAGCGGCTGGAGCAGCAGGTGGCGGACCTGGCCGCGCAGGAGCGGGGCCTCGCGGAGCGGCTGGCGCAGGCGCCGGATTGGGGCGCGCTGGGC
>QGVE01000095.1 GCA_003242675.1 Bacillota bacterium | reverse complement strand
GCCAGATCCCGTCGGCCACCTCCTCCACCCGGAAGCGGCAGGGCAGCTTGCGCAGGTGCTCCTGGAGCAGCCGGACCGTGCAGGAGTGGTCCGACTCCATGATCAGCCGGTCGCCCGGCTTCATGCTGCGCAGCTTCGCCTCCGCCTTGAGCAGGGGGGCCGGGCACATCTCCCCGTACACGTGGAGCGTGTATGTGGCCATCCCGCCCACCTCCGCCGGAACTGTTCGGTGCGGGCGGCGAAGAATCCTTGCCCCGAAAGCGTCAAGGGTCGCGGCGACCCGCCGCGACCCTGTGCTTCTTCACTGTCACATCAGCCTGCGGAGGACCACCAGGTGGTTGTCCTCCACCTCGAACTCCTCCAGCACCCGGCCCGTCCCCCTGGCCACGCACGTCACCGGGTCGTCGGCCAGATACGCCGGCACGCCGGTCTCCGTGGCGATGACCTGGTCCAGGCCGTGCAGCAGCGCCCCGCCGCCGGTCATGACGATCCCCCGCTCCTGGATGTCGGCGGAGAGCTCCGGCGGCGTGGCCTCCAGCACCGCCTTGATGGTGTCGACCAGGGAGGTCACGAGCTCGCTCACCGCCTCGCGCACGTCGGCGGAGGTGAGCGTCACGGTCTTGGGCAGGCCCGTCATCAGGTCCCGGCCCCGCACCTCCATGGACTCGTTGCGGCTGTTGCAGCCGGCGCTGCCGATGGTGATCTTGGCTTCCTCGGCCGTCCGCTCGCCGATCAGGAGGTTGTGCTTCATCTTCACATAGCGGACGATCGCCTCGTCAAACTTGTCGCCGCCGATGCGGATCGACTCCGAGATCACGATGCCGCCCAGCGACAGCACGGCGACGTCGGTGGTGCCGCCGCCGATGTCGATCACCATGTGCCCGGAAGGCTGCGTGATGTCCAGCCCGGCGCCCAGGGCCGCCGCCAGCGGCTCCTCCACAATGGTCACCTTCCGGGCGCCGGCCTCCACGGCCGCCTCCATCACCGCCCGCTTCTCGACGGCCGTCACGTTCGCGGGGATGCAGATCACCATCCGGGGGCGCGCCAAAAGGCGGGGCCCAGACACCCGCCTCAGAAACGCTTTCAGCATCGCCTCAGTGACGTCGTAATCGGCGATGACCCCTTCGCGCAGGGGGCGAATGGCAACGATGTTGCCCGGCGTCCGGCCCAGCATGCGCCGGGCTTCCTCACCGACGGCCAGGACCTGTCTGGTGTCGCGGTGCATGGCGACCACGGAGGGCTCGCACAGGACGACCCCCTTCCCCTTCACGTAGATCAGCACCGTCGCCGTGCCCAGGTCCACGCCCACGTCCGATGGCCAACCGAACACGCTTTGCCTGCCCCCTGTTCCGTCGCGGGAACGTTCATCCCATCTTCCTTTCCAGTTTCGACGCCAGGGGATAAACTCCTCTGCTGGGCGCTAGCGTTCCAGGTACTTCTGCCGGGTCGCCGCACCCCCGCGCAGGTGGCGCTCGGCCTTGTTCTGATCCAGGACACGCTTGACCTTGGCGGCCAGCTCGGGGTTGATGCGGGGGAGGCGCTCGGTCACGTCCTTGTGGACGGTGCTCTTGGAGACGCCGAACACGGCGGCGGTTTCCCGCACGGTGCCCTTGGTTCGGTAGATGTGGTTGCCGATCTCCAGCACACGCTTCCAGATGTGGTCCTTCACCGTTGGGCCCCCTTCGCCCTGGATGGTTGGTAGAGTCTATTGGCGCAAGGGGGCAAACATGACGGAGCGGGGGCTGGGGGACGCTGGAAATCACGCGCCCCCGGCCCCCGCCGGCGCGCTGGGCGCCCGCGGGGGTGGGGTCACTCCTCCAGGTACTCCAGGGGGTCCACGGGCTCGCCGTCGACCAGCAGGGCGAAGAGCAGGTGCGGGCCCAGGCCGCGGCGGGCCTCCGCCGGCAGGCCGACCCGGCCGATGGGCTCCCCGGCCTTCACGGCCTGGCCCGCGGTGACCGAGGCCTCCGCGAGGCCGGCGTACCGGCTCTGCTTGCCATCGCCGTGGTCCAGGACCACCGCCAGGCCGTCCACCGGGTGCTCCTCCACCGACGCCACGGTGCCGGCGGCTGCGGCCACCACCGGCTGGCCGGGGGTCGCCTCCAGCACCAGGCCGTCGCTCAGCCGCCAGTCGCCCAGGCTGCCGTCCACGGCCCCGAAGTGCATCACGACCCGGGGCCGGCCGCCCAGCGGCCAGGAGAACGCCTTGACCGCCGGCTCGGTTACCGGCGCGGGCTCGGCGCCGGCGGGCGCGGCGGGATCCTGAGCGGCGGCGCCCGCGGCGTCCGCGGCGGGCGAAGGGGCACCGGCATCCGCGGCCTCCGGCTCGCGCCCCGCGTCGGGGGCCGCGCGCAGCTGATACAGGGCCATGCCGCCGATCAGCAGGACCAGGGCGGCGGTCGCCGCCAGGGCCATCCGGCGCTCCGGCGGCAGGTCGCCCCTCCACAGGGCAGGCCAGACACGCACAGGTCTCATTCGCAGATCACCTCGTGTCTTAGCCTGCCCACTGGCCGGCCGCTTCAGACCGGCCGGCCCGGATTTTCTTCCTAAATTTCGAATAATCGGCTCAGCTCGACGCCCGTATAGTAATGGGTGAGAATCTCCCTGTACGTCTTCCCCGCCCGGGCCATGCCCTGGGCGCCGTACTGGCTCATGCCGACGCCGTGGCCGTCGCCGAAGGTCTCCACCACGATCTCCCCGCCCTCCCAGTAGACCTGGAAGTCGGTGGAGCGCAGGCCCAGCCGCTCCCGCACCTCACGCCCGGTCAGCGTCAGGTCGCCGATGGCCACCGTCTTCACCCGTCCCCCGGCCGTGCGGGCGGTCACCTGCACCGGCGGCTGGCCCGCCCGGGCGGAGGCCTGCACCGCCGCCAGCGGCCCGCCGCTCTCCAGACCCAGGGCCCGGGCGAACGCCTCCGGCGTGAACCGCCGCTCCTCCACCAGGCGCGGGGCGTCGGCGCCCCACGTGTCGTCCACCGGCACCAGGTAGGGCAGGTCGGCGGCGAAGTAGTCCCCGGCGCTCTCGGTCATCCGGCCCGAAACGGCGTGGTACAGCGCGTCGATCAGCTCCCCCTGGTAGGTCAGCACCTCGCCCTCGGTCTCCGCCTGCGCCTGGCTGAGCCGGCGCCAGTAGCTCGCGGCCACCAGCGGGCCGTACTTGGCCTCCAGCTCCTCCCGGCTCATGTAGGCCTGGCCGGTGCGGTAGTCGGCGCAGACGTCGGCCTCCGGCCTGAGGGGGCATCCCCCCTTGCCGCCGAACTGGGGCATGCGGCGCACCGTGTACGTCCGGGCGACGACGAACTGGGCCTTCAGCGCCTCCATCTCGAAGTCCGGGGGCATCTCAGCCGCCACGACCCCCTTCAGGTACTCGCCCAGGGGCATGACGGCGATCTCGTCCCGGTCGGGGAAGTAGACCCGCACATCCAGCGAGTCCGCGCCGCCGGGTTCGGCAGGCGGTGCCTCGGGCGCCGGCCCCCACTGGGCCAGCACGGGGACCGGCAGCGGATCGGCCCCGGGCAGGCGCACGCCCGCGCCGATTCCGACCGGCAGCGCCAGGGTGAGGGCCGCCGTCATCAGGGCGGCGGCGAGGAGCAGACGCAGCATGACTTGTCCTCCATGCCCCTGCGGATGGGGGTGATCTCGCCTCTATCTGTATGGGGGACCTGTCCCGCGTAGTACGGCCACATGACATAAATCGCCGCGGCGCCCCCATCCGCCGGCAGCCCCGGCGCGCCCGTGGGCTCCCCGCGCCTCAGTAGTCGCTGCGCACGACCGGCCAGCCGACCCAGAGCCGGGTGCCGTCCGCCCCGCTGCGGGCGGCCGCCTGCACGTTCACCGCGTACGGCCCGGGGGGCAGAAGCGGCGAGTACCCGGCCACCGAGGCCGAGCGCGGGCCCTGCCACGGCTGGCGCTCACCGGCCTTCACCGCGTCCAGGGCCGCCTCGGTCAGGGCCTGGGGATCCCCGCCTTCGCCGGCGCGGCCGGAAAGCTCCACGTGCACCGGGGGCCACAGCCCTTCCCGCGCAAAGGCGCGCCGCAGCTCCCGGTACCGCTCGGCCCACGTGCGCGCGGCCTCTCCGCTCAGCCGCCACGCCACCTCCACGTACGGCCCGCCGGCGCCCTCCACCAGCCGCAGCGACCGCTCCTCGCCGGCCGGGGGCGGGCCGGTCCAGCCGAGGCCGGCCGCGATCCGCTCCGCCGCCGGCCGGTCCGCCACCGGCTCCCGCACGAACAGCAGCGCCTGCTCCAGCTCTCCGCCGGTCGCCTCCCACGCCCGGTCCAGCATCTCGATCCCGGGCAGCGGCGCCGGGGCTGCGGGCCCGGCCGGGGAGCGCTCCATCACCGTCCCCCACGCGAGCAGCAGCGCCGCTACAGCCAGGGCCAGGGCCCCGGCCTTCCACGCCCGGGGCAGCGCCGCAGCCCGCAGACGCCGGGCCAGGGGCAGGACCCAAGCCGCCAGGGCCATCGAGTGGCGCATGGGCGCAACACCTCCTAGCCCATTCTTGCCCCGGCGGATGGCAAAATAGTCTCCCTTCGTATGCTTGGCAGGAATCCGAGAGATTCCCCCGAATTATGGCTCCAAGTATCTGTGCGTACTAGCCCAACAGTGCTACTTTTCCGTGCCCACTGCGACGTTGTGACTCCCCCTGTCACAGGTGGTGGTCGCCGATGGTGCATTCCGTGGCAGTCGGCTCCGCGGCGGTGGCCGGGCTGGCGGCCGCCGTGGCGGTGACGCGCTGGGCCCCCGTCTGGTGGCGGCTCTACCGGCGCGAGGCG
Source organism: Bacillota bacterium (assembly GCA_003242675.1). The sequence goes on along the minus strand of QGVE01000095.1, from coordinate 6,172 downwards.
GCCAACCAGGAGGCGCTGGCCGCGGCGAAGCAGCGGCTGGGAGAGGAGGCGAGCCGCGTGTTTCCCTATACGGCGGCCGAACTGCAGCAGGCGCTCCAGAGTCAGGGCTACTTCCTGGACGCCCTCACCACGAAGAAGCTCTGGTCGTACCTGAGGCAGGGGAAGCCCGTCGGCCTCCGGGGGGAGCCGGGCATCGGCAAGTCCCAGCTGGCCGAGGCCTTCGCCCGCGCCTTCGGCTACCCCCTCATCGACATGGAGTGCCACAGCCACCTGGAGGCCGAGGAGATCGGCATCTCCTGGAACGGCTTCAAGCAGATCGTCGACGCCCAGGCCTACCCGCGCAGCGGCGGTCAGCCGCCCAACCTGTACACCCTCGAGTACCTGAACCGCACCCCGCTCCTGGAGAGCGTGCTGGCCGAGCAGCCCACCGTCGTGCGGGTGGACGAGGTCGACAAGCTCAACGAGCACACCACCAACTTCTTCCTGCGCTACCTGGACAAGCAGGAGCTGGTCGTCCACAACCTGGACCAGCCCGGCCAGTCCAAGGTGCTGAAAGCCCGGGCGCCGCTCTACATCTTCCTCACCTCCAACGAGTACAAGCGGCTCGACACCGCCTTCATGCGCCGCACCGTGTGGCTGGACCTCCAGTTCCCGTCCGAGGCCACCCTGGCCCGCATCATCCAGCGGTCGGTGGGGGTGCCGGCGGACTTTGCCGCCCGGGTCGCCCGCATCGTCGTCCAGCTCCGGCAGCTCAACATGGAGAAGAAGCCGGCCATCGCCGAGGCCATCGAGTGGGCCCGGGCGCTCATCGACGTGGGCGACGGGCGCATCACCCCCGAGACCGTGGAGGTGACCATCGGCTTCCTCGCCAAGTACCCGGAGGACGAGGCCATCGTCAGGGAGGCGCTCCGGCAGTGGTACGACGGCTTTGGCCGTTCCGCCTTATAGCCGCGGCCGCCCGCCGCGTCGGCCAGCTCATCCGCTGGCTCCTGCGGCGCGCCGGCCGCCTGCTTCGTCTTTGGCGGCCGCGGCTTGTCGCCGCGGCGCAGGTCGCGCGCCTCTTCCTCCGGGGCCGCGACCCCAACAACCTCTTCGTGTCCCTGACCGAGGCCGCGCACCACAGCGCGGAGGCGCCGGCCCGCCTCGCGGACGTGGAGCCGGGCGAGCGGACCACGACGCTGCTGTGGGCCGGCCCCTCCCTCCCGGAGCCGCCGGAGCCCGCCCCGGCCCGCGCCGCGCTGTGGCGGGGGCTCGCGCCCTCCCATGCCCAGGAAGCGCTGAAGGGGGCGGAGGCGGCCAACCGCCGCTTCGCCTACGTCGATCTTCTGCAGTCGCCCATCCGGAAGCTGACCCCGGAGCAGATCCGGGAGCTGGAGGAGCTGCTGGAGCGGCTCGCCCGCAAGTGGCTCGCCCACCGGGAGACCTTCCGGGAGTGGCCCCGGAGGGCCCGGCTGGACGTGGGCCGGACGCTCAGGCACAACCTGCCCCGCTACGGCGGCGCCGTGCTGGAGTTCCGGTGGCCGGTCAAGGTGGTGCCCGTGCCCCAGCCGGAGAAGCCCTCCCGCATCCTGGTCATCGGCGATGTCTCCCACTCGATGGCCCGCTACGTCAGCGTCGTGCTCTTCTTCTTCCACAAGCTCAACTTCCGCTTCGTGGTGGAAAGCTACGTGTTCAGCGAGAGCGCCACGTACGCGACGCCCTACCTCAACGGCCCGGGCAGCTTCGCCGAGAAGGCCCAGCGGCTGATGCAGGGGGCCCGCTCGTGGAACGCCGGCACCCGCTTCGGCACCGCCCTGGAGGAGATCGCCCGGGAGGCGCGGGTCGACGACCAGACCTACGTGTTCATCGCCACCGACGGCAAGGTGTCCCTCGCGCCGGAGGAGCAGGAGAAGATCCGGGTGCACATGGCGGCCCTGCGCCGGCAGGCCCGGCAGGTGATCTTCCTGACCCCGTCGGCGGAGTTCGCCGGGGCGCGCCGCGGCCCCGCCCGCGCGTGGCAGCGCCGCCTGGGCACCTTTTACTACGGCCCCCACGAGGTGCCGGTCTGGCTGATGGGCTCGCCCCACTGGTACGGCACCCTCGCCCGCTACGCCGACCGGCTGTACCTCATCCGCACGGTGCAGGATCTGATCGACATGGTCGAGAACCTCCTCATGAGCAGCGGAGACGACGAACGGAGGACCCGCCGTGGGACGGTTTGAGCGCGTGACGAGCCAGCGCATCTACCAGCAGATCGTGGACCAGATCACCCGGATGGTGAAGGAGGGCACCCTCCGCCCCGGCGACCGGCTGCCCCCGGAGCGGCAGCTGGCCGAGGAGTTCGGCGTCAGCCGGTCGGCCGTGCGCGAGGCGCTCTCGGCCCTGCGGATGCTGGGCCTGGTCGAGGCCCGGGTCGGCGAGGGCACCTTCATCACCCAGCCGCCCGACGAGCGGTTCATCTCGCCCCTGGCCCTGGTGCTCACCATCGAGCACAGCGAGGCCGTGGGGCGGGAGCTCCTGGAGCTCCGCTCCGCCCTGGAGGCCGAAAGCGCCGCCCTGGCCGCCCTGCGGCGGGAGGCCGAGGACCTGGCGGAGATGGAGGCGGCCCTGCGGGACATGGAGCGGGACCTGGAGGAGGGCCGGCTGGGCGCGGAGGCCGACTGGCGCTTCCACGACGCCGTGGCCAGCGCCAGCGGCAACTCGCTGCTCCTGCACACCATGCGCTCGCTCAGCGACACGATGAAGGAGGCCCTGGGCCTCTACCGCGAGCAGCTCCTGCGCATCCCCGGCATGGGCCGCACCCTGCTGCAGGACCACATCGACGTGCTGGAGGCGATCCGCAGCCAGGATGCCGAGGCGGCGCGCCAGCGCATGGCCGCCCACATCCTGCGGGTGCGCCAGACCCTGTACGGCTAAATCGATCATCGAACGGAGGTCCCCCGCCGCCCGGGCCGGCACCGGGCGCGCGGGGGACTGCGTTTCACGCCGAAAGGGCTACTTGTGAGCGATCGAACTTGCGGGGCTGGCTCCCTGGCGCTATCTGGGGTGATCACTTCGCACGGACATGGAGGTAAAAAGGGGCCACGATGCGAATTCTTCTTGCGGCTGATTGGTCTGACCATCAGTCCATCCGACCAAATCCTTGGGGTCGGGCTGGTCACACCACCGTTCACATGGGGAGGAGTTGTCCTTGTCGTTCCAGCAGACCTACGATCCGCTGGGCAACCCGCTGCTCTCCACGCTGCTGGCCGCGCTCCCCCTGCTGCTCCTGATCTACTTCCTGGCCGTGCATCCCGTGCGCGGCCCGGAAGGCCGGCGGCAGCGGGGGATCGGGGCGCCCAAGGCGGCCCTCATCGCCTCGCTGGTCTCGCTGGCGATCGCGATCCTGGTCCTGGGGATGCCCGCCCCGGCCGCGGGCGCGTCCTTCGTGTACGGCGCCCTGTCGGGCCTGTTCCCCATCGGCTGGGTGCTTCTGGCCGCCATGTTCCTGTACACGCTCACCGTCGTCACCGGTCAGTTCGACGTGGTGAAGGAGAGCATCGTCGCCATCTCGTCGGACCGGCGCATCCAGGTGCTGATCATCGCCTTCGCCCTCGGCTCCTTCCTGGAGGGCGCGGCGGGCTTCGGCATCCCCGTGGCCATCGCCGGCGCCATGATGGTCGGGCTCGGCTTCCGGCCCTTCCAATCCGCCGTGCTCAACCTGCTGGCGAACTCCGCCCCGGTCGCCTTCGGGGCGATCGGCACGCCGATCCTCACCCTGGGCGCGGTGACGGACCTGGACCCCCACCGGCTCGGGGTCCTGGCGGCCCTGCAGCTCATCCCGTTCTGCCTGGTCACGCCGTTCATCGTGATTACCGTCATGGTGAAGATGGACCGCAAGCCCTTCCGCAAGGTGCTGGAGGTCTGGCCGGCCCTGCTGGTCTCCGGCGTGGCCTTCGCGCTCAGCGAGTACCTGTCGGCCGTCTACGCCGGCCCGGGCCTGGTCGGCGTCCTGGGGGGCCTCATCACGCTGGTCGCCCTGCTGGCGCTCTGCGCGGTCTGGCAGCCCGCCCGCCCCTATGAGGACGAGCCCGCCGGTGCGGCCGCGCCCTCCGGCCGCCTCGCCCCCATGGCCGGCGGCGCCGCAGCCGTCGCCCCGAACCGGACGCGGGCCGAGGTCGCCCGGGCGTGGCTGCCCTGGATCCTGCTCACCGCCTTCGTCTTCCTGTGGGGCCAGCCGGCCGTCAAGGCGGCCCTGGAGCGGCCCATCGCCGGCATCCCCACGGTGCTGAAGTGGGCCGTGCCGTTCCTGCACAAGGCGGTCTACCGCATGCCGCCCGTGGTCGCGGAGCCCACCGCCGAATCCGCGGTGTACACCCTCAACTGGCTGTCCTCGCCGGGCACCGCGATCTTCCTGGCCGCCCTGGTCGCCGGCCTCTGCCTGCGCATGACCCCGGCGCAGTGGAAGGAGACCCTGGTGCGCACCGCCGGGCGCATGAAGGGGCCGCTGGCCACCGTAGCCATGGTGCTGGGCTTCAGCTACCTCACCCGCTACACCGGTGCGGACGGCATCCTGGGCCTGGCCTTCACCGGCACCGGCCGGCTCTACCCCCTCTTCGCCCCGCTCCTGGGCTGGGTCGGCGTCTTCATCACCGGTTCCGACACCTCGGCCAACGCCATGTTCGGCAGTCTGCAGAGAATCACGGCCCGCCAGCTGGGGCTCAGCGAGTACCTCATCGTCTCCGCCAACAGCGTGGGCGGCTGCATGGGCAAGCTGGTCAGCGCCCAGTCGCTCGTCGTCGCCACCGCCGCCACCTACGAGGACCGGCAGGAGGGCGCTGCCGCCGTCGGCTCCATCCTGCGGGCCGTGGCCCCCTGGAGCCTGGTCATGGCCGCCGTCAGCGGGCTGATCGTCGCGGCCCTGGCGTACCTCGTGCCCGGCCTCATCCAGTGATGGGAGGTGCCCCGATGAAAGTCTCGCTCTTCATCACCTGCCTGGCCGACCACTTCGCCCCGCAGGTCGGCGAGGCGGTCTACCGGCTGCTCCGGCGCCACGGGGTCGAGGTCGACTTCCCCGCCGGCCAGACCTGCTGCGGTCAGCCCTCCTGGAACACCGGCCACCTGGACGACGCCCGCGACTTCGCCCGGCTCTACATGAAGGCATTCGCCAGGAGCGAGTACATCGTCCAGCCCTCGGGGTCGTGCGCCGGCCACGTGCGCTACTTCTACCCGGAGATGTTCCCCGAGGGCTCCCGGGAGCGGCAGGAGGCCATCGAGATCGGCCGGCGGACCTACGAGTTCACCGAGTTCATGGTCAGGGTCCTGGGCGTGAAGGACGTCGGCGCCCGCTTCCCGGGGAAGGCCGTCTTCCACAACAACTGCCACATGCAGCGGGAGCTGCGGGTGCGGGAGGAGCCCCTGGAGATGCTGCGGTGCGTCCGCGACCTGGAGCTCCTGGATCTGCCCCGGCCCGACCTCTGCTGCGGCTTCGGCGGCGCCTTCGCCATCAAGGAGCCCGAGATCTCCACCGCGATGGCGGACGACAAGCTGGACGCCGTCCTGGCCACCGGCGCGAACCTGATCGTCAGCTCCGACCTGGGCTGCCTGCTGCACCAGGGCGGCCGCATCGAAAAGCGGGGCCTGCCCATCCGGACGATGCACATCGCCGAGCTTCTGTGGGAGGGGGTGCAGCAGAATGGCCGCTAAGACGCCGCTGAAGGAGCTTGTCGCCCGGGCCCTGGCGGACGGCCACCTGCGCGGGGCGGTCCGCTACACCTCCGAGAACCTCTACACCAAGCGACAGGCCGCCATGGCCGACCTGGAGGCCCTCGCGGCCCGGGGCGAGGCCATCGGCAACTTCGCCGAGCTGCGCGCCCGGGCGCAGGAGATCAAGTGGCACACCCTCGCCCACCTTGACGGCTACCTGAAGCAGGCCGCGGAGCAGATCCGGCAAAGCGGCGGCCACGTCCACTGGGCGAAAGACGCCCAAGAGGCCAACCAGATCGTGCTGGAGATCTGCCGGCGGCGGGGGGCGCGCCGGGTCATCAAGGCCAAGTCCATGGTCTCCGAGGAGATCCACCTGAACGAGGCCCTGCAGGGCGCGGGCCTGGAGGTCGTCGAGTCCGACCTGGGCGAGTACATCATCCAGCTGGCCAAAGAGACCCCGGCCCACATCGTTATCCCGCCCATCCACAAGACCCCCCGGCAAATCCCC
>QGVE01000094.1 GCA_003242675.1 Bacillota bacterium | reverse complement strand
GAGCGCGGCCGGGTGGTCCCGGAGCTGTTCGCGCCCGTCGAGGGTTCGGCGGCCGCGGAACTGGAGCCGGAGGTGGAGGCGGTCTCTTCCTGGCTGCGGCAGGAGGCACAGGCCCGCTACCTCTGAAGCCGCTGCCGCCCCGAAGCGCCTGCCATCCGCCGGTTTACGGCCAGGTTCGATCTGCGTACCATTGAGCCATAAGGAAGTCAAGGCATCACGGAGGTTGCAGCGGATGAGGCGGAAGCAGGAGGGGCGGCGCAGCCGAGGCTGGGTGGCGCTGGTGGCCGTGGCCGCCGTGGTGGCGGCCCTGAGCGTCCGGCCCGAGAGCGGACAGGGAGAGCAGGAGCCGAGCGGGGAGGCGCAGATATCGGCCCAGGCCCCGGTGCCTGGGGATGAAGCGGAGGGGCCCGCGGAGGGCGATGCGGGCCCTGGCGGGTCCGGGCAGACGGGAACGCCGGGCGGAGCGGGCGCCGCCGGCACGGCGGGGGCGAACGGAGCGGAGTCCGGCAGCTCCGGCGGGGCCGAGCCCAACCCTCACCGCACCTTTACGGCGACCGTCGTGCGGGTGGTGGACGGCGACACGCTGGATGTGCGGATCGACGGCCGCACGGAACGGGTGCGGCTGATCGGCGTGGACACGCCGGAGGTCTACGGCCAGGCGGAAGCCTACGGCGCCGAGGCGTCCGCGTTCACGAAGCGGCGGCTGGACGGCCGGGAGGTGCGCCTGGAGCTGGACGTGGAGGAGCGGGACAAGTACGGCCGGCTGCTGGCGTACGTCTGGGTCGGCGACGAGCTGTTCAACGCGACGCTGCTGCGGGAGGGCTACGCCCAGCTGATGACCGTTCCCCCCAACGTGAAGTACGTCGATCAGTTCGTCGCCCTGCAGCGCGAGGCCCGGGAGGCCGGCCGCGGGCTGTGGGGGCTTGCGGATGAGTCGGCCGCAGGCGCCGGCGCGGGCGGCGGCAGCGCCGCCGGCGACAGCGGGACGGCGGGTGGCGGCAGCACCACCGGCGGCGGCGCCGCAGGTGGCGGGACCGCCGCTCCGGGCGCGTCCTCCGGCGGGGTGATCCTTCCCGTCAACGGCGACTGCTTCGGGCTCATCAAGGGTAACGTCTCCTCCAGCGGCGAGCTGATCTACCACGTGCCCGGCGGGCAGTTCTACGACCGCACCTACGCGGAGGCCTGTTTCCGCACGCCGGAAGAGGCGGAGGCCGCCGGATACCGGCGATCCAAGCGGTAGCACCAGTGCACGCCGGCGCCCCGGTACCAACGTGTCATATCGGGCCAATATTCCGTCGGGCCATTGCGGGGAGCGAACTGCAGGGGTTGAATGGAAGTGGAATCCGATCTCGTGCGGAGATCTAAGGAGGGAACGAACGTGCAAAAGGTCTCGGTTGCGGTCATCCCCGGCGACGGAATTGGCGTCGAGACGGTGCGGGCGGGGCGCCGCGTGCTGGATGCCGTCGCGGAAATGGACGGCGGCCTCAAGTTCGAGTACACGGAGTTCGACTGGGGCTGCGCCTACTACCTGAAGCACGGCGAGATGGCGCCGAAGGGCTTCCTGAACACCCTGGCCAACTTCGAGACCATCCTGCTGGGCGCGGTCGGCTACCCCGGCGTGCCGGACCACGTGTCCCTGTGGGGCCTCCTGCTGCCCATCCGGCGGGGCTTCCAGCAGTACATCAACCTGCGCCCGGTGCGAATTCTGCGCGGCTTCGTCAGCCCGCTGCGGGACCGCAACCCGGGCGACGTCGACTTCGTGGTCATCCGCGAGAACACCGAGGGCGAGTACTCCAACATGGGCGGCCGGCTGCACACCGGGTTCCCCTACGAGGTGGTCGTGCAGAACTCCGTGTTTACGCGGGTGGGCACGGAGCGGGTCATCCGCTACGCCTACCAGCTGGCCGCCAAGGCGCCGCGCAAGCGGCTTTGCGGCGCGACCAAGTCCAACGGCATCAATTACGCCATGCCGTTCTGGGATGAGGTGTTCAACGAGATCGGCGAGAAGGAGTTCCCCGAGGTGAACCGCTGGCTCTGCCACATCGACGCGCTCGCAGCCAACTTCGTGCTGAAGCCGCACGAGTTCGACGTGGTGGTGGCCTCCAACCTGTTCGGCGACATCCTGACCGACCTGGGCGGCGCGATCATGGGGTCCATCGGCATGGCCGCCTCGGCCAACATCAACCCCGAGCGGAAGTACCCGTCCATGTTCGAGCCGGTGCACGGATCAGCCCCGGACATCGCGGGCAAGGGCATCGCCAACCCGGTGGGGCAGATCTGGTCCGTGAGCCTCATGCTGGACCACCTGGGCCGGGCCGATCTCGGCAAGGCCGTGATGGATGCGGTCGAGGACGTGCTGGAGGAAGGGCGGGTGCGCACGCCGGATCTGGGCGGCAAGAGCACCACCGACGAGATGACCGACGCGATCATCGCCAAGCTGTCCCAGCGGTTCAAGTAAGCCACAGTAAGGGCGGGCCTGCGTCCGGAGGGGCGCAGGCCCGCCGGCGCGCGTGCGGGCTGGAGCAGTACCTTTGGCGTACGCCCAAAGGGAGGGGCATCGGAGGCAAACCTATCCATTCGCGTCCTTGTACCGCTGGAAACAGTTCGCTACCCTAAACTTGAATCCATGACCGGATGTGCACATCTGGTCAAAAACCTGAAGTGGGGGCCGCTGAGGATGCTGTGGAGGGCGAGCGGGAGACTCGGTGCAGGTCGGATGGAGATGCAGCGGGAGTTGCAGCGGAAGGCGGGTGATGTGGGCATCCCCGGCGATGGGGTAGGCGAGACCAAGGTCGGCAAGGGCACCAGGCGGGGCCGGCAGTCCCGGCGGACGGAGCGGGCCCTGCGGATCCTTGCTGCGGCCGCGTCCCTGGTCGAGCGCTACGGCTACAGCAAGACCACCCTGGACGACGTCGCACGGGAGGCCGGGGTGGCGAAGGGCACCCTCTACCTGCACTGGCACTCGCGCGAGGAGCTGTTCGGCGCCGTGCTGCGCCGGGAGCAGATCCTGCTCTCCCGCAGCTTCCTCGATCGGATGCGCGCGGAGAAGGAGCCGCTCACCGTGCGGGCGCTGTTCAAGCACGCGGCCCTCTGCCTCCTGCAGCGGCCGCTGGTGCGGGCGGTCTTCACCCGGGACGTGGAGATGGTCGGCCACCTTCTCCTGCGGGAGCAGCGCGCGCACCCGGAGCAGAAGGAGCTGTTCCACGTGCTGCTGGAGTTCCTGGGCCGGCACAATCTCGTGCGGCGCGACCTCACGCCCCAGGCCCAGGCGTTCCTGGTGAGTGCCATCTTTCTGGGGTTCTTCGTCACAGCCTCGTGGCTCCCGGAGCAGGCCTCCCTGACCGACGAGCAGATCGCCGGCCTCATGGCGGACACCGTGGTGGCGGCGCTCGATGTCGGCAGCCGGGCGACGCCTTCGCAGGAAGCGGCGGCAGCGGAGGACGTGCTGAACCGGCTGGAGGATCTGGTCGCCCGGGAGGAGGCGGCGTTCCAGGCCGAGTTGCTGTGATCGGCACTTCAGGGGGCAGTTCGTTAACCGGAGCATCCGAAGGAGGGACGGCTGATGAATCTCGCGGAGACCTACTTGGGTCGCCAGGTGTTGGAGTTCCTGATGGGGATGGTCATGCGCAACCCGAAGGAGAACCTGCCGCGTTTGGTCGACTGGGTCTGCAAGAATGCCCCGCTGGAGAGCCACCGTGAGATTGCCCAGAAGGTGAAGGTCTACCTCGAGGACGAAAACAGCAACTGGCACAAGTTGGGCATGCGGCTGCTGACCGAGACGCACCCCAACGTGCGCAAGCGCACGGCCGTGAACTTCTTCATCAACGCCAGCCTGGTCGGGATCCCGAAGCAGCGGGAGGCGGAGAAGCGGCTGGGCGTCAAGGTGCCGTGGGCGATCCTGATGGACCCCACCGCGAAGTGCAACCTGCGCTGCATCGGCTGCTGGGCCGGCGACTACGAGCTGCGGCCTGAGCTCAGCCTCGAGACCATGGACCGGATCTGCCGGGAGGGCGGAGAGCTGGGCATTCATTTCTACGTCATCTCCGGCGGCGAGCCCATGGTGCGCAAGGACGACCTGCTGGAGCTTGCCCGCCGCCACCCGGACAAGATGTTCCACATCTATAGCAACGGCACGCTGATCACCCGGGAGTTCGCCCGCGAGGCGGCGGAGCGCGGCAACATGGTCTTTGCCCTGAGCCTGGAGGGGCTGGAGGAGTCGACGGACGCCCGGCGCGGCAAGGGCGTGTTCCAGAAGGTCATGAACGCCATGGACATCCTGCGCGAGGAGGGGCTCATCTTCGGCTTCTCGGCCACCTACACGCGCAAGAACACCGAGGAGCTGGGCAGTGAGGAGTTCATCGACAAGATGGTGGAGAAGGGCGCCAGCTTTGGCTGGTTCTTCACCTACATCCCCATCGGCCGGGACGTGGACCTGGAGCTCATGGCCACGCCGCAGCAGCGGGCGTACATGTTCGACCGCATCTGCGAGTTCCGCCGCACCAAGCCGATCTTCCTGGTCGACTTCTGGAACGACGGCGAGGCGGCCGTGGGCTGCATCGCCGGCGGGCGGAAGTACTTCCACATCAACTCCGCGGGCGACGTGGAGCCCTGCGCCTTCGCCCACTACGCGACGTGCAACATCCACAACATGTCGCTGGAAGAGGCCCTGCAGAACCCGCTCTTCAAGGCCTACCAGAAGCGGCAGCCCTTCTCGGAGAACCTGCGGCGGCCGTGCCCCATCATCGACCACCCCTACGTGCTGCGGGACATGGTGAAGGAGTCGGGCGCCTACTGGACGCAGAAGAGCAACGACGAGACGGTCGACGAGTTCGCCGAGAAGCTGGCCGGCTACGCGAAGGCCTGGGGCGAGCTGGCCGACGAGATCTGGGCGAAGAAGCACTCTGCCCAGCCCGCGGGCGTGAAGGCGGGCGACGACTGAGCGACCGACGCGCGGGACGGGGCGCTGCGCCCCCGGGCGCAGCGCCCCGCGGCGCGCCCGGGGCCCGTGCAGGAGAGGGCCGAGCGGCCGTAGTATAGACAACTGAGCGCACGTTGCCGCGGGCGAGAGGAGAGGGGCGTATGAGGAGAGCGCGTCGTTGGAGCCTGCTCTGCCTCATGGTGCTGCTCCTGGCGGGCCCGGTCCTGCGGCCGGCCGGCGCCGCCCCGCCCGACCGCGAGGCGGTGCTGCAGGAGCTGTTCATGCTCAACCGCCGGCTGGAGGAGGCGCGCAGCGCCCTGGCCGACCTGGAGGCGCGCCTTCGCGAGGTCGCGGCCGAGGAGGAGAAGGCCTTGGCGGACCTGGCCCGGCTGGAAGATGAGCTGGCCGCGCGCAAGGAGCAGTACGGCCGGCGCCTGCGGTACTACCGAGAGCAGGGGAACCGCGGCCCCTGGCTGCTGCTGTTCAGCGCCCGGTCGCTCCCCGACTTCCTCTGGCGGCTCGATGCCCTGAAGCAGATCATGGCCTACGACGCCCGCCTGGCGCGTGAGCTGCGGAACGCGCAGGTGGCGCTGGCGGCCCAGGCGGAGCGGCTCGCGGAGGCGCGGGCCGCGGCCGACCGGCTGCGGGCCGAGCAGCAGGCCCAGGTGGCGGAGCTGGAGGCGGCCGTAGCGGAGAAGGAGGCCATCCTGGCGAGCCTCGGCGAGGAGCGGGCCGACGTGGAGAAGGCCCTGGCCGCGGTGGAGGCCGACTGGCAGCAGAGCGCCCTGCCCGTCCTGGGCGCCCTCGGTCAGGCCCTCCAGGAGCTGGGCACGGCGGGGCTCAAGCCCGACGACATCCGCTTCTCCCTGTTCCCGCCCGGGGCGACGGTCGTCATCACCGAGGAGCGGCTCAACGCGTACCTCGGCGACTACGACGAGCTGGCCGACCTGCGGGTGGATCTGGTGGGGGAAGAGGAGGCGTTCGTGCTCTCCGGCGTGTTCGCCGACGTGCCGGTGGAGATCAGCGGCGGCCTGCGCGTGCTGCCCGACGGCAAGCTGCGGTTCGAGCCGTCTCTCCTGCAGGTGCGCGAGTTCCGGGTGCCCGAGGCGATCATCGCCCAGATCGTGGCCGACGGGCTCCTGGACATCGACGTGAGCGCATGGGTTTCGCCGCTCACGCTGACCGGCGTGCAGCTCAGCGACGGCCGGCTGACGATCCGGGCCGGCCTGCGCTGAGCCCGGGACGGCGGCACAGCCGTGAGGTGGAAGGTTACGGGGCTGCCAAGAAAACATCGGGCAGGGATCCCGCGTGGGGATCCCTGCCCTTTCGCTACGTCCGCAATCTGCTTTGGAGTCGGCCCTCTTTGAGGTGCGTCTGCAATCTGGTGGGTCCCCTCCAGGTGTGCGCCGGGCACGGCACTCCACCCGGGCTCCACGAGGGCGCCGGCTCGTTTCTGTACTGCCGGGCGCCGGCGCCCTTCTTTCCCGAGCGCTAGTCGCCGCCAGACCCCAGGCTGCGCACCTCCTGCACGAAGCGCGCCATCGACTGCGCCAGCCGGTCCAGCCTGTCCACCCACTCCTGCAGGTACCGCTCCCCGCTCTCGGTCAGGCGGTAGAGGCGGCGGGCGGGGCCGCTTTCGTCTGCCTCCCAGCGGGAGGTCACGTAGCCGCCGGCCTCCAGCTGCTTCAGGGTCCGGTAGAGCGAGGCCCGCTCGATTTCGGCGTCCGTCAGGGCACACTCCTGCACGACGCCGGCCAGGTCGTAGCCGTGGCTCTCGCCCTTGCGCTTCAGGGCATAGAGCACGACGGGCTCGACGAACCGGTACATGTGGCCCATGCCGCACCGGCGGCCGCGTCCCCGGCCATCACGGGGGTGGTGATGGGGATGGTGGTGTCTGTGATCCACGGCTGCGTCACTCGCCCTTCCTTCGCATGGTGGTGGCCGCCGCGGCGCCTTGCGCGGCAGTGGGGGACGCGTGGAATCGCTGTGTGCCCTGGCGCCGGGCTGCGCCGGGCCACCGGCGTCCTCGCTCCGGGGGAGGGTCCGGTACGCCGGGGAACCAGCACGGGCGTTAACCGCGTGCATCTAGATGAACATCTCACCTAAATTATGGCTGTTATGGTGGAGGGCGTCAAGGAGAGCGCTCGTCCCAGTCCCGCGCCGCGCCCGGCCACCGGCGGTTCGACCGTCACACCAGGTAGGTCCGCATCTCCACCGCCGCCTCGGCGGCCGGGAAGACGGCCCGCGCCTCCGCCTCGGCCTCGGCGATCGGCGTCGACGGCAGGAAGTGGGTCAGCAGGAGCCGCTTCACGCCGGCGCGCCGGGCCAGTTCGGCGGCCTCGCCCGCGGTCATGTGCCCCGTGCGGTTCTGCCCGTTGGCGGCGACGAAGGTGGATTCCGCGATCAGCAGGTCGGCCCCGCGGGCGAAGGGGGCCAGGTCGATGCCGGCGCCGGTGTCGGCGGTGTACACGAGGGTGCGCTGCCCGTCGGTGATGCGCATCGCCCAGCACGGTTCGGGGTGATCCGTGCGGGCGAAGGTCACCCGCAGCGGCCCGAAGGTGATCCCCTCGTCCACCGGCAGGGGGAGGAGCCGAATCCACCTGGCACCGAAACTGCTGGGCTCCAGCCAGCGGCGGTCAGGCGTGGCCAGGTCGGGCGCGTAGATGGGCAGCGGCTCCCGCCCGGGCGCCTGGTCGGCGATGAGGTACTGGAGGCAGTGCAGGTCCGCGATGTGGTCGTGGTGCAGGTGGGACACCAGCACGGTGGTCAGGTCCGCCGCGGCGACCTGCATCTGCAGGCGGGCGACGGTGCCGGGGCCGCCGTCGAGCATGAGGGCGACGCCCGCGGCCTGGACGAGAAACCCGGGGCAGGCGCCGCCCGCCGGCGCGTAGGGAGAGTACCGGCCGAGCACGGTCACGAGCATGCGCGTTCACTCCCGGATGAGGAAATGCAAGGCAGGCTTGTGATCTACTCTAGCACACCTGCCGCTGCACCACGAGCCTGACGCGGAGTTCCAGTGCCCCGCGGCAAGTGGCGCAACTTCGCACTGCATGGCTTCCTGGCCACGATGGTTTGCCACGGCGAAGAATGCCCCTTGCCGGAATCTGCCACGAAGCGGTACCCTAGGGATAACCGGGTGCCTGCCCCTCGACTCTGCAGCGCAGGCATACCCTTCGGCGGCCGGGGACGCGGGACCGATCCGCGCACCCCTTCGGCTCAGGCCTACGGATGATGGGAGGAGTAGCTCACATGCAGTACGTGACCCTGAACAACGGTGTGCAGATGCCCATCCTGGGATACGGCGTCTACCAGATTCCGCCGGACCAGACGGAGCAGTGCGTCCTCGAGGCCCTCGAAGTGGGTTACCGGCTCATCGACACCGCCGCGGCTTACCAGAATGAGGAGGCGGTTGGCCGGGCGATTCGGCGCAGCGGGATTCCGCGGGAGGAACTGTTCATCACCACCAAGCTCTGGATCCAAGACCAGGGTTACGAGCGCGCCAAGCGGGCCTTTGAAAGGTCCCTGAAGCGCCTGGGACTGGACTACTTGGATCTGTACCTCATCCATCAGCCCTTCGGCGACTACTACGGCTCCTGGCGTGCGATGGAGGAGCTCTACAAGGAGGGGAAGGTGCGGGCGATCGGCGTCAGCAACTTCTACCCCGACCGCCTGGTGGACCTGATCTGCCACAGCGAGGTTGTTCCCGCCGTGAATCAGGTCGAGACGCACCCCTTCTTCCAGCAGACTGAGGCGCAGAAGGTCATGCAGGAGTATGGCGTTCAGATGGAATCCTGGGGCCCCTTTGCCGAAGGCCGGAATGGCCTGTTCACCAACGAACGCCTGGCCGCGATTGGCAGGAGGCACGGCAAGACGGTCGCCCAGGTCGTGCTCCGCTGGCTGATCCAGCGCGGCGTCGTGGCCATTCCCAAGACGGTGCGGAGGGACAGGATGGTCGAAAATCTGAACGTGTTTGATTTCGCACTCAGCCAGGAGGAGATGGCGGAGATCGCCGCACTGGATACGGGCAGGAGCGCGTTCTTCGACCACCGGGATCCGCAGGTGGTGAAGTGGCTCTGCAACCGTCGGTATGAGAACATTTGATGTGCTCCTCCGACAGCGCCCGAGGCTCTTCGGCCCTCCGGACCCCCCGCAGCGGGGGACCGGAGGGCCTGGCGCGCTGAAGGAGAGGCGATCGAACCTCCGCTGAGTCCCGGCAACAGCCGGGCTGGCACATCCGCGACAGGTTCCTTCAGACATTTTGGGGTAGCCTCAATTTCATCTAACGGGTAACATGAAAGGTAAGGAGTTCCGCGGAACGCTCACTGGTCACGGGTTCTGTCCGCTCCCGGCACTCGGCCGGGATGCGGCAACCGGCCGCAGCGGCGCCTGCCCCGGCGGCGCCGGGGGCGGTGGAGGAGGCCAACGAGTACCTTCAAGGGGGGCAGTCTCGGTGCGTGAAGCGGTCATCGTCTCCGCAGCCCGCACAGCCATCGGATCCTTCAACGGCACGCTGAGCACCGTGCCGGCCCACGAGCTCGGCGCGGCGGTCATCCGCGCGGTGCTGGACCGCGCCGGCGTCAACCCGGAGATGGTGGACGAGGTGCTGATGGGCCAGGTCCTGACGGCCGCGCAGGGCCAGAACCCGGCCCGCCAGGCGGCCCTCAGGGCTGGCATCCCGGCGACCGTGCCCGCGACGACCATCAACAAGGTCTGCGGTTCCGGCCTGAAGACCGTGGCCCTGGCGGCGCAGGCGATCCTCGCGGGCGACGCGGACATCGTCGTCGCCGGCGGCCAGGAGAACATGTCGATGGCGCCCTACGCCCTCACCCAGGCCCGGTCGGGCTACCGCATGGGCCACGGCGAGCTCATCGACACGATGATCAAGGACGGCCTCTGGTGCGCTTTCGAGGACTGCCACATGGGCATCACGGCCGAGAACATCGCCGCGGAGTACGGCATCACCCGGGAGGATCAGGATGCCTTCGCGGCGGCCTCCCAGGCGAAGGCCGAGGCCGCCATCAAGTCCGGCCGCTTCAAGGACGAGATCGTGCCGGTCACCGTGCGCACCCGCAAGAGCGAGGTCGTGTTCGACACCGACGAGTTCCCCCGCTTCGGCACCACGGTCGAGGCCCTGGCCAAGCTGCGCCCCGCCTTCAAGCCCGACGGCACCGTCACGGCCGGCAACGCCTCGGGCATCAACGACGGCGCGGCGGCGGTGCTGGTCATGTCCGCCGACAAGGCGCGGGAACTGGGCCTCACGCCGATGGCGGTGATCCGCGCCTACGCCTCGGCCGGGGTGGAGCCGCGCATCATGGGCATGGGACCGGTGCCGGCGACCCGCAAGGCCCTGGCCAGGGCCGGCCTCACGCTCGATCAGATCGACCTCATCGAGGCCAACGAGGCCTTTGCCGCGCAGGCGCTGGCGGTGGCGCGGGAGCTCCAGTTCGACATGGCGAAGGTGAACGTGAACGGCGGGGCGATCGCGCTGGGCCATCCGATCGGGGCCTCCGGCACGCGCATCCTGGTCACACTGCTCTACGAGATGAAGAGGCGGAAGAGCCGCTACGGCCTGGCGACGCTCTGCATCGGCGGCGGCCAGGGGATCGCCATGGTGGTGGAGCGGGTGGGAGACTGACCCCCGCCCCATGGGGCGCCGGGCGGGGTATGGGGTCCGGGAAGTACCCCATGGGGTAGGTTGATGCCCCCTGGAACGGTCGGTTGCGCGCAAAATCTGCACCTGCCCGCAGAAGGCAGGTGCAGATTTTGCGCGTTCACCCCTGTCGCGAGGGCTGGAATCGGGGGTCGAGGACCGCGAACTGTGAGGTTCAGGCGGGCAAGGAGCCGCAAAGATACCCCACTGGGGTATCAAGATAGCCGACTTGGGCGCTTATGACGCGCAAAACCTGCACCCGCCGCGCCGGGCGGAGTGCAGGTTTTGCGCGCCTGTGGAGCTAGCCACTCCTCGACCGTGCCGCTGCCCTCGCGGACAGGCACTCCGGCAAGGCCTGCGTGGGCGTCGCAGAGCCCCGTGCGGGGGCGCGGCGCGGCTGTCGCAACCGCTTGACGTGCACACAGCGGAAAAAACCACGCGGGAG
>QGVE01000093.1 GCA_003242675.1 Bacillota bacterium | reverse complement strand
ATTCTCCAGCGTTTCTGAAGCGTGGGAAGTGATAACGACTTTAACCGCAGCAAGTCCGGTGTTGGAAACTGCGGGATGCTGAAGGACCCGCAATATGGGTTCTACGGAGAAGTTCACCTCATCCAGGCGCCTTGGCTCCAGATTCGGCGGAACATTCGGAGGGAATCAGCTGAACCTCGGTGGGTGTAGTCACCTGGGGAGTGTTGCAACCGATCAAGAACATGCCGGCAGAGATGACGAGGGCAACAAGTGAGTGTCGCATGTTGATTCTGCTCATGAACCGGTTTCAAGACCCTCCCTTGCAGATTCGCAGGTGCCTGAATGGACAGAATATCAAATACAATTTTACACGCGCGGTGACGTTTGAGTCAACCCAGAAGGGCTATTTCGATGGTCGGTCCAGGAATGCGACGCAACCGCCCTCGTAGCACTGCCACCTCTCCGGGCCCCGTTTGCATAGCGGAAGACGAGCCCCTGGCGGCAAGGTACGTGGTTCTCCTTCTGCGCGGACAACCCGCCGCATAGACTGGCGGTGTCCAGCCCTGTCCGTGGAGGAGGCGCGACGGGCATGAGCCTGGGTGTCCTGCAGCGGCGGCGCACGGTGGCCCTGATCGGCATCTTCGCCCTGGTCTTCACAGCGCTGACCGGCCGGATGATCTACCTGCAGATCGCCGCCGGCGACTTCTTCGCCGACAAGGCCTTCCGCTACCGCATGCGCCCGGTGCCCATCCAGGCCGACCGGGGGCAGATCCTCGACCGCAACGGCTACCCGCTCCTCACTAACCGGGTCTGCGAGTCGGTCTATGCCGAGCCGATCGTCATCCGGGACAAGGCCGCGGCGGCGCGGGCGCTCGCCCCGATCCTGAACATGCCGCCGGAGGAGCTGGAGCGGCGGATGAGCCGGCACACCTTCTTCGAGTGGCTGAAGCGCAAGGTGGACCCCGAGGTCGCCGCCCAGGTGAAGGCCCTGGGCATCCCCGGCATCGGCCTCGCCCCGGAGAAGTGCCGGTACTACCCCGAGGGCGAGTTGGCGGTGCACGTGCTGGGCATCGCCAACCTGGACCACCAGGGCATCGAGGGGCTGGAGCTCACCTACAACGAGTACCTGAAGGGGCAGAACGGCCAGATCCAGTGCGAGTACACCGCCCGGGGGCTGCCGATGGAGGGCGGCGAGTGCCACGTGATCTACGGCACGCCCGGCCACGACCTGGTCACGACGATCGACGTGAACCTGCAGCGCATCATCGAGCGGGACGTGGAGCGGGCCGTGCTGGAGACCCGCGCCAAGCGGGCCGCGATCATCGTGATGGACGTGAAGACGGGCGAGATCCTGGCCCTCGCCCAGTGGCCCCGCTACGACCCGAAGCTGGGCGGCAACTCCGACCCGCAGCTGCGCCGCATCTTCACCGTCACCGACGCGCTGAACCCCGGCTCGATCTTCAAGCCCATCACCGCCGCCGCGGCGCTGGACAGCGGCGTCATCGACCGCGGCACGGTGTTCCACGACACCGGCTGCATGAGCGTGGAGGGCTGGACCATCTGCAACTGGGACCGCAAGGCCCTGGGCAGTGTGCGCATCGACGAGATCATGGCCAAGTCCTCCAACGTCGGGTTCGGCACCCTCGGCATGTGGCTCGGGGCCGACCGGTTCTACGAGTATCACGCCCGGTTCGGGCTGGACCGGCCCACGGGCATCGACCTGCCCGGCGAGGCCACGGGCCAGTACCGGCCGAAGAAGGAGGCGACCGCCATCGACCTGGCCGTGCAGGCCTACGGCCAGACCCTGACGGCCACCCCGATTCAGATGCTCACCGCGATCGCCGCCATCGCCAACGACGGCAAGCTGATGTGGCCCCACCTGGGCAAGGCGATCTACGACCACGAGGGCAACCTCGTGAAGGAGATCGAGCCCCGGGTGGTGCGGCAGGTCGTCTCCCCCGAGGTCGCCCGCTACGTCCAGGAGCTGATGGTCGGCGTGGTGGAGAACGGCACCGGCAAGAACGCCCGGGTCGCCGGCTACCAGGTGGGCGGCAAGACCGGCACCGCCAACAAGGTGATCGACGGGCGGATCGCCCAGGGCAAGTACATCGCCTCCTTCGTCGGCTTCGCCCCCTACCCGGACCCGCAGGTGGCGGTGCTGATCTCCATCGACGAGCCGGTGGGGGCGTACTATGGCGGCCAGATCGCCGCGCCCATCTTCGGCGAGGTGATGGGCTCCGTGCTGGCCTACCTGGAGGCCCCGAAGGCGTCTGCCCCGCCCCCGCGCAAGCGGGAACCCTGGGAGCCCGAGCCGCCGAAGGAGCCGGAGCCGGCCGCGGTGCCGCCGCTGGTCAACCTCCCGGTGCCGGAGGCAGAGCGGGTGGCCCGGGAGGCGGGCTTCACGGTCTCCTTCGTCGGCGACGGCCGCTACGTGGTCAGCCAGTTCCCCCTGCCGGGGTCCACCGCCTACAAGGGCGGCGAGATCGTCGCCAACCTCACGCCGCCTCCGCCGGGATCCCGCCAGGTGACGGTGCCCGCGCTCTCCGGCCTTTCGCTGCACGAGGCCGCCCGGACGCTGGCCGAGCGGGGGCTCCTGATGGAGGCGGAGGGGCGGGGGGCCGTTTACCGGCAGGATCCCCCGGCGGGGACCCGGGTGCCCACCGGCACCCCCGTGCGGGCATTCCTGAAACTGCCAGAAGAAAAGCGTCGGTAATTTCGCAAGAAACTGCGGAATCCAGAAGGTATCCGACCCCTATTATGTGGAAATAATGGCAACGAAAGTGCTACCTCCGGTAAAGTGAGGCGGATCGCTTCATGCGCGTGAAGGACTGCCTGGTCGTGGGCCAGCTGCTCCAGGGCGACCCGGAGGCCGAGATCCGCGACGTGGTCTACGACTCCCGCTCCGTGTCGCCCGGCGCCCTGTTCGTCGCCCTGCCCGGGCGCAGGGCCGACGGCCACGACTTCGCACCGGAGGCGGTGGAGCGGGGGGCTGTGGCCCTGGTGGTGGAGCGGTCGGTTCCGGCCCCGGAGCACGTGGCCGTCATCCGCACCGACTCCACCCGGGTCGCGCTGGGCCGGCTGGCCGCCATGTTCTGGCGCCACCCCTCCCGCCGCCTGCGGGTCGTCGGGGTGACGGGGACCAACGGCAAGACGACCACGACCCACCTGATCAAGGCCGTGCTGGAGCGGCAGGGCCACGTCGTGGGCCTCACGGGGACGGTGCACACGCTCATGCCCGGGGAGCGGCGGCCGGCGAGCCTGACCACGCCCCAGGCCTCGGACCTGCAGCGGCTCTTCCACCAGATGGCGGAGGCCGGTTGCACGTATGTGGTGATGGAAGCCTCTTCTGAAGGACTCGACATGAACCGTGTAGATGATGTAGAGTTTGACCTTGGGGTATTTACGAATCTAACCCAGGATCACCTGGACTATCACGGTACGTTCAGCGCCTACCGGGAGGCGAAGGCCAAGCTCTTCCGGCTCCTCAGCCGCCCGGGCTACAAGCCCCGCAAGGCCGCCGTGCTGAACCTGGACGATCCGGCCAGCGAGTACTACCGCGCCGCCACCGAGGTGCCCGTGTACACCTACGGGTTTCGTCCCGAGGCGATGGTCCGGGCCGCGGAGGTGGAGCTGAGCCCTTCCGGCACCCGGCTCCGGCTCTGCACGCCGCAGGGGAAGGTGCCGGTGCGGCTGAAGCTCGTCGGCCGGTTCAACGTGTACAACGCGCTGGCCGCCGCGGCGGCCGGCGTGGCCGAGGGGATCGACCTCGAGGTGATCCGCGCGGCGCTGGAGGCGGAGGAGGGGGTCCCGGGCCGGCTGCAGCCGGTGCGGGCGGGCCAGCCCTTCGGCGTCTTCGTCGACTACGCGCACTCGCCCGACTCGCTGGAGAACGTGCTGCGCACGGCCCGCGCCTTCACCCGCGGCCGGCTGATCGTCGTTTTCGGCTGCGGCGGCGACCGGGATCCCACCAAGCGGCCGATCATGGGGCGCATCGCCGGGTGCCTCGCGCACCACACCATCATCACCTCCGACAACCCGCGGAGCGAGGACCCGGTCCGCATCGTCCAACAGATCGAGGCCGGCCTGGTCGACGGGATCCTGCCCGGCCATACCTATGAGGTGGTGCTCGACCGGGCAGAGGCGATTCGCCGGGCGGTGACGATGGCGGAGCCGGACGACGTCATCATCATCGCCGGCAAGGGGCACGAGACGTACCAGATCTTCAAGGACCGCACCGTCCCCTTCGACGACCGGGCGGTGGCCCGCTCGTTGATCGAGGCGCGCGTCGGAAAGGGCGGATCGAGTTGACGCATCTGTTTACGGCCGCCGAGATCGCCGAACTCACCGGCGGACGGGTGGTCGCCGGCGACCCCGGGGCCCGGGTGACGGGCCTCACGTGGGACAGCCGGCGTGTCCGGCCCGGGGACTGCTTCGTTGCCCTGGCGGGCGAGCGCGCAGACGGGCACGACTTCGCCGAGGCCGCGGCGGCCGCCGGCGCCGCGTGCGTGCTGGCGGCCCGACAGGTAGCCGCCCCGGGGGCCGCGGTCGTCGTCTGCCCGGACCCGCTGCTGGGCCTGGGCCGCCTGGGCCTGGCCCTGCGCAGTCGCCACCCGCACCTGCGCGTGGTGGGGGTCACCGGATCGGTGGGCAAGACCACCACGAAGGAGATGGCCGCGGCGGTGCTGGCCGAGCGGTTCCGGGTGTTCCGCACCGAAGGCAACCTGAACTCGGAGGTCGGCCTGCCGGCCTCGCTGGCGGGCCTCACCCCCGACCACGAGGTCGCCGTGCTGGAGATGGGCATGCGCGCGCCGGGCGAGATCGCGTACCTCGCCTCCATCGCCCGGCCCCAGGTGGGGGTCGTGACCAACGTCGGCATCACCCACCTGGAGCTGCTGGGCACGCAGGAGAACATCGCCCTGGCCAAGTCGGAGCTGGTGCGGGCGCTGCCGCCGGATGGCGCGGCGGTGCTGAATGCCGACGATCCGCGGGTGCGGGCGATGGCGGCGGTCACGCCCGCCCGGGTCTGGTTCTACGGCTTCACCGCCCGGGAGGCGGCCGCGGCGGGCGCGCCGGGCGGGGCGCATTGGGTGACCGCGGCGGATGTGCGCTCCGACGGCTCCTGGGCTCAGCGCTTCCGCCTCGTGACCCCGTGGGGCGAAGCGGAGGTGTACCTCCCGGCGCCCGGGCGGCACAACCTGCTCAACGCCCTGGCGGCCGCGGCCGTGGGGCTGTCGCTGGGGATGGACCTGGACGCGGTGGCCCGGGGGCTCGCCCGGTTCCAGGGCGCCGGCAGCCGGCTCAGGCTGGTGGAGGCCGGCGGCGTCCGCATCCTGGACGACACGTACAACGCCGCCCCCGCCTCCGTCATCGCCGCGCTGGAGGTCATGCGCGGCCTTGCCGGCCAGGAGGGCCGCTGCATCGCCGTGCTGGGCGACATGTACGAGCTCGGGGCCCTGGAGGTGGAAGGCCACCGGCAGGTCGGGGCGGCCGCCGCCCGGCTGGCCGACGAGCTGGTGGCCGTGGGGATGCTCGGCCGCCACATCGCCGAAGGGGCGCGGGCGGCCCTGACCGGGTCCGGCGTCCGGCTCCGGGCGGTGCACCACGTCCCCGACAACGCCGGGGCGGTCGCCTGGCTCCGCAACCGGCTGCGACCGGGGGACACGGTGCTGGTGAAGGGCTCCCGCGGCATGAAAATGGAAGAGATCGTTCAGGCGCTCGCAGCACACCTGGACCGACCTCAGCCGTAACCCCGGAGCGTCTGCTGCAGAATACGAGGAAAGGGCTCGATCTTATGGAACAGACCACGCTGCTGCGCCTGGCCGGCGCCGGCCTCACCGCGCTTGCCGGGGCCCTGGCCCTGGGCCCGGTGGTCATCCCGCTGATGAGGCGGCTGCGGGCCGGCCAGACGATCCGGGCCGAGATGTCGGCCCGCCACCAGGCGAAGGCCGGAACGCCGACCATGGGGGGCCTCATCTTCCTCATCCCGGCCATCCTGGCCACCCTGATCTTCGCCCCCCGGGCAGGCGATGCGCTGCCCCGGCTGATCATCGCCCTGGTGCTCACGGCGGGCCACGGCCTCGTGGGGTTCGCGGACGACTACATCAAGGTGGTGCTGAAGCGGTCGCTCGGGCTCCGGGCCCGCGACAAGCTGCTGGCGCAGGTGGGCCTGGCGGCGGTGCTGGGCTACGGGGCGGTGGAGGTGCTCGGCCTGGGCACCGCCGTGACCCTGCCGGTGTTGGGCCTCACCGTCGACCTGGGCCGGCCGCTCTACTACCTGCTGGTATTGATCATGGTCTGGGGCACCGCCAGCGCCGTCAACTTCGCGGACGGCCTCGACGGCCTCCTGGGCGGCCTCAGCGTCATCACGTTCAGCTTCTACGGGCTGGTCGTCGCCCTGGCCCGCGGACAGCTCGATCTGGCCGTGCTGGGCACCGCCCTGGTGGGCGGGGTCCTGGGCTTCCTTTATTACAACCGGCACCCTGCCCGCATCTTTATGGGCGATGTGGGCTCCTTCTCGCTCGGCGGCGCCCTCGCGGCGATGGCCGTCCTGACCAAGACCGAGTTCCTGCTGGTGATCGTCGGCGCCGTCTACGTGATCGAGGTGATCTCGGTCATCCTGCAGGTTCTCTCCTTCCGGCTCACCGGAAGGCGCATCTTCCGAATGGCGCCCCTGCACCACCACTTCGAGCTGCTGGGCTGGTCGGAGTGGCAGGTGCTCCGCCTCTTCTGGGGCGCGGGGCTGGTCTTCACGCTCCTGGGCTGGCTCGCCCTGCCCGGGATGCTGTCCGGCCGGTAGCGGGCGCCGGCGGCCCGGGAGGCCCGAGCGGGCTCTCCGGGCGGGTGTGGACACAGACTGAGGGGGTCGGCTCTCGTGCACGCAACGCGCAGGAGTCCGGACTACACCCTCATGGCAGTGGTCGCGCTGTTACTCGGCATTGGAATTGTCATGGTGTATACGTCCAGTACCGCCATCGCGGAGGCGGACTTCGGCAACCGGTACTACTTCCTGGTGCGCCAGGCGATCTGGGTGGGGATCGGCCTCGGCGCCATGGCCTTCTTCGCCAGCGTGAACCCGTGGTTCTGGCAGAAGCACAGCCGCACGGCGCTGCTGGTGGCCGTTGCGCTGCTTCTGCTCGTGCTCATCCCGGGCGTCGGCATCGCCCGCCTGGGCGCGCGCCGCTGGCTGGGCTACGGCCAGCTGGCGTTTCAGCCGTCGGAGGTGGCGAAATTCGCCTACATCATGTGGCTGGCCACCTTCCTGGCGCGCAGCGCCCGGGGCGCGACCGACTTCGTGCGGGGCTTCCTGCCCCCCGTGGCGGTGATGGGCCTGCTCTTCGGGCTGATCATGCTGCAGCCGGACCTGGGCACGTCGCTCACCCTGGCGGGCACGGGCGTGCTGATGCTGTTCGCCGCCGGCGCGCACCTCGCCCACCTGGCGGGGCTGGGGGTCGTCGGGGCGGCGGGCGTCTTCGCCCTGGCCCGCATCGACGAGGAGCGCTGGAGCCGGATCACGGCGTTCCTCAACCCCTGGGCCGACCCCACCGACTCGGGCTACCAGATCATCCAGGCCCTGCTGGCGTTCGGCTCCGGGGGTCTTTTCGGCGTCGGCCTCGGCGAGAGCCGGCAGAAGTACTTCTACCTGCCCGAGCGGCACACCGACATGATCTACGCGGTGCTGGGGGAGGAGCTGGGGTTCATCGGCGCCGCGCTGGTGCTGCTGCTGTTCCTGGCGTTCGCCTGGCGGGGGTACCGCATTGCCATCCAGGCGCCGGACCGGTTCTCGAGCCTGCTGGCGGCAGGGGTCACCTCGCTGATCACGCTGCAGGCGGCCCTGAACATCGCCGTCGTCACCGCATCCATCCCGTCCACGGGCATCCCGCTGCCGTTCCTCAGCTACGGCGGCACCTCGCTGCTCATCACGCTCTCCGGCGTGGGCATCCTGCTCGGGGTCTCCCGGTACTGCCAGAGTTAGCGGCGGCCGGTCCGCCGGGCCAGGGGCGCGCCGGAAGCCGGCAACGGACTTGAAGGAGGTCCTTCCATGCGATACCTGATCACCGGTGGCGGCACCGGCGGCCACATCTACCCGGCCCTCTCCATCGCCCGCGCCCTGGCCGAGCAGGATCCGGAGGCAGAGCTGCTCTACGTGGGAACCCGCACCGGGCGCGAGGCGGCCATCGTGCCCCGGAGCGGCATCCCTTTCGCCGCCATCTCCAGCGGTGGGGTGGTCAACCTCGGGCTCCTGCAGCGGGCGCGCGGCGCCCTGCGGGCCGCGCGCGGGGTGCTGGAGGCCCTGGGGCACATCCGGCGGTTCCGCCCGGACATCGTCATCGGCACCGGAGGCTTCGTCGCCGGCCCGGTGCTGCTGGCCGCCCGGCTCGCCCGGGTCCCCCTGGTCATCCAGGAGCAGAACGCCTTCCCCGGGGTCACCAACCGCCTGGCCTCCCGGTGGGCCACGGCGGTCTTTGTGCCGTATGAAGAGGCGCGCGCCCACTTCCCGCAGGGCGTGCGCATCATCCGCGCGGGCAACCCCGTCCGGCCTGAGATCGCATCCGCCTCCCGGGAGGCGGGCCGGGCGGCCCTCGGCCTGTCGCCCGAGGACCGGGTGCTCCTGATCATGGGCGGCAGCGGCGGGGCCCGGGACTTCAACCGCATCGCGGCGGAGGCCGTCCTGCGGCTGGAGGTGCCGGGCCTGAAGGTGGTGCACATCACCGGGGAGCGCTACTTCGACCAGGTCAGGGCGCAGTATGGGGAGGCCGCCCCGCATGTGACGCTCATCCCCTACGCCCACAACATGCCCGAGGTCTACGCGGCGGCCGACGCAGGGCTGTTCCGGGCCGGGGCCCTGACCCTGGCCGAGATCCAGGTGCGCCGCCTGCCCGCCGTGCTGATCCCGAGCCCCAACGTCACCCACAACCACCAGGAGTGGAACGCCCGGACCCTGGAGCGGCGGGGGGCGGCGATTGTGCTCAGGGAGGCCAACCTCACGCCGGCCGACCTCGCGGCGGCCCTGACGCGGCTCCTCACCGACCAGGCCCTGGCGGAGCGCATGCGGGCCGCCCTGGCCGAGCTGGCCGATCCCGACGCCGCCCGGACCATCGCGCAGCGGATCATCGGCATCGCCCGGCAGGCCCGAGGGGCTGTCCCTGTCACCCATCGCCGGACGGATGCGTAGCATAATCCGCGACCCGGGCCGGATTTGCCCGGCCGAACCCCTGAAGCACCAGACGTCCACACATCCCGTTTACATCCTCGGCAGCAACCGGTTGTCCTCCGACGAGGGGGTCTGCGGGCCGGTGCCAGGCCTCACCGGCGAGTTCGCCCGGATCGCCGCCCACGGCAGCACGGTCCGCGTCGGAGGTGGCTGCAACCTGCCAAGCTCACATAGGTGTCGCTGAGCCGGTGCGCACGGCAGCGCCCCGGCACCGGTGGCCGCGGCGGCCACCGCGAGGGGGCGGCGGGCGCCTGGAGCGCCCGGGCCCCGCGAATCTTCAGGGGACCTCGGCCCGTCGCGGTCGAGGTGGCTCATCGCCAGTCGGAGCCGGGCCATGGCGAGGGATGTGCGGACGCGGATGGACCGGGTTCGCAGTACCGTTGAACGGCGGTTCGGAGGTGCGGCGGGAAGCCGGGGCGAAGATCCGGCCGGCCTTCCGGCGCACGGCTCCGGCCGCAGGAGGTCGCATGTGCGGTGAAGCAACATGAGCGCTACGTGGTCACAGGGGGATGCCGCCTGCAGGGAGAGGTGCCGATCAGCGGGGCCAAGAACGCCGCCCTTCCGATCCTGGCGGCGGCGCTCCTGACGTCCGGCGAGTCGGTGATCCACCACGCGCCGATGATCCGCGACGTGGCGGTGATGGTCGAGATCCTGCAGAAGCTGGGGGCCCGCGTGGAGGAAGGGCCCGCGGGCATCGCGGGGCGGACCCTGCGCATCCGGGCAAACGGACTGAACGGCCAGGAGGTCGGGGCGGACTTCACCCGCGAGATGCGCTCCTCCATCTTCCTGATGGGGCCGCTCCTGGCCCGCGTCGGCAAGATCCGCATCTCCTATCCCGGCGGCTGCGCGATCGGCCCGAGGCCGATCGATTTTCATCTCCGCGGGCTGGAGGCCCTCGGCGCCCGCATTGAGGAGCGGTTCGGCTACATCGAAGCCAGCGTTCCCCGGCGGCTCAGGGGCACGGAGATCTACCTCGACTTCCCGTCCGTCGGCGCCACGGAGAACCTGATGATGGCGGCCGTGCTGGCGGAGGGCACGACGGTGATCCGCAACGCGGCGCGCGAGCCCGAGATCGTGGACCTGCAGGCGTTCCTCAACAAGATGGGGGCGAAGGTCCGCGGCGCCGGGCTCGACGTGATCCGCATCGACGGCGTGACCCGGCTCGGGTCGGCGGAGCACACCGTCATCCCCGACCGCATCGAGGCCGCCACCTTCCTGGCGGCGGCGGCGGTCACCGGCGGACAGGTGACCGTCAGGGGGGTGATCCCCGAGCACGTGGACGCGGTGGCGGCGAAGCTGCGGGAGATGGGAACGACCATCCGGGAGTACGGCACCGCGCTCACCGCGGTGGGTCCCCGTCGGCTGAAAGCGGCGGACATCAAGACCCTGCCCTACCCCGGCTTTCCCACCGACATGCAGCCGCAGATGATGGCCCTGGCGGCCACGGCCGAAGGGACCAGCATCATCACGGAGACGATCTTCGAGAACCGGTTCAAGGTCGCCGACGAGCTGCGCCGCATGGGTGCACACATCAAGACCGAGGGGCGGACCGCGGTGGTGCAGGGGGTGGAGTCGCTCTCGGGCGCGACGGTGGTCTGTCCGGCGCTCCGGGAAGGGATGGCCCTCATCCTCGCCGGCCTCCGGGCCGAGGGGGAGACCACCATCGAGGACATCTACCACATCGACCGGGGCTACCAGAACCTGGAGCAGAAGCTGGCCGCTCTGGGGGCGCAGATCCGACGCGTGTAGGGAACCGGGACCGGTGCGGGCCGGTCCCGGTTTCGCGCGTTTACGCCTGTCCAACCGTATATATCTGTGACAGGCCCCGGGGTGGGCCAGTCCGTGCTGATGCCGGTCGGTGCGCGCACCGGCCGGGACCACC
>QGVE01000092.1 GCA_003242675.1 Bacillota bacterium | reverse complement strand
GCCCGTGCGTGCACTGCGCCAAGATGCTGATCGCGGCGGGCATCGAGCGGATTGTGTACATGGACGAGTACACGGAGCAGATCGGCCTCGAAATGGCCCGGCAAGCCGGCGTGGTCATGGAGCGGTTCACGCCTTCCAGCGGTTCCTGAGCTTTACAAGCTAAGTTTATGTGTTTAGAATAACGAGGGTCGGAGTGCGGCATTATGTCGCGCGGGTCCACGGTGGCGGACCCTCCGTTCCGTAGGGAGATGAGTCACATATGCTGCAGCAGGCTGGCCTCGCCTTCGCGGCGGCGCTCGTCGCGTCGCTGCTCCTCACGCCGCTGGCGCGCAGACTCGCCCTGCGCACGGGCACGGTGGCTCCGGTGGTCCAGCGCAGCGTCCACACCGAGCCGAAGCCCTTCCTGGGCGGGCTGGCGATGTACGTCGCCTTCGCCCTGGCGATGATCCTCTCCGGCGGCCTGGGCGATCCGCAGGTGGTGGGCATCCTGGTCTGCGGCGGCCTGCTGGTGCTGCTGGGGATCCGGGACGACCGGGTGCCGATGCGGCCGCGGACGAAGTTCCTCGGCCAGCTGGCCATCGCCGCCCTGATGGTCTACGTGCCCTACTGGCAGCTGCAGGTGAGCTACATCTACAGCCCGCTGGGCGATCGGTGGGTGTCGTTCGGGCCGCTGGCGGGGCCGCTGACGATCCTCTGGATCGTCTCGTTCATCAACGTGATGAACTTCATCGACGGCCTCGACGGCCTGGCGGCCGGCATCTCCACGATCGCGGCCCTGACCCTGCTGGTGGTCTCGCTGCAGCAGGGCCGGCCGTCGGCGATCCTGCTCTCGGCGGCCCTGGCCGGTTCGGCGGTGGGCTTCCTGCGCTACAACTTCAACCCCGCCAAGATCTTCATGGGCGACGCCGGCTCCATGTTCCTGGGCTTCACCTTGGCGGCGATCTCGGTGGAGGGCGTGATGAAGAGCGCCCTGGCCGTCTCCGTGCTGGTGCCGGTGCTGGCCCTGGCGGTGCCCATCTTCGACACGGCCTTCGCCATCGTGCGGCGGATCGCCGCCGGGCTGCCGATCGGGCAGGCGGACAAGGACCACCTGCACCACCGGCTGCTCCGGATGGGGCTCTCGCACCGCACGACCGTGCTGGTCATGTGGGCCGTCTCGGCCGCGCTGGGGGTCTCCGCGGTCGTCCTGACCGAGGTGAACTTCGCCCAGGCGATGATCATCGTGGCCGTCGTGCTCACGGCCGTGCTGGGGGCAGCCCGCCGCCTGGGGCTCCTGGAGGTCACGGAGACCCGGCACAAGCACCCGGGCCACTGACGGATTGAGGGACAAGGACAAGAGCATACCCTGGGAGAAGGGGTAAGAGGGCAACCTCTTACCCCTTTTCCCGGATAGCACGCCGTCCCCGGGCCGCCCGGCGCCCGGGGGCGGACGGGGAGGCGACGGTGTGGCACAGCGCCGGAAAATCATGGCAATCTTCGGCTCCCGGCCCGAGGGCATCAAGATGGCGCCGGTCGTGCAGGCCCTGCGCAGCCATCCGGACTGGTTCGAGACGCTGGTGGTCTCCACCGGCCAGCACCGGGAGCAGCTGGACCAGGTCTTCGCGGCCTTCGGCCTTACCGCGGACTACGACCTGGCCATCATGCGGCCCCGGCAGACCCTGACGGACATCATGGTGCGGGCGCTCTCCGGCCTGGACGAGCTGCTCGCCCGCGAGCGGCCGGACCTGGTGCTGGTCCACGGCGACACCAGCACCACCGCGGCCGGAGCCCTCGCGGCCTTCTACCACAAGATCCCGGTCGGGCACGTGGAGGCCGGGCTGCGCACCTTCAACAAGTACAACCCGTACCCGGAGGAGATCAACCGGCGCATCGCGGGGATCATCGCGGACATCCAGTTCGCCCCGACGCCCCGGGCGAGGGAGCACCTGATCGCGGAGCGGATCGACCCGGAGACGATCTTCGTCACGGGGCAGACCGGCGTCGACGCCGCCCTCGCCGTGCTCCGCCGGCCGCACACCTTCACCGTGCCGGCGCTCCGGCAGATCGACTTCACCCGCTACCGGGTGGTGCTGATGACGGCCCACCGCCGGGAGAACATCGGGGAGCCGATGCGGAACATGTTCCGGGCGGTGCGCGACCTGGTCGACCGCTTCCCCGACGTCCTCCTGGTCTACGCGGTCCACCTGAACCCGGCCGTGCGGGAGCTGGCCTGGCCGATCCTGGACGGCCATCCCCGGATCCTGCTCCTGGACCCCCTGCCGTACCCGGACCTGATTCACCTCGCGGCCAGGTCCTACATGGCGATGACGGACTCGGGCGGCATCCAGGAGGAGACCCCGTCGATGGGCGTGCCCCACATCCTGATGCGGGAGACGACGGAGCGGCCGGAGGCGCTGGAAGCGGGGGTCATCCTGCTCTCCGGCACGAGCTACGAGGGGGTCTACCGCGCGGGGGAGCGGCTGCTCACCGACCGGGAGCTCCACCAGCGGATGGCCCGCGCCCAGAACCCCTTCGGCGACGGGCAGGCGAGCCGGCGGATCGCCGAGTACCTGGGCTGGTACTTCGGGTTCCGGCCCGACAAGCCGGAGGAGTTTTCGCCGGGCGCCGGAAGGTAGCAATGGGCCATTGAGCCGGGGGCGTCCCCGGCCTTTGCCTGGAGGCCCACCGCTTTTCGCCAAGGCCGCTGGGCCGGGGACCCATGCCGGGGCGTTATCGGAAGGCTAACAACATGGAATGGTTAACATGGTGCTGCTCGGTGGGTTTCTGTTCTTGTCTTTTTCAAGGCGTCTAAGTATAATCAGCCGTAGGGATTTCAGCCCATTCTGGCGGCGGAGGAGGTAGCGCCAGAGTGCATCGCCGATCCCCCCGACGGTCGCCCTACCTCCTGGTGGCGGTCGACTTCGGGTACACGCTGCTGGCCTCGCTGGGGCTTTTCGGGGGGCTCGGCTGGTGGCTCGACGGGAAGCTTCACACCGCACCGGGGTTTCTCATCGCCGGCATCCTTCTCGGGCTGGCGGTGGCGTTTAACGGGCTCATTCGCCGGCTGAACGCCATCGAACGGGCGGAAAAGGCGGCGAAGAGGGAGGACGCGCAGGAGAAGCGGGACGGAAAGCCCTGACCCCGCCAGGGGAGGGTCGTCTTGGCCGAAGATGTCGTAGCCGGAATCCTGTTTGGATGCACCTGGGGATGCCTTACGAACCTCCTGCTCTTTCGCAAGATGGCCAATAACCGAGCCGCCGGTGTGGAGACGTTGCGCGGTATTGGCTTCGTTTTTTTTGTGCGGTACCTGCTGGACGCCGCGGCGCTGGTCCTGTTCTACGTGATCGTGCGCAGCGGATACGCCCTGACCGCAGCGGCCTTGTCGCTCACGGTCGCCGTCAAAGCCTCTCTTTTCCACGTCTACGCCCGGAAGGGGGGGAAACTGGAGTGACGCCGTTCCTGTTCAGCCTTGCGGCAGCGGAAGGCGCGAGGGAGTTTCACATTCACCAGCCCTGGGCCCTCCCCTGGCTGAAGGGCACGCTGTTTGGCGAGGACCAGCTGCTGGAAATCAACAACATGATCATCACGCAGTGGATCATCGTCGCCGTGCTGGTGATCCTGGGGTTCATCATCAACCGGACCGTGCTGAGCGGCCGTCCGAGCAGGCTGCGCGGCGCGCTGGAGCTGCTGATGGACTTCCTGGAAGGCTGGTTCGCCTCCTTCATCGGCAGCCGGCAGTACGCCCGGCAGTACATGCCCCTGCTCTGTACGCTGTTCCTGTTCATCCTCTTTTCCAACTACTCGGGCCTGCTGCCCACGGCCGGTTACACGATATTTGCTCCGACGGGCCGCTGGGGGACGACGCTGGGCCTCGGCATCGTGGTGGCCATCGCCGTGCAGGTGATCGCCATCCGCTCGCTGGGGGTCGGCGGGTGGCTGAAGCACATCCTCCACCTGGGTCCCCTGTCGCTCCTGGAGGAGTTCGTGCGCCCGTTCTCGCTCTCGCTCCGTCTCTTCGGCAACATCTTCGGCGAGGAGACCCTGCTGGCGGTGATCATCTTCCTCGCCCCGATGTTCGCCCCGATCCCGATCATGGTGCTGAGCCTGGTGTTCGGCGCGCTGCAGGCGGTGGTCTTCACCACCCTCACGGCCATCTACATCGGCGGCGTGCTGGAGGCGCACCATGCTCACGGGCCTCACCCCGAGGGGGAGGCGGAGCACCAGCCTGTCCCCGCCCATTAGGGCGCGGTCGAGTTTGGTATCAACTTTCCTCCCCCTCTAGGGAAGGCGGTCCCTTCCTCTACTCCAGGGAGGATTGATTCGATAGGGCCTCCGCGCCCGCAGCAGATTCGCGAACTGACTCTCTCGTTCGAGAAGGAGGGAACCCGCACCATGACCGAAACCGCATGGATCGCTCTGGCCGCCGCGCTCAGCATCTCGGTTGCCGCGATCGGCGCGACCGTTGCTCAGGGCAAGGCGACCACCGCGGCGATGGACGCCATCTGGCGCCAGCCGGAAGCGGCCAACGACGTCCGCGGCGCGCTCATCGTTTCGCTCGCGCTGATGGAGGCCATCGCGATTTACGGCCTGCTGATCGGTCTGCTCATCATCTTCATGCTGGGCTAAGGTCTCTGGACGATCGCCTAGGCTCGAAGGGGGGCGACCCGGGGCTAGTGATCTCCGGTCGCCCCCTACTAGAGAGGGGGGGAACACTTTTTGGACCTGACGTTATTCACGCTCGCGGCCGGGCAGGAGATCAGCATCTTCCCCGAGCTGAACGAGCTGATCTGGACCATTATCAGCTTTGCTGTTTTGTTATTCATCCTTCAAAGGCTCCTCTACAAACCCCTCATCGGCGCCATTCAGGCCCGCGAAGACGAGATCAACGCCAACCTGAGGAAGGCCGCCGAGGACCGGGCGGAGGCCGAGCGGCTGCGCCGGGAGTTCGAGGCGCAGATCGCCAACGCCCAGCGCGAGGCGCAGGAGATCATCAACACCGCCGTCAAGAACGCCAACGCGATCAAGGAGCAGATCGAGTCCGAAGCCCGGGCCAGGGCGGCGGAGATGCTGGAGCAGGCCACCCAGACGATCGAGCGGGAGAAGGCGAAGGCCATCGCCGAGCTGCGGCGTGAGGTCGCCGACCTGGCGGTCCTGGTGGCCGGCAAGGTCATCGAGAAGAGCCTGGACGACGCCGAGCATCGCCGGCTCGCCGAAAGCGTCGTGGCCGAGGTGACGAAGCACTGATGATCAGCCACGCCGTCGCCCGTCGCTACGCCAGGGCCCTCTTCGAGCTGGCCCAGGAGAAGGGGCTCCTGGATCAGGTAAGCCGCGAGCTTGAGCTCGTGGTCCAGATGTTCGAAGCCAACAGCTTCGTGCGGGCGTTCCTGAACGACCAGCGGATCTCGCCCTCCCAGAAGCGCGCGGTGCTCACCGACGTGTTCGAGGGCAAGATCTCCCCGCTGGTGCTGCACTTTCTCTACGTGGTGGTGCAGAAGCGGCGGGAGCCGTACCTGCCCGCCATGTACCGCGCGTTCCAGGACCTGGCCAACGAGGCCATGGGCATCGTCGAGGTCGAGGTCCGTTCTGCCGTTCCGCTGGCCGAGGAGACGGCCCGGAACCTGGAGGCGAAGCTCTCCGCCAAACTGGGCAAGCGCGTGAAGCTGAGGACCCAGGTCGCCCCCGAGTTGATCGGCGGCCTGGCCGTGCGGGTGGGCGACACGCTCATGGACGGCTCCGTGCGCACCCGCCTGCGCCGCCTGCACGAGCGGCTGGTCAGCGCGCAATCCAACGTCAGCGAGGGGTGACACAGGGGATGAGCATTCGGCCTGAAGAGATCTCCGCCATTCTCAAGCAGGAGATCCAGCGCTTCTCCACCGAGATCGAGACCTCCAACGTCGGCCGGGTCATCCAGGTCGGCGACGGCATCGCCCGCGTCTACGGCCTGGAGTCCTGCATGGCCTCCGAGCTGGTGGAGTTCCCCAACGGGATCATGGGCATGGCGTTCAACCTGGAAGAGGACAACGTCGGCGTCGTGATCCTGGGTCCCGACGAGGACATCAAGGAAGGCATGGAGGTCCGGCGGACCGGGCGCGTCGTGGAGGTGCCGGTGGGCCCGGCGCTGATCGGCCGCGTCGTGAACGCGCTGGGGCAGCCGCTGGATGGCAAGGGCCCGATCGAGACCGACATGTACCTGCCGGTCGAGCGGAAGGCGCCGGGCGTCATCACGCGCAAGTCGGTGCACGAGCCGCTGCAGACCGGCCTGAAGGCCATTGACTCGATGACCCCGATCGGCCGCGGCCAGCGCGAGCTGATCATCGGCGACCGCGGCACCGGCAAGACCGCCATCGCCGTCGACACGATCATCAACCAGAAGGGGCAGAACTGCATCTGCATCTACGTCGGCATCGGCCAGAAGGCCTCGACCATCGCCGGCGTCGTGCAGAAGCTGCGGGAGACCGGCGCGATGGAGTACTCCATCGTCGTCGCGGCGACGGCCTCCGACCCCGCCCCGCTGCAGTTCCTCGCGCCGTACGCGGGCTGCGCGATGGGCGAGTACTTCCGCGACAACGGCATGCACGCCCTCATCGTGTACGACGACCTCTCGAAGCACGCCGTCGCCTACCGCGAGATGTCGCTGCTCATGCGGCGCCCGCCCGGCCGCGAGGCGTACCCCGGCGACGTCTTCTACCTGCACTCCCGCCTGCTGGAGCGGGCTGCGAAGATGAGCGACGAGTACGGCGCCGGGTCGCTGACCGCCCTGCCGATCATCGAGACGCAGGCGGGCGACGTGTCGGCCTACATCCCGACCAACGTCATCTCCATCACGGACGGCCAGATCTTCCTGGACTCCGACCTGTTCTACGCCGGCGTCCGCCCGGCCATCAACGTCGGCATCTCGGTGTCCCGCGTGGGCGGCGCGGCGCAGATCGAGGCCATGAAGCGGGTGTCCGGCACGCTGAAGCTCGACCTGGCCCAGTACCGCGAGCTGGCCGCCTTCGCCCAGTTCGGCTCCGACCTGGACAAGGCGACCCAGGCCCGCATCATCCGCGGCCAGCGCACCGTCGAGATCCTGAAGCAGCCGCAGTACCACCCGCTGCCGGTGGAGCTGCAGGTGCTCTCCATCTTCGCCGCGACCAACGGCTACCTGGACGACCTGCCGCTGGAGGAGGTGCAGCGGTTCGAGGAGGAGCTGCACACCTACTTCAAGGCCAACCACGCCGACCTGCTGAAGAAGATCCCGGTGGCCAGGTGGAAGGACGTCGAGCCGGAGGTCCGGGCCGCGATGGACGCGTTCAAGAAGGGCTACGGCCAGCGGGCTGCCGCCCAGGCTGCCAACCAGTAGGGGTGGTGAGCCGGCTTGGCTGAGAACAAGAAAGCCGTACAGCGGCGCATCCGGGCCGTCAAGGCGACGCAGCAGATCACCAAGGCGATGAAGCTGGTCGCCGCGGCCAAGCTGCGCCGGGCGCAGGAGAGCGTGCTGAACGCCCGGCCGTACTCCCGGGAGCTGGCCAAGACCCTGAGCCACCTGCTGCAGGCCGGGGCCGGGGTGAGCCACCCGCTGCTGGAGCGGCGGACCGAGGGCACGCCGACCGTCGCGTACGTGGTCATCACCGCCGACCGGGGCCTGGCCGGCCCCTTCAACATCAACGTCATCCGCAGGGCGCACCAGGCCCTGTCGGCCGAGAGCCGGCCGACGAAGCTCATCTGCATCGGGCGCAAGGGGCGGGACTACTTCGTCAAGCGCAAGATCCAGCCCGTGCTGGAGTTCGTCAACCTGAGCGACAACATCACCTTCGCCCTCGCCCGCTCCATCCTGTCGAAGATCGTCGACCTGTACCTCTCGGGCGAGGTCGACGAGGTGCGGGTGATCTACACGGAGTTCGTCAACGCCGTGACGCAGCGGCCGAAGGAGATGCAGCTGCTCCCGATCCAGCCCGTGGAGGCGGAGCACGGCCACACGCCGATGGACTACATCTACGAGCCGTCTCCGGAGCGGGTGCTGGACACCTTGGTGCCCCGGTACGCCGAGACGATGTTCTACCAGCTCCTGCTGGAGTCGAAGGCGTCGGAGCACGGCGCCCGGATGACGGCCATGGGCAACGCCACGGACAACGCGGAAGAGATGATCGCCAAGCTGACCCTGGCGTACAACCGGGCCCGCCAGGCCTCCATCACGCGTGAGATCGCCGAGATCGTGGGCGGCGCCAACGCCCTCAAGGGCTAGGCCGGCTTCCTGAGAAGAGGAGGGAAACCCGCAGTGAGCGAACCGATTGGCAAGGTTTTGGCCATCATGGGCGCCGTCGTCGACGTGGAGTTCCCTGACGGCCATCTGCCGAAGCTGAACCACGCCCTCGTGATCCGCAACGGCGGCGAGAAGGGCAACATCAACCTGACCCTGGAGGTCGCGCAGCACCTCGGCAACAACCAGGTCCGCTGCATCGCCATGGACTCCACCGACGGCCTGCGGCGGGGCGAGATCGTCTACGACACGCAGGCGCCGATCACGGTGCCCGTCGGCGAGGCGGTGCTGGGCCGGATCTTCAACGTGCTGGGCGAGCCCATCGACGGCAAGGGGCCCGTCAACAGCCCGGTGAAGCTGCCGATCCACCGGGAGCCGCCCGGCGTGGCCAAGGTCAACCCTGCCCAGGAGATGCTGCCGACCGGCATCAAGGTCATCGACCTGCTCTGCCCGTACCCCCGCGGCGGCAAGATCGGCCTGTTCGGCGGCGCCGGCGTGGGCAAGACGGTCATGATCCAGGAGCTCATCCACAACATCGCCTACAAGTTCGGCGGCTACTCGATCTTCGCCGGCGTGGGCGAGCGCACCCGTGAGGGCAACGACCTGTACCACGAGATGATCGAGGCCGGCGTCATCGACAAGGTGGCGATGGTGTTCGGCCAGATGAACGAGCCGCCCGGCGCCCGCATGCGCGTGGCCCTGACCGGCCTGACGATGGCCGAGTACTTCCGGGACGAGATGGGCCTGGACGTGCTGCTCTTCATCGACAACATCTTCCGCTTCACGCAGGCCGGTTCCGAGGTGTCGGCCCTGCTCGGCCGCATGCCCTCCGCCGTGGGTTACCAGCCGACCCTGGCCACGGAGATGGGCTACCTGCAGGAGCGCATCACCTCGACCATGAACGGCTCGATCACGTCGGTCCAGGCGATCTACGTCCCGGCCGACGACCTGACCGACCCGGCGCCGGCCACGACCTTCGCCCACCTGGACGCGACGACGGTTCTCTCCCGCGCCGTGTTCGAGAAGGCGATCTTCCCGGCGGTCGACCCGCTCGACTCCAGCTCCCGCATCCTCGACCCGAACATCGTGGGCCGGGAGCACTACGAGGTCGCGCGCGGCGTGCAGAAGGTGCTGCAGCGGTACAAGGAGCTGCAGGACATCATCGCCATCCTGGGCATGGATGAGCTCTCCGACGAGGACAAGCTGATCGTGGCCCGGGCGCGCAAGATCGAGCGCTTCCTGTCGCAGCCGATGTTCGTCGCGGAGAAGTTCACCAACCTGCCCGGCGTGTTCGTCGACCCGAAGGACACGGTCAAGGGCTTCAAGGAGATCCTCGAGGGCAAGCACGACGACCTGCCCGAGCAGGCGTTCTACATGGTCGGCACCATCGAGGAGGCGGTGGAGAAGGGCAAGAGGCTGCTGGCCGAGGTGAGCTAGCATGGCCGACATGTCGCTGACCATCATCACCCCGGAGCACACGGTGCTGAAGGACGCGCCGACGGACGCCGTGGTGGTTCCGGTGGTGGACGGCTCGATGGGCATCCTGAAGAACCACGCGCCCATGGTCGCGAACCTGCGCATCGGCGTGCTGCGGTACAAGCAGGACGGCGTGTTCAAGCGGGCGGCCGTGACCGGCGGGTTCGTGGAGGTCGCGAACAACCGGATCACCGTCCTGGCCGACGCCGCCGAGCTGGCGGGGTCCATCGACGGGATGCGGGCGATGGGGGCCAAAAAGCGGGCCGGGGCCCGGTGGCGGGACGCCAAGGCCGACATCGACCGGGCGCGCGCCGAGGCGGCGCTGCGCCGGGCGATCGCCCGCCTGCGGGCCGCCGGTGTGCTGGACCAGGACAAGGACTAGACGCAAGAACCCCGGCCTGGTGGGCAGGCCGGGGTTTTGCTGTGCCTCAGAGCAGGATCACGTGCAGGTGGCCGGGGCCGTGGACGCCGATCGTCAGGTCGTTCTCGATGTCCGAGCTGCGGCTGGGGCCGGACTTGAAGATCACCTGCGACGGCATGGGCCCCTGCGTGAGCCGCCGGAAGACCCGGGCGCTGTCGAAGACGATCTGCTCCTTTCGCAGCAGGGCGATGAGGAGCGGGGGCAGCAGGCTCACGGTGCGGC
This sequence comes from Bacillota bacterium, assembly GCA_003242675.1. Next base: position 745 of record QGVE01000092.1, on the reverse strand, counting down.
CGCGGGTGAGGCCGCTCAGCAGCACGATCGTGCCGGTCTCGGCGATGCCCGCGTCGGCGGCGACGATGCCGGCCGCGGCCCGCTCCACCTGCTCCACGAAGGCGCGGCCGTCGCCCCCTTCCGCAAACGTGACCACCCGCCAGCCGGCCTGCGCCAGCGCCTCGTCGAGGCCGAAGCCGTCCAGGAGGGGGTCCGCCCAGCGGGCGACCAGCCGGTTCGGCTGCCCGGCCGCCTCCGGGCCGGCGCCGCGGCCCTCCCCGAGGACTTCTTCCAGGATGCGCAGAACGGTCGGGGCCACCTGAGAAGGGTCGCTCACCCGGTGCACGGCGCCGCTGATCCTCTCCAGCTCCTGCTGGAACCGGTCTGCCAGGGCCTCCGGGTCCTCCGGGCCGATGGCGGGCAGCGGCCGGGACGGCGTGAAGGCCGGCGGAGCGTCCAGGGGCGCGCGGCCGAGCTGGGCGGCCACGGCGGCCAGGAATTCCCGTTCACTGGTCATCTACTTCGCACCTTCCTCTCGCTCAAGCTCGGCCCAGCGCTGGTGGAAGGGCTTGCGCGCCGGGGCGGGCAGGGTGCGGGTGTTGGTCCACCCCGCGGCGATGGAGGGCAGGCTCCCCAGGTACTCGCTGCCGTCGGCCCGCCGGCGGAGGAACGGCCTTGCGCCCAGGTAGGCCGTCCGGGCGACGAACCGATAGACCCCCGGGCGGGTCCAGGCGAAGTGGACGGCCTTCAGGGCCGTGCGCAGGAG
>QGVE01000091.1 GCA_003242675.1 Bacillota bacterium | reverse complement strand
GCGGCGGGAACCGCCGGGGACTTGTCCCCCGGCACGTAACGCGCGAACATCATTGATACAGACTTGACGCAATTCCGGCCCCCGGGCCGTGAAAGGGAGACCTGTCATGCAGCCGCCCCACCCCATGCCCAGCGAGCGCGAGACGGTGCTGCGCGTGAGCGGGCGAGAGCTTGTGCGGATCGCGACGACCCCCGTCGACCTGGAGGACTGGGTCCTGGGCTTCCTCTACACCGAGGCCATCGTCGACGGCCCCGGCGACGTGCTGGCGGTGCAGGTGGACGCCGCCGCCTGCGTCGTGGACGCCGCCGTGGACGCGGCGCTCCTCGCCCGCCTGGACCGGGCCGCCGCGCGCTACCGGAGCCCCGCCCCGGGGCGCGGCACCGCTTTCGATCCCGCGGCCCACGCCGCGGCGCTCCGGCCCGTGCCCGCCGGCCCCGCCGTCACCCGGCAGCAGATCGCCGCCTGGATGCGGCAGATGCAGGCGGCCGCCCCGCTCTACGCCGCGACCGGGGGCATGCACGCCGCGGCCGTCGTGCACGTGCCCTCCGGCTCCTTGCTGGTCCGCGAGGACATCGGGCGGCACAACGCCGTCGACAAGGCCCTCGGGGCATGGCTGCGCGCCGGCTGGCCGGCGGCGGAGACGGTCCTGCTGGCCACCGGCCGCATTTCCTGCGAGATCTGCCGGAAGGTCGCCCGGGCCGGGATCGGCGTGGCGGCCTCGCTCTCGGCCGCCACCGATGAGGCGGTCGCCTTGGCCGAGGCCCTCGCGGTCGACCTCGCCGGGTACGCCAAGCGCCCGGACCGGATGGTGGTCTACACGGCCGGCGGCCGCATCCGCTGACCAGAGGAGGTGTGCGCCCTTGCAGGCTCGCCCCGCCCGCCGTTTCCGGAGCCGCATCCTCGTCCTGGTGGCGGCCGCCTCGCTGGTGCCCGCCGCCCTGCTGCTGGGGGTCAGCCTCTACCTGAACGGCGTGGTGCAGCGCCAGATGGACCGGGAGATCGACGAGGCGCTCAGCCTGGCGATCAACCTGGAGCAGTCCCTGATCGACGCCAGCCTCGCGCGCATGCGCGACCGCGCCGTCGCCCTGGCGGCCCACCCGGCCGTGGTCGGCGCCCTGACCCGCGGGGAGGACGCCGGCCCCGTCCTCGACGAGTTCCAGCGCGCCCTTCCGGGGGCCGACCTGATCGCCGTGGTCGGCGCCGACGGGCGGGTGGTCGCCCGCGCCGGATCGCCTTCGGCGGGCGACCGGCTGCGCTACGGCGGCCTGGTGGACCTGGTGCTCTCCTCGGGCGTGCCGGCCCAGTCGCCGGTGGTGATCACCGCGGAGGAGCTGACCGGCGAGCCGGCGGCGATCCAGGCCCAGGTGCGCCTGCCCGTCCTGGAGACGCCCGGCTCCCAGGACCCGCGCACCGGCCAGATGCTGGAGGACGCCCTGGCCCTCGTGGGGGCGGCCCCGGTGCGGGCGGAGGACGGCCGGGTGCTCGGCGCCGTGCTGGTCAGCAACATCCTCAACAATGACCACGCGATCGTCGACGAGGTCCTGCAGCGCTCCACCCAGGGCCTGCGGGTGGACGCCTCCATCGCGCTCGACGGCATCCGGGTGACGACGACGGTGCCGGCGGTGGCCGGCGGGCGCGCCGTGGGCACCCTCTACTCCGACGTGGTGATGGAGCGGCTGCGGGCCGGGCAGGAGTACCGGGGCCGGGCCCTCGTCGGGGGCTGGCAGTGGCAGCGCACGATCTACGTCCCGCTCCGGGACCCCTCCGGCCAGGTGATCGCCGCGCCCTTCGTCGGCATCCCCGAGGCCGCCTTCGCCCAGCTCGCCCGCACGACGTCCGTCTCGACCGCCGTGGCCCTGCTGCTCGCCGCCCTCTCCGTCGCCGGGCCGCTCCTGGTCGCCCACCGCTTCGCCGACCGGCTGCGGCAGCGGGACGAGCAGCTGGCCGGCCTGGCCGCGGAGGTGGAGGCCGCGGGAGAGGCGCTGGCGCGGGCCGGCCGGCAGGCGGGAGCGGCCGCCGACGCCGCCCGGGCGGCCGCCGAAGAGGCCGTGCAGGCCACCGAGCGCGCCGGCGAGACCACCGGCCAGGCCCGGGGCCGCATGCGGGACCTGGAGGTCGCCCTGGCGCGCGTGAACGCCGGGACCGATGAGCAGACCCGCACGCTCCGCCACGCCGGCCGCATCGTCGCCCTGGTGAGCCAGGCCGTGCAGGAGTCCCGGTCCTCCCTGAACGCCGTGCTGGAGGCCCTGCGGGCGGTGATGGCCGCGGCCCGGCAGGGGCGGCAGGACGTGCTGCGCGCCGCCGGCGCCCTGGAGCTCCTGCGGCTGGAGGTGGATCCCGCCGAGTCCGGCGACGGCTCCGCCCGCCCGGACCGGCTGGTCGCCGACCTGGACCAGGCCCGGCAGGCCGTGTCGGAGTGCGACGCGGCCCTGGGGGCGATCGGCGCCCGCATCGACGAGGCCACCGAGCGGCTCTGGACCCTGGCCGCGATCCTGAACGAGAGCGGGGCGCGGGCCGGCGCGGTGAGCCAGCAGATGGCAGACCTCACCCAGATGGCCGAGGAGGTCGCGGAGCGGCTGCGGGCGACCTCCGACGCGACCCGGGAGCTCATCACCGCCGTGGAGGCGGTGGCGGAGGACGTCAGCACGGGCGCCGGCCGGTCGCGCCGCGCCCTCGCCTGCGCCGAGGCCGCCGCGGAGGCGCACCGGCGGCTCGACGCGCTGGGCGAGCGCGTCCAGGCCCTCGCCCGCCGCCTGGCCGAGGCGGCGGGCCAGTCCCCCGAGTAGCGAGGGCCCGGTCCTTCCGGACCGGGCCCCGACTTTTTTCCCCGATCAGATCCAGCCGTTCTTCGACGCGACCATCGCGGCCTCCACGCGGTTCTTGACGCCCATCCGCCGCATGGCCTCGGCCAGGTAGCCCTTCACGGTCTTCTCGCTGAGGAACATCCGCTGGGCGATCTCCCGGTTGGTGTACCCCTGCGCCACCAGGCGGATGATCGCCAGCTGTTGCCGGTTGAGGGGGATGCGGTCCTCCTTCTGCGGCGACGGCGACCGCATCTGCTGGATCAGGTGGCCCACCACCTTGGGGTCCATGGCCACCTCGCCCCGCGCCACCGCCCGGATCGACCGCTTCAGGTCCATGCCCAGCACGTCCTTTACCACGTACCCGCGGGCGCCCGCCCGCACCGCGCCCAGCACCAGGTCGGCGTCGGTGTACGTCGTGAGGAACAGCACGGCCACCTCGGGCATCTCGTCCTGAATCTGGCGGCAGACCTCCACGCCGTCCACGTCCGGCAGCCGCGCGTCCAGCACCACCACATCCGGCCGCAGGCTCCGGCAGAGCTGAAGGGCCTCGCGGCCGCCTGCCGCCTCCCCCACCACCTCCATGTCCTCCTCCCGGGAGAGCAGCGACTTCAGCCCCTCCCGCAGCAGTTCATGGTCGTCGACGATGAGGATCCGGATGGGCACGCGTGTCCACCCCCTTCAGCGGGACCGAGGCCCTGACCAGGAGTCCGCCTTCGTCGCCTTCCAGCAGCTCCAGCCGGCCGCCCAGCCGGACCACCCGCTCACGCATACCACGAATGCCAAACCTTCCTGCTTTCTCAAGATCTGTGCTGTTCTTTATCCCCACCCCGTTATCCTGCACGACCAGGGTGACGCAGGCCGGCTCGTAGCGCAGGGCCACCATGATCGCGCTGCCCCGGCTGTGCTTGCGGGCGTTGGTCAGCGCCTCCTGCCCCACCTTGAACAGGGCGTCCTCCACCTCGGCCGGCAGCGGCCTGGGGGTGCCGGCGACCGTGAGGCGCGTCGTGAACCCCTCCGCCTCCGCCTCCTCGAGCAGCCGCCGCAGTCCGCCGTGCAGCCCGCCCTCGCGGAGTTCATGAGCCCGCAGGGCGAAGATCGCCTCCCGGGTCTGCGCGGCCGCCTCGGCCGCGAGGCCTTTCAGCCGCTCCAGCTCCGCCCGCAGCGGGTCGCCGGGGTCCAGATCGCCGAGCAGCCAGTCGAGCTTCAGGGCCAGCAGGTAGCTGGTCTGCGCGGCCCGGTCGTGCAGGTCCTGCGCGATCCGGTTCCGCTCGCTGAGGAGCAGGTGGCGCTCCAGCGCCTCGTCCAGCTCGACCCGGAGCGCCGCCAGCCGCTCGGTCTGGCTGCGGTACCGCTCCAGGGCCTCCCGGGCCCGCCGCTCCGCGGCCTCGGCGCGCTCGGCCAGGCGTGCCCGCTCCCGGGCCGCCTCCAGGAGCTTGCCGGCCACCACGGCCAGAAGCGCGAGCCCTTCCCCGCAGGGGCCGTCAACCGCCAGCTCCAGACCGCCGGCGAGCGGCAGGCGGACCTCGCCGGCGATCGCCGCACCTTCGGGAACGCGGGCGAGCCAGTCGGCGCGGCCCTCCCGGCGCACCCCCGCGGCGGAGCAGCCCAGCCCTTCCACCGCGGCCCGGGCCACGGCGGCCGCCAGATCCGGTTCCGACCCGGTGGCGGGCAGCCCCGCAGCCCATGCCGCCAGCCGCTCCAGCACCACCGGCCCACACCCCCCGTACAACCAAATGCTTACACGGCTGCGGGCACAACAACTGACGAACGGTCACCGAACGGGGAACCGATCGGCACCGAACGGCAGGGATAAGAGCCGCCGTAGGACTCGTTCACTTTCATTTACAAGGCGTATAAGATGTATTCCGATACCTGATTGCTGTCCCGCGCGTACCCCGGAGGCAGCCCGGAAAGGAGGCGCACGCCATCACCGCCACCGTCTGCACACGCCCGGCCGTCCGGGCCCCGGCCGAGCGGCGGACCGTGCTGCTTGTGAACGGGCAGGTCTGGCTCACGGCCCAGACCACCCCCCAGGACCTGGCGGACTGGGCGGTGGGACGGCTCTGCGGCGAAGGGGTGGTCGCCGGCCCCGAGGAGATCCTGCACCTCGCCGTCGACGAGGCGGAGTCGGCCGTCCACGTCACGGTCGCGCGGCTGCGCGACCCGGCGCCGCTCCGGCCAATCGGTCCCGGCGCCGTGGTCACCGAGGCGCAGCTGCTCCGCTGGATGCAGGAGATGCTGGCGCAGGCCCGGCTCTACCAGGAGACCGGCGGCACGCACGCCGCGCTGGCCGTGCGGGTGGACACGGGCGAGCAGATCGTCCGCGAGGACGTCGGCCGGCACCAGGCCGTGGACAAGGTGCTCGGGGCGGCCCGGCTGGCCGCCTGGCCGCCGGCGCAGGTGGTGGTGCTCACCTCCGGCCGCATCTCCGCCGAGATGTGCGCCCGGGTGGCACGCTTCGGCGCGCCGATCTGCGCCTCCCGCACCGCGGCCACCGACCGGGCCTGGGCCCTGGCGACCGAGCTGGGCATGGACCTCGTGGGATACGTGCGGACAGCGACCAGCCTCATTGTGTACACATCCGGCCACCGCGTGGCAAGGAGGGGCAAGGCATGAACCTGAGTCGCCGTGAGTTCCTGAAGCTCTCTGGCGTGTCGGCGGCCAGCGCGGCCCTGCTGCTCTTCGCCGAGGAGCGGGAGGCCCTGGCGCAGGAGGTCACCGAGTCGCGCATCGCCAGGGCGAAGGAGGTCCCCAGCGTCTGTCCCCACTGCTCCGTCGGCTGCGGCCTGATCGGCTACGTGCGGGAGGGCCAGCTGCTCCAGGTGGAGGGCAACCCCGACAGCCCGATCAACGAGGGCTCGCTCTGCCCCAAGGGCGCGGCCACCATGCAGTTCGCGTACGACGGCGTGGGCCGGCCCAACCCGCTCCGGCAGCTCACGGCCAAGATCCGCCGTCCCGGCTCCGACCGCTGGGAGGACATCTCCATCGACGAGGCCCTCGACCGGATCGCGCAGCGCATCAAGGAGACCCGCGACGCGGGCTTCGTCGAGCGCAACGCCGACGGCCTGGTGGTCAACCGGACCGAGTCCATCGCGCACATCGGCTCGGCGTGCATCGACAACGAGGAGTGCTACCTCATCACCAAGCTGATGCGGGCCCTGGGCGTGGTGTACCTCGAGCACCACGCGCGGATATGACACTCCTCGACCGTGCCCGGTCTGGGCACTTCGTTCGGCCGCGGCGCCATGACCACGGCCCTGTGGGACATCCCCAACGCGGACGTGGTCGTGTTCATGGGTTCCAACGCCGCTGAAAATCACCCCATCTCGTTCAAGTGGTTCCTGCGGGCCAAGCAGAAGGGCGCGACGGTGATCTGCGTCGATCCCCGGTACAACCGCACGGCCTCCAAGGCCGACTGGTGGATCCCCTTCCGCTCCGGCACCGACACCGCCGTGCTCGGCGGGCTGATCAACTACGCGATCACCCACAACAAGATTCACCGCGAGTACGTCGTCCGGTACACGAACGCTTCGTTCCTGGTCCACCCGGACTTCCGGTTCGAAGACGGCCTCTTCTCGGGCTGGGATCCCGACAAGGGCCGGTACGACCAGTCCACCTGGGCGTTCCAGACCGGCCCCGACGGCCAGCCGCTCCGGGACCCGACGCTGGAGCACCCGCAGTGCGTCTTCCAGCACATCAAGCGGATCTACGCCGAGTACACCCCCGAGAAGGTCTCGGAGATCACCGGCATCCCGGTGGAGGACTTCATCAAGTTCGCCGAGATCGTCTGCTCCACGGGCGTGCCCGGCAAGGCCGCGGTCTTCGTCTACGCCATGGGCTGGACCCAGCACACCAAGGGCGTGCAGAACATCCGGACGGCGACCATCCTGCAGATGCTGCTGGGGAACATCGGCGTCGCCGGCGGCGGCATCGCGGCGATGCGCGGCCACGCCAACGTGCAGGGCGCGACCGACCTGGCGGTCCTCTACCACGACCTGCCCGGGTACCTCGGCCAGCCCAACGAGAGCCACAAGTCGCTGCAGGACTACCTGGCCAAGACCACGACGCGCAACAGCTTCTGGGAGAACAAGCCCAAGTTCGTGGTCTCGCTGCTGAAGGCCTGGTGGGGCGAGCACGCGACGCCCGAGAACGACTTCTGCTTCGACTACCTGCCGAAGATGGCGGCGGGCGAGACCTACAGCCACTACGACATCTTCCAGGCCATCCTGGACGACCGGGTCAAGGGGCTCATCGTCGTCGGCCAGAACCCGGCGGTGGGCTCGGCCAACGCCCGCAAGGTGCAGGCCGCCCTGGCCAAGCTCGACTGGCTGGTGGTCTCCGACCTGTTCCTCACCGAGACCGCGGAGTTCTGGAAGCTGGAGGGCATGAACCCCGCGGAGATCCAGACCGAGGTCATCCTGCTCCCCGCCGCCGGCCCGTTGGAGAAGGAGGGCTCCTTCACCAACACCCACCGGCTGATCCAGTGGAAGCACAAGATGATCGAGCCGATGGGCGACGCCCACTCCGACGGCTGGTACATGGTGCAGATCGGCAAGCGGCTGAAGAAGCTCTACGAGGGCTCCACCGCGGCCAAGGACCTGCCGATCAAGCACCTGGTGTGGGACTACGACGACCCCGACAACCCGAACGACTTCGACCACATCAAGGTGCTGAAGGAGATCAACGGCTACGAGGTCGCCACCGGCAAGCCGGTTCCCGGCTTCGGGGCCTTGAAGGACGACGGCAGCACGGCCTGCGGCTGCTGGATCTACTCCGGCATCTACCCCGAGGAGGGCGTCAACAAGGCCGACTCCCGCGTGCGGTCCGCCCCCAACCGGCCCGACGGCTGGACCGAGGCCAAGGCCGACGGCTCCGCCGACTACCTGCACCTGGGCTGGGCCTTCGCCTGGCCGGCCAACCGGCGTGTGCTCTACAACCGGGCCTCCGCCGACCCGCAGGGCCGGCCCTGGTCGAAGGTGCCGCTGGTGTGGTGGGACGAGACCCAGGGCAAGTGGACCGGCGTGGACGTGCCCGACATGCTGCCCGTCGCGCCCGGCCAGGTGCACGCCGTGGGCGTCCCCGGCGACACGCCCTTCATCATGAAGGCCTATGGCCTGGGCGGCATCTGGGGGCCCCTGCCCGACGGCCCGATCCCGGTCCACTACGAGCCCAGGGAGTCGCCCACGCCCAACCTGCTCTACCGCAAGCAGGGCACCATCCCGACGATGAAGATCTACAACTCCGAGTTCGACGCCTGGGGCGACCCCGAGCGCTTCCCGTACGTCGCGACCACCTACCGGATCACGGAGCACCTGACCTCCGGCCTCATGACGCGCACCCTGCCGTACCTCGCCGAGTCCTTCGCCCTCCACTTCTGCGAGATCCCGCGGGAGCTGGCGCAGCTCCTCGGCATCCGGAACGGCGACTGGGTGGAGGTGGAGAGCGCCCGCGGCAAGGTGCGGGTCCAGGCCATGGTGACGAGCCGCCTGCGGCCCCTGCGCATCGGCGGCCGGGAGACCTTCCTCATCGGCCTGCCCATCCACTGGGCCCCGCTGTCCGGCCACGTGCAGGGCGACATCACCAACACCCTCACGCCCCAGGCGGTGGACGTCAACGTCCAGATCCAGGAGTCCAAGGTGTTCCTGGCAAACCTGCGCAAGGTGGCGGTAGGGGGGTAGCACGGGATGGGACGCGCAGCAACCTGGGAGACCTGGCGGCCTGACCCCACCAACCCGGCGCAGCACGTCGCCATGCTGGTCGACACCTCCGAGTGCATCGGCTGCAAGGGGTGCGAGGTCGCCTGCAAGCAGTGGAACCAGAACCAGGCCCGCATCAACCAGGAGCCGGGCACGTACCAGAGCCACCCGGACCTGGATGCGCAGACCTGGACGGTGATCCGCTTCTTCGAGACGGAAGAGGAAAACGGCATGGCCAAGTGGCTCATGCAGAAGCACAGCTGCATGCACTGCACCGACGCCGGGTGCGTCACCGCCTGCCCCACCGACGCCCTGCAGTACGGCGCCTACGGCGTGGTGACCCTGAACCCGGACGCGTGCATCGGCTGCGGCTACTGCGAGCCGGCCTGCCCGTTCGACTGCATCCACGTCGACCGCACGGCCTGGGGCCAGCGGGCGCAGAAGGCGGGCAAGTGCACCTTCTGCTTCGATCGCATTGCCAACGGCATGCAGCCGGCGTGCGTCGCCACCTGCCCCACCGACTGCATCAAGTTCGGCGACCGCGACGCCCTCATCGCCTGGGGGCGTGAGCGGGTGGCGCAGCTGCAGGCCATGGGCTACAAGAACGCCAACCTCTACGGCGTCGACGAGCTGGGCGGCCTCCACCACCTCTACGTGCTCCTCGAGCCGCCCGAGGCCTACGGCCTGCCCGTCGCGCCCAAGCTCTCGCCCGTCCTCAAGCTGTGGAAGTACTACCTGCAGCCCATCGGCAAGGCCGCGCTGGGCGTGGGCCTCTTCGGCCTCCTCATCAACTGGTTCGCCGCCCGGCGGGCCTTCAAGGGCGGCCTGGCGCCGCACGAGACCGCCCAAGCGATGCACGACTAGAGGGGGGATCGCACGTGGCGCGCACCGGCGCACGGATCAAGAAGTTCTCCAAGGCCCAGGTGGCCTTCCACTGGCTCTACGCCGCCTGCTGGGTCGTCCTCGCCCTGACGGGCTCGATCTTCCTGTGGCGCGGCGACCCGACGGAGCCGGCGGTGGGCCTCGGCCCCTACCTGCACGGCAGCGTCGGGCAGACACTGCGGCTCCTCCACCGCATCGCGGCGGTCGGGCTCATGGCTTCCCCCGTGGTGTGGCTGCTGGGAGATCCGAAGTCCATCTGGCCCGACCTGAAGGAGCTCTTCACCTTCACCAAGAACGACATGAAATACATGCTCGTGGCGCCGCTTTACTACACCACCGGAAGGGGCCACCTGCCGCCGCAGGGCAAGTTCAACGGCGGCCACAAGGTCAACTTCTACGTGGTGTTCCTCACCTATCTGACCTTCGCCGGCTCCGGCCTGGTGATGTGGTTCGGCCGGGGCGCCGTGAGCGACCAGGCCTTCCACGCCGCCCAGTTCATCCACTCGCTCAGCTTCTGGCTGGGATCGGGGCTGTTCCTGCTCCACGTGTACCTGACCGCCCTGCACCCGTTCACCCGCCGGTCCCTCTCCGCGATGGTCGACGGCTGGACGGAGCTGCAATACGCCCGGCTGGAGCACGGCGAGTGGGTCGAGCGGGAGATCCGGCGCGGCACCGCCCAGATCCGGGAGGACGGGCGGGCGGTCGCAGCGCCCTGATCCAGGGCCGATCGCGCTTGGCGCCGCCCCCAGCGCGCTGGGGGCGGCTTCACCTTCGTCCGGAGTCTGCGCCCGATGGGGAGGGAGTCGCGGATGCGATCGCTGGAGTTCCTGCGCGCCTGGCGCGAGCGGGCGCGCGCCTGGGAAGCCGAGCTGCCCGGTCCCGAGCGGCTGCCCGGCCGGGAGGAGGCCGAGGCGGCCTTGTCCCGGGGCGAGCCGCTGATCACCCTGGTGGAGCCGCCCATCGACCCGGATCGCTACGCCGCCGTGCTGGCGGAACTGGCGGGCCTCTACGCGCAGAGCCAGCCGGAGGCCCGCCCCCTGGCGGACGGGCTCGCGGCGCTGCCGCCCGCCGAGCGGCGGGAGCTGGCGGAGGCGCTGGTGCGCGGCGGCGACGCCGCGGCCTGGGCCGCCCGGCTGGGGGCGACCGAGGACCTGCTCCTCACCCTGGGCAGCCTGGCCCTGCAGCCCTTCATGGCCCGGTTCGCCAGGGCGGTGCGCGCCGCCGCGCCGCTCAACGGGTGGCGGCGCATCCAGTGCCCGGTGTGCGGTTCCCCGGCCGACCTGTGCCGGATTGATCCCGACAACTACCGGTACCTCCACTGCCCGCAGTGCGACACGCAGTGGGAGCATCACCGGCTCACCTGCGCCGTCTGCGGCACCGACGACGTCCGCCAGGTCAGCATCCTGACCCTGGCGGACCTGGAGCCGTGGCGGGTGGAGGTCTGCGACCGGTGCGGCGGCTACATCAAGACGCTGGATCAGCGGCACGGCGGCCACCTGGCCATGCCGAACGTCGACCTCTACCTGGAGGACGCCCGGACCCTCCCGCTGGACCTCCTGGCCGAGCGGGAGGGCTACCGGCGGGGAGGGCGGGTGCAGTGACCCACCTGATCACCGAGCCGGCGCAGGATGGGCGCGAGGACCTCGATTCGTACCGGGCGCGGGGCGGCTACGCCGGCCTGGCGGCCGCCCGGGACCGGGGCAGCGGCTGGGTCCTGGAG
>QGVE01000090.1 GCA_003242675.1 Bacillota bacterium | reverse complement strand
GGGGCGCGGCCGAGCGGCTGCCCGCAGGCTACGTGGTCCTGGCCGACCGCTACGTGGGCCGCCGCGACCAGATCGTGGCGGGCGCCGCGTTCCGCCACGTGGTGACGTGGCCCGAGTGGCAGGCCGGTTGGCTCAGCACCGAGGGGGAGTGGTTCCTGGCCCTGGACATGCTGGGGGTCTGGCCGCCGCTTACGGTGGAGATGGGCGGGCGGACGGTGGCGCTGCAGGAATGGGTGCGGGAAAACCCGTCCGCCCCCGAGCCCTTCTTCGCCCTCCTGAAGCCCGAGGTGGGCGACGAGCTCGCCGTCGCCGTGGTGGAGCCCGAGCCGCTGCGCCTGCGGGTCACCCTGCGCCGGCGGGCCTCCCGGGACCTCCTGGAGCCGCTGCCCGTCGACCAGGCGGCCGCGCGGATCCTCGCCATGGGCATCGCGGCGAACCCGTACGAGGGGCTCGCGGAGCCGGCCGCGGTCCAGCTGCTCCTGGCCGAGGGGTTCTACCGCCCGGGGCGCGTCCCCGACCCGGTCTGGCTGCTGCCCATGCCCGCCGTGGGCGAGCCGGTCCGCTGGGGCTGGGGCCGGCGGCTGGTCTCCTCGTACTGGGGCCGGTCGTCGCTGATCCCCGGGGGCCAGGTCCCGGGCTGGCGCGAGGGGCACCGCATCATGAAAGGCTTCGCCGACTACCTGGCCGGGCTGCCGCTTCCGGAGCGGCGCGCCGCCTCGGTCTTTGCAGAGGCGTGGGCGGAGCGCTGGCCGGGCAACCCGCTGGACCCCGACCGGCCGCCGCCCTATAGCGCCTTCCTCCACTTCCTGCTCAACCGGGCGCCGGTGATCGCGCATCAGCTCAACCTCTCGGCCGAGGAGGCGCTCCGGGCCCTGCAGCACGGCTTCCGGTACCTGGTCCGCGCCGAGCCGGCGATGGCCCCGGCTTACGAGCCGTTTCTCCAGGCCTGCGAGGCGGTGGCGCCCTTCCGGCACCGGCTCGCCACCCTGCCGGCCCTGCGCACGCCGGAGTTCCAGGCCTGGGAGATGGAGGGCTTCCGGTGGCTGGGGCCTGCGCTGAGCCTGGAGTAAGGGAAATCACGCGCCAGGGACCAGGGTGTGCTGCACCCTGGTCCCTTCTGCCGCTCTTCGCGGTCTGCACGGCCAACGCGCGCCGGCTCGGGATCGGCAACTTCCGCTGCGTCCATGTGCCGGCGGGCCAGCCCCTGCCGTTCCCGGACAACACCTTCGACGGCGTCCTCGCCGCCAGCGCGGTGGAGCAGACGCCCGACCCCCGGGCGACCCTCCGGACGGAAAGCCGTTCGGCCCGGGCGCCCTCACGGCGGAGGGGCTGGCGCGCGTCCGCCCGGCCCTGACCGACGCCGCCTACTGGACCCTCGCCTACCCCGGCTGCCGCACGTGGCTCCGGTGGGTGCGGGAGGCCGGTTTCACCCATGCGGCGCCGACCCACTCCGGCGGGCGGGCGGCCCGGCTCGCCTTCGACGCCCTTCCTCCCGCGGCCCGGCCCGGTGACCTGGCCGGCGTCGACGCGGTCCTCCGGCCGCTGGTGGCCGTCGCCGTCGCGCTGGAGGCGCCGCCGGAGCTGCACGGGCCGATCACCGCGGTGAAGTAAGCGTCCGCGGCGTGGCCCTCACCGCACCCGCAGCGCCCAGCGGTGGGTCAGGGCGTGCATGTCGTGGAACGCCTTCCCCGCGCCGATCTCCTGCAGCGCCTGCTGGTGGTGCTCCGGCGGCCAGGTGGCGCCGGCGATCACCGTCACCCCCGTGCCGCGGAAGGCCTCGGGGTAAAGCGGCGTGCTGGGGCCGATGACCACGATGTCCCGGGCGTTGCGGCACCAGGGCAGCACCTTCTCCAGCGTCCCGTTGGTCACCGCCGACCCGGTGACGAAGACCACGTCGCACAGGGGCAGCAGCTCCGGCTGCTGCTCCTCCGGGCTGATGCCGGGCTCCCCCTCCAGCGACCGGTCGAAGATGAGGATCCGCGCCACCCTGCCCTCGGTCCGCCGGTGGATCGAGCGGATGAAGCCGATGAGCCCCACGGTGTCGTCCGGGCGCACGGGCACCGTCGTGAGGGCGTCGGGATCCTCCAGCGACCGGGCCGGATCCGGCTGCGCCACCGCGTTGCAGACGGCCATGCCCAGCGACCGGGCCACCAGGTCCGCCTGCTTCAGCCCGGCCAGCAGCGCCAGGGCGTCCGTCCCGGCGAACCGGTCCGGGTCCGGAAAGACCGGTTCCGGTTCCTTCCGCTCCCCCGGCAGGGCGTACGCCGCCCCGAACTCGCCGCTGTCCAGCAGCACCCCGACCAGATAGCGGCCGACCCGGACCTCCCGCACCCGCTTGCCCGCCGCCCGCGGGGCTGCGGCCTCGTACAGTCGTTCCAGCAGCGTCATGCACGTTCCCTCCTATTCCACCCGCAGCGTCACGCTCGTGCGGCCACTCAGGTGCTTGAAGTGCGCCCCGGCGGCGATCTGCGCCAGCGCCTCCTCCGGGTCGGCGATCTGCCAGCGGAAGCCGGCCAGCACCGTCACCCCAGAGCCCACGAACGCCTCGGGATAAAGCGGCGTGCTGGGGCCGATCAGCACGACCTCCCGGGCCCGGGTGCAGTACGTGAGCAGCCGCTCCAGCGTGCGGTTGATCAGGGCCGAACCGGTGATGAACACCAGGTCGCACTGGGGCAGCAGCTCGGGCTGCAGGTACTCGGGGTAGACGTCGTCCTCGTCCTCCTGGGACCGGTCGAAGATGATCGTCCGCGCCGCCTCCGCCTGCACCCGCCGGACCACCGTGCCCACGTAACCCACGAACCCCACCGTGTCGGTCGGCCGGGCGGGAACGGCCGCGGCGGCGTCCGGATCTTCCAGGCAGCGGGCCGGGTCGGGCTCCGCCACCGCGTTGCAGAGGGCCACGCCCAGCGCCCGGTGGAAGGTGGACTCGCTCCGTATGCACCGCCGGGCGACCTCCAGGGCCGGCTGCCCCGCGAGGGCCTCCAGCTCCGCGGCCAGGCCGGTCCCGGTCAGCGAACCCGGCGGCCGCTCGCCCGGCAGGTGGTAGCCCGCGCCGAAACGGCCGTCATCCAGGACCACGCCCACGATCTTCTCGCCCATGCTGGCGGCCCGCACCCGCCGGCCGCTCAGGCCCGGCGCGGCCGCCTCCAGCACCCGCTCCAGCAGCATCTCTTCCTACCTCGCTTCCGTCACGATGAAGCGGCGCCCGTCCGGCAGGCCCACCACGTCCACCGGCATCTGGTACAGCGCCTGCAGGTTCTCCGGCGTCATCACCTCGGCCGCCGGCCCCGCCTGAAACACCTGCCCCTCCCGCAGCATGATCACCCGGTCGGCGAACGCCAGGGCCAGGTTCGGGTCGTGCATGGCCACCAGCACCCCCACGTTCCGCTCCCGGGCGATGCGCCGCACGATGGACAGGATGGCGTGCTGGTTGGTGAAGTCCAGGTGGGACGTCGGCTCATCCATGAGCAGGTACGGGGTCTCCTGCGTCAGCGCGCGGGCGATCAGTACCAGCTGCCGCTCGCCGCCGCTGATCTGCATGTAGTCCCGGTCGGCCAGGTGGGCGATGCCCACGGCCTCCATGGCGGCCCGGGCGGCCGCGCGGTCGGCCCGGCCGGGCCGGGCCACCAGGCTCAGGTGGGGGTTGCGCCCCATCACCACCAACTCTTCGACACCGTAGGGAAAGACCCCTTGGTGCTCCTGCGGCACAAACGCCACCCGCCGGGCGATGGCGGGGCGCGGGCTCTGCAGCACGTCCAGGCCGTCGATCCGGATGGCCCCCGCCCGCGGCCGCAGGATGCCGTTCACCAGCCGAATGAGGGTGGTCTTGCCCGAGCCGTTGCGGCCCAGCAGGCAGGTGATGGCCCCCTCGGGCACGGCGAAGCTGACGCCCCGGATCACCTCGGTCCCGCGGTAGCCAAAGCGAACCGATTCTGCTGTGATCGCCATCGCCTACCGCCACGCCTCCCTTCTGCCGGTGATCAGCAGGTAGCCGAAGAACGGCGCGCCGATGGCCGAGGTGAGGATGCCCACCGGGATCTCCGCGGTGGTCAGCGACCGGGCCAGGTCGTCCATCAGCAGCATGAAGCCGGCGCCGAACAGCATGGCCACCGGCATCGACCGGTCGTGGTCCGCCCCGGCCAGCATCCGGGCGATGTGGGGCACCACCAGGCCGACCCACGAGATGGTGCCCGTGACGCTCACCGCGCCGGCCACCATCAGGGTGGCGGCCGCGATCAGCAGCGGGCGCAGCACCCGGACGTTCACACCCAGGGAGAGCGCCTCCTCGTCGCCCAGCGAGAGGATGTTCAGCTTCCACGAGGTGAGCAGCAGCAGCACGGCACCGGGGACCACCGTGAGCAGCAGGCTGCCCACCGCCGGCCACGAGGCGCGGTAGAAGCCGCCCATCAGCCAGAAGACGATGGTCGGCAGCTGCTCGTAGGGATCGGCCACGTACTTCAGGAACGAGAGCGCCGCGCTGAAGAAGGCGGAGACCACCATGCCGGCCAGGACCAGCATCACCACCGACTGGCCGCGGCTGGCCTGGGCGATGCCGTAGGCCAGGGCCACCGCCGCGACGCCGCAGGCGAAGGCCCAGAGCTGGATCGAGCCGCCCGCGGGCAGGAGGATGCCGATGGCCGCGCCCAGGGCCGAGCCGGACGAGACCCCCAGCACATCGGGCGAGACCAGCGGGTTGCGGAACATGCCCTGAAACAGGGTGCCCGCCCCGGACAGGGCGACCCCGGTCAGGGCAGCCAGGAGGATGCGCGGCAGGCGGATGTAGTAGAGCACCCGCGCCGCCTCCGTGGCCGTCTGCGGGTCAAACTGGCCCGAGACGATCTGCCACAGGATCCGCACCACCTCTCCGGGGGGGATGGGGTAGCGGCCAATGGCGAAGGAGAGCAGGATCACCAGGGCGGTGAAGAGGCCGGATAGGAGGAGGGCCCGCCACCTCCGGGCGGGCCGTGGCTTCCTGCTACTCATCCAGTGTGCCACCGAGCTCCGTGAAGCTCACGCCGAAGAAGGTCTCGTGGAATTCGTCGACCTCCCCCAGCAGGTCCACGTCGGCCATCTGCTCGGGGTACAGGGTGTGGGCCAGCCAGAGCATGCCCAGGATCGAGCGGGGCTCGGGGTAGTCCCACGGGTCCATGCTGTGGGGGAACATGTAGACCCGGCCGTCCTGGACCGCCTTCACGGTCTGCAGCTGCGGGTTGCTCAGGATCTCGTCCACCGTGCAGTCGCAGTACTGCACCGCGACGATGACGTCGGGGTTCCAGGCGACCACCTGCTCCGCGGAGACCTCCGAGAAGCCGCCCTGCAGCTCCGCGCCGACGTTGATGCCGCCGGCCGACTCAATGATGAAGTGCTGGTACATGGTGCCCGGCACCGTGGAGAAGACGCCGCTGGAGCCGACCATGTAGACCCGCAGCTTCTCCGCCTCGGGGATCGACCCCACCTTCTCCGCCAGCATGGCCAGGGTGTCGTCGTAGTACTGGATCATCTTCTGGGCCTGCTCCTCGGTCCCCAGGATCTCGCCGATCAGGCTCACGGCCTCCTTCATCTGGTCGAGGCTCTCGGGGATCAGGACGAAGGCCGGGATGCCCTGGGACTCCAGCTGCTGGATGACCGGCTCGGTGTCGGCCCCGTGCCAGATGAAGACGACGTCAGGCTTCACGGCGACGATCTGCTCGACGTTGAGCCCCTTCTTGTTGCCCACGCCGGGCAGGTCGAGGATCCCGGGGAAGACGGCGGTCAGGAACTCGGACCCCTGCGAGGAGCTGTCCACGCCGACGATCTTGTCCCGGCCGCCGGCCGAGATCACCAGCAAGGTGCCCGGACGCCACGTGGTGACGACCCGGTCCACCTCGGCCGAAAGCGTGACCGTGCGCCCCGCCTGGTCCATGATGGTGCGGGTCGCGGGCTGTGCAGGTTCGGGTTCGGGTTCCGGCTCGGGCTCAGCCGCGGGCGCCGGCTCCTCCTGCTGCACAGGCGCCTGGGCAGCCGGGCTGCCAGACTGGGGCTGCGCGTCGGTGTTGCCGGCGGGCTGCGAGCCACCGCATGCGGCAAGCAGCGGCAGGGCCAGCATCAGCAGAACCAGGATCGGAACGAGAATGCGGACCTTGCGGAAGCGCAATGACATGGCGTGTCTCCCCCAATCTCCGTTATGTACACACGAACATAACGTGTTCCAATGCCCAGATAATCAGATGTGTCAGGTTAAGTCAAGCGCAGCAGGGATCACCCGAGTCCGTTTAGAACCATCCAAATCGGGGTGATTGAGCGAATGCACCGCCTGGCGCCGCAGCACAGACTCTTCCTGCTACTGCTGGCCGTTGGCCTCGGGCCTGTGGTCCTCCTCCCCTTCCTTGGCCTGGCCCCCCGCACGCTGCTCTGGGCGGCGCCCGCCCTCGCCCTTCTCCTCTACCTTGTGGCGCACTGGGTCACGCGGCCGCTGGGCGAGGTACTGGCCCTGGCCCGCCGGCTGCGCAGCGGCGACCTCAGGGCCCGGGCGGTGGTGGAACCGGGGACGGACTGGTTCCTGCTGGCCCGCACCATGACCGACCTGGCGGAGCAGCTGGACACGGTCACCCGGAACCTGGAGGAGCAGGTGGCAGCGCGCACCGCCGCCCTGGCCCGCAAGGCCGACCAGCTGCGGGCCGTGGGCCAGGTGGGACAGCAGGTGGCGGCCGTGCTGGAGTCCGATGTGCTGCTCCACTTCGTCACGCGCGTCATGCGGGGCACCTTCGGCTACGACGTGGTCGCCGTGCTGCTGCAGCACGGCGATTACCTGGTGCTCGCGGCGTGCGCGGCGCGCGGCCGGGAGGAGGTCCCGCTGGGGCGCGCCTTCCCGCTGGCCGGTCCAAGCCCCTCACCGCTGGCGCGCGCCCTGGCCGGCGAAGGACACGGGAGCGCACAGCCCGGGGGCGCAGCGCCCACCCCGCTCCTCCCCGGAACGGCACCCCTGGCCGAAATGGCCATCCCCATCCGCGTGGCCGACCGCACCCTGGGCCTGATGGTGGTTCAGAGCTTCGACCCGGCGCCCTTCGACGAGGAGGACCGCTTCACCGTGCAGACCATCGCCGGGCAGGTGGCCGTCGCCCTGGAGAACGCCCGCCTGCTGGAGGCGGAGCGGCGGCTGCGGGGCCTGGCGGTGGCCGAGGAGCGCAACCGCATGGCCCGCGAGATTCACGACACCCTGGCACAGGGGTTCATGGGGATCATCATGCAGCTGCGGGCGATGGAGGCCGCGGCCGACCCCGAGACCGCCCGCTTCCACCGGGAGGCCGCCCTGGCCCTGGCCCAGGAGTCGCTGCAGGAGGCGCGGCGCTCCGTCTGGAACCTGCGGCCCCGCCCGCTGGAGGACCGGGGGCTGGCCGGGGCCTTGGCCGCTGAGGTGGCGGCGCTGGAAGGGCAGTTCGGCCTGATCGGGCGGTTCCACATGGACGGCGACGCCGCGGCGCTGGAGCCGCCGGTGGAGGTCGCCCTGCTGCGCATCGCGCAGGAGGCGATTCACAACGCCGTGAAGTACGCCCGCGCCACCCGGCTCGACGTCGGCCTGACCATCCGCGATGGCATGGCCGTGCTGACCGTGGCCGACGACGGCGTCGGCTTCGACCCGGCCAGCCCGCCGAAGCCCGCGGCCGGCGGGGGCTACGGCCTGGGGATGATGGCCGACCGGGCGCGCCAGGTGGGCGGCGGCCTGGAGGTAGACGCCCGCCCGGGCGGCGGCTGCCGCATCGTGGCCCGAGTTCCCTTGCGAAAGGAGAGGTGAGATGGCTGTCAGAGTGGTGGTGGTCGACGACCACCACGTCGTGCGGGCCGGTTTGGTCGCCCTGCTCCGCCAGGCGCCGGGCCTCGAGGTGGTGGGCGAGGCCGGCAACGGGCAGGAGGCCCTGGACGTGGTGGAGGCCACGAAGCCCGACGTGGTGCTGATGGACATGCAGATGCCGGTGATGAACGGCGTGGAAGCCACCCGGCAGATCCGGGCCAGGTTCCCGGACGTCGAGGTGCTGGTGCTCACCACCTACGACGACGACGAGCTCATCTGGGGCGGCATCCAGGCCGGGGCGAAGGGCTATCTGCTGAAGGACGCCCCGCCGCAGCAGCTCCTGGAGGGGATCGAGACCGTGGCACGGGGTCAGTCCCTGCTGTCGCCGGAGATCGCCGCCAAGCTGGTGCAGGTGATCAGCCAGGGGGGGCCCGCCCGGCAGGAAGGCGCGGAGGGGCTGACCGAACGGGAGACCGAAATCCTGCGGCTTATCGCCTCGGGCGCCGCCAACAAGGAGATCGCCGCGGCGCTCTTCATCAGCGAGAACACGGTGAAGACGCACATCTCCAACCTGTTTCAGAAACTCGGAGCCCGCGACCGCACGGAGGCGGTCACGAAGGCGCTGGCGCGGGGCTGGCTCCGACTTTAGGGAAGGCCGCATCGCCCAAACGGGTGATGCGGCCCTTCGCCTGACTGGAGCCATGCAAAACGCCCACCCCGGCGATGGTGAAGAAGTCCACGGCTTCGGTATGATTTCGGTACGGAAGGGGGAGGAGCGCATGGCAGCATCGTTGACCGAAGCGGAGGTGCGGAGTGCCAGAGCAGCCGCACCCGCCGTGCTGATCGAGGCCAGGGGGCTGGTGAAGCGCTACGGCGACAAGCTGGCCGTCGACGGGTTCAGCCTGCAGGTCCGCTCCGGCGAGATCGTCGGCCTGCTGGGGCCCAACGGCGCCGGCAAGACCACCGCCGTCGAGATGATGGAGGGGCTGCGCCGCCCCGACGCCGGACAGAGCTTCATCTGCGGCCTCGACGTGCACCGGCAGGGCCGCGCGCTCAGGCCCCGCATCGGGATTGCGCTGCAGGCGGCCCGTTTGCCGGAGTACGCCACCGTGCTGGAAATCCTCACGCTCTACGCCAGCTTCTATGAGGACCCGATGCCCGTGGGGGACCTGCTGCGGCAGTTCAGCCTGGAGGAGAAGGCCCGCACCCAGTTCTCGCACCTCTCCGGGGGCCAGCGGCAGCGGCTGGCCCTGGCCGTGGCCCTCATCGGACGGCCGAAGGTGCTCTTCCTGGACGAGCCGACCACGGGCCTGGACCCGCAGGCGCGCCACGCCCTCTGGGACGTGATCCTCGACCTGAAAGAGGAAGGGCGCGCCATCCTCCTGACCACCCACTACATGGAGGAGGCCGAGCGGCTCTGCGACCGGGTGGCGGTGATGGACCACGGGCGCATCCTGGCCGAGGGGACGCCCCGGGAGCTCACCAGGGCATACGGGCCCGAGGCCGCCGTGGAGCTGGACCCGGGCGGCGCCCGGGTGGACCTGGCCGAACTGGCCCGGCTGTCCGCGGTGACCGGCGTGCGCTCGGAGGACGGGCGGGTGCTGCTGCACACCGCCAACCCTCCGGCCACCCTGATGGCCCTGGCCCGCTACGCCCAGGAGCGCAGCCTGCCGCTCTCCGACCTGCGAACCCGCTCCGCGACGATGGATGACGTGTTCATGGCCCTCACGGGAAGGAGGCTGCGTGACTGATGCGGATGGCCAACCAGCTCTGGCAGGTGCTGATGCTGAACGTCCGGCAGCAGATGCGCAACAAGAGCGCGTTCTTCTTCAACCTCATCATGCCCGTCCTGATGCTGCTCTTCTTCGGGGCCACCAACGCCGGTTCCGACACCGTCACCGCCGTGACGGTGGGCCTGGTGGACCGGGACGGCGGCCCCGTGGCCCAGCTCATCCGGACAGGCCTGCAAGAGTCGGGCTACTTCGAGGTGGAAGCCGGCGAGGAGGCGGAGCTGATCAGGCGGCTGGACGCCGGGAAGGTCCGGGCCGTGCTGGTCCTGCCGGCGGGGCTGAGCGAGCAGGTGGCCGTCGGCTCCGGCCCCGCGGAGGTCATCGTCCACTGGGACCCGACCTCCACCGCATCCGCCGCCGCGCAGGGCGGGTTGCAGTACCTGATCCAGGGCCTGGAGACCTTCCAGAAGGAGCCATCCATCGCCGTGCGCGACCAGCGGCTGGATTCCACCGAGCAGCTGGGACTCTTCGACTTTATGATGCCGGGCCTCCTGGTCTACATGACCCTGAACGCCGGGGTGCTGGCCATCGGCACCGCCGTCTCCTACCAGCAGCGGGCGGGAACCCTGCGCCATATGTTCAGCACGCCGCTGACCATGGGCGCCTGGCTGGTGGGCACCGTGCTGGGCAACCACCTCCTCGCCATCCTGCAGCTCTCCGTGATCTGGTGCGTCGGAATCGCCTTCTTCAAGATCCAGTTGCCCAACAACCTGCCCGGCACCGTGGCCATTCTGCTGCTCAGCAGCACGGCCGGCATCGGCATCGGCCTGGCCATCGCAGCCTTCGCCCGAAGCGGCGAGACAGCCATGCCCATCGCGATCATCGCCTCCATGGGGCTCACCTTCCTGGGCAACGCGATGATGCCCCTGGACCACGCGCCGGAGATCGTCCAGACCGTGATGCGCTTCATGCCCAGCTACTACATGACCCACGCGCTCCAGCAGGTAACGATGAAGGGCCAGCCGCTTGCCGCCGTGCTCCCTGACCTGGGGGTGCTGGCCCTCACGGCTACGATCGGCCTCGGGTTGGCGGCCTGGCGGCTGCGCCGAACCGTGGTGACGGCGGCCTGACGGTCCGCCCGTACGAGCAAGAACCGGCTCCCCTGCGCGGGAGCCGGTTCGCGCGTGTTCAGTTGGTTCCGGGCAGAATGTGCACGCTGACCGGGAGTCAGGGTGCACTTTCTGCCCCGAACTTCACGGGAAACTGGTGGAATGACGGAGGGGCGCCCCTGCCGCACCCTCAGTCGACGCGATGACGGACCAGTTGCGGGCACAATGTGCATGCTGCCCTGGATGCCAAGTGCATTTTCTGCCCCGAACTCCCCGGAAAGCGGTGAAATCACGGAGGGGCTGTCCCTGCACTTACCCGGCGGCACGGCCGCGGGCCAAGTCGTCGAAGCATGAAGGGCTCCCGCATGTGGGAGCCCCTTTCCGCGTCCACAGATCCCTACAGCTTCTCCGACACCGCCTGCGCCTGGGTGAAGAGCAGCAGGTAGTCGGGGCCGCCGGCCTTGGAATCGGTGCCGCTCATGTTGAACCCGCCGAAGGGGTGGACGCCGACGATCGCGCCGGTGG
>QGVE01000216.1 GCA_003242675.1 Bacillota bacterium | reverse complement strand
CCGGCAGGGGGCGGATGAGATCGTCTTCCTGGACATCACCGCCTCCTCCGAGGGGCGGCCGGCCATGCTGGACCTCCTCAGCCGCGCCGCCGAGCAGGTCCGCGTCCCGCTCACCATCGGCGGGGGCGTGCGCACCGCCGACGACGTGAAAGCCTACCTGCGGGCCGGGGCGGACAAGGTGTCCGTCAACACCGCGGCCGTCCAGCGCCCGGAGCTGATCAACGAGATCGCCGACCAGTTCGGCTCCGCAACCCTCGTGGTGGCCATCGACTGCAAGCGCCGGCCGGAGGGCGGCTGGGAGGTCTACGTGCACGGCGGCCGGACCCCTACGGGCCTCGATGCCCTCGCCTGGGCCGAGGAGGCCGCCCGGCGGGGCGCGGGCGAGCTGCTCGTCACGTCCATCGACGCCGACGGAACGCGATCGGGGTACGACATCGCCCTCCACCAGGCCCTGGCGGACGCGGTGGGGATCCCCGTCATCGCCTCGGGCGGGGCAGGGAGCCCGGAGGACATCCTCGAAGTTCTGACCGTGGGCCGGGCGGGCGCCGCCCTGGCCGCCTCGATCTTCCACAGCGGCAAGCACACGGTGGGGGAGGTGAAGGCCTTCCTCCGGGAGAGAGGGGTGCAGGTACGGTCATGACGGAGACCTTGACCTTGAAGTGGGGCCCCGACGGGCTCATCCCGGCGATCGTGCAGGACATCCGCACGGGCCAGGTGCTGATGCAGGCGTGGATGAACGCGGACGCGCTGCGCCGCACGCTGGAGACCGGCGTCGCGTGGTACTGGTCCCGCAGCCGGCAGGAGCTGTGGCAGAAGGGGGCGACCTCCGGCCACATCCAGCGGGTGCGGGAGATCCGCACCGACTGCGACGGCGACTCGCTCCTGCTGCTGGTGGAGCAGGAGGGGGTGGCCTGCCACGAGGGCACCTATTCCTGCTTCACCCGGCGGGTGGACGGCTCGCCGAAGGCCCTGATCGACACCGCCTTCTGGCCGATCCAGCCGGACGACACGGTGCCCTACGACATCGGCTCGATCCTCCGGGAGCTGACCGCCGTCCTGGTGGAGCGGCGGGCCCATCCCGACCCGGAGAGCTACACCAGCCGGCTGTTCCGCAGCGGGCCCGACGCCTACTGCAAGAAGATCGGCGAGGAGGCCACCGAGGTGGTCCTCGCCGTGAAGAACCGGGACAGGGAGAACCTGGCCTGCGAGGTGGCCGACCTCTGGTTCCACAGCCTGGTTGCCCTGGTGGATCAGGGGCTGGGTCCCGCAGACGTGGCGGACGAGCTGGCCCGCCGGCGGGGGAAGCGAAGGGAGCAGGCGGAAGAGGAGGAGTAGGGGATGCCCGGCGTGCGCGCGGCGGTCCGGTCGATGAAGCCCTACGTCCCGGGCAAGCCGCTCGAGGACGTGCAGCGGGAACTGGGGCTCGTGGACCTCGTCAAGCTCAACCAGAACGAAAACCCCCTGGGGCCGTCGCCGCGGGCCCTGGAGGCCGCCCGCGGCGCCTTGGCGCAGGCCCACACGTATCCCGAGGGGACCGCCCGGCGGCTCCGGGAGCGGCTTGGCCAGATCTGGGACCTGCCGCCGGACTGGTTCCTCATCGGCAACGGGTCCGACGAGGTCTTCCGGCTTCTGGCGGAGGTCTACCTGGAGCCGGGCGACCGGGTGGTGGTCCCCGCGCCGTCCTTCGCCGCGTACCGGTTCGTGGCCGAGCTCATGGGCGCCGAGGTGGTGACGGTGCCCCTGGCGGGATGGACCATGGACCTGCCGGCGATGGCGGAGGCGGCCGCCCGCGGCGCCAAGCTGCTCTTTCTGTGCCGGCCCAACAATCCCACCGGCACGGTGTTTGGAGAGGCGGAACTGCGGGCGGCCCTGGAACGGGTGCCGCCGTCGACTTTGGTGGTGATCGACGAGGCCTACCGGGAGTTCGACGAAACCCGGTTCGACAGCCGGGCGCTGGTGCTGGACTACCCCAACGTCGTCGTGACGCGGACGTTCAGCAAGATCTACGGGCTGGCGGGGCTTCGGCTGGGCTACGGCGTCATGCGGCCAGAGGTCGCGGCGCCGCTTTACACTGCCCGGGATCCGTTCAGCGTCAACGCCGTGGCCGTGGCGGCGGGTCTGGCGGCCCTGGAAGACAGGGAGCACGTGGCGCGCACGCAGGCCCTGACGCGGGAGGGGAAGGCGTACCTTTACGCGGCCCTCGAGCGGCTGGGCCTGGCGTATGTGCCCAGCGAGGCCAACTTCGTCCTCTTCGACGTGGGGCGCGCGGCGGGGGACGTGTTCGAAGCGCTTTTGCGGCGCGGTGTGCTGGTGCGGCCCTGCGGCTCCTTCGGCCTGCCCAACCACCTGCGGGTGACCGTCGGGACGGCGGAGCAGAACCGGGCGTTTGTGGAGGCGCTGGAGGCGGTGCTGGGCAGCGCGTGAGCATAGTTATAGGTTGGCTACGGGGCGGGAGGTGTCTGTGGGCACCTCCCGCCCCTTTGGCATGTTCGCGATAGGGGGGCGTGGGAATGGGGGGCTGGCGCGCAAGACCTGCGGTCGGCTGTGGGCTGGAGGTGCAGGTTTTACGCGGCAGAGATGGAGTTCCAGGGGGTCGACGCGCAGAACCTGCGCGTAGCTGTGGGTCGGAGGTGCAGGTTTTGCGCGGCAGGGGTGGGGTTCGAGGGGGCTGACGCGCAGAACCTGCGGGTGGCTGCGGGTCCGGGGTGCAGGTTTTGCGCGGCAGGGTTGGGGTTCGAGGGGGTTGACGCGCAAAACCTGCGGGGGGCGGTGGGCTGGTG
>QGVE01000006.1 GCA_003242675.1 Bacillota bacterium | reverse complement strand
GGTGCTCCCTGGCCATAATCCCCCTATTGATCCCCCGGGGCGTGGGGAAGGTGTTAATGGCAATCTTGCCGGCTACCCGGGCTTTCAGCGTACCGTGTTGAAGCTGACCGGGATCGACCTGGACTGTTATAAGGGGTCGCAGATGGAGCGACGGCTCCAGACCATCATGCGCCGGGCGGGCGTGCGCGACCTGGCGGAGTACGCCAGGCTGCTGGCCACAACGCCGGCGCGCGTCAAGGAGTTCCAGGACTTCCTGACGATCAACGTCTCGGAGTGGCTGCGAAATCCCGATAAGTTTGAGGAACTTCAGAAGGTCATTCTGCCGGACTTGTTGAAAAGGAATCCTGTCCTGCGCATCTGGAGCGCCGGGTGCGCCAACGGGGCAGAGCCCTACTCGGTGGCGATGCTGCTCGACGAGATCGATCCGTTCGGGCGGCACGACATCTGGGCCACCGACCTCGACGCCGAGATCCTGAAGGTCGCCCGCGCCGGGGTCTACCAGGAGAAGGACATCCGGAACGTCTCCCCCGAGCGCCGGGCGAAGTACTTCCGACAGACGGCCGACGGCTTTGCCGTCATCGACCGGCTGAAGGCGCGCGTGCGGTTCGAGCAGCACAACCTGCTCTCTGACCCATTCCCCAGAGATCTCGATCTCATCCTCTGTCGCAACGTCGTCATCTATTTCACCGAAGAAGCGAAGGACGAACTGTACCGCAAGTTCCACGCCGCGCTGAAACCCGGGGGCATCCTGTTTGTCGGCGGAACGGAGAGCCTGCTCAAGGCCCGGGAGTTTGGGTTTACGAGCGCTTCCCCGTTCTTCTACCGGGCGGAGAAGTGAAGCGAGGGGCAGGGCGCGGCGAGCAGTGCGAGAAGGGATGGAAGGTCTTGGTGAAGGCTGAGTTTGTCAACCCCTTCCTGGTGTCGGCCGGCCACGTGCTGCAGACGGAGACCGGCATGGAGGTCGTGCAGGGCGAGGTGCGCGTGGAGGACTCCCCCCTGGTGTCCGACGAGGTGACGGTCCTGATCGGCGTCGTCGGCCGCGTCCAGGGCCTGGTCCTGTACGGCATGAGCGAGGAGACCGGTCGGAATCTCGTCTCCGCCATGACGGGCGAGGAAGTCACCGTGTTCGACGACATGTGCGAGTCCGCGGTGGCTGAGCTCGGCAATGTCATCACCGGGCTCGCCTCGGGCGAGCTCGAGGCCGCAGGGTACCCGTGCAAGATCGCGCCGCCCTCGGTCGTCTTGGGCAAGGGCACGGCCATCTCCACGCTGTCCATCAAACGGCTGGTGATCCCCCTCGAGACGAAGCTGGGGTCGATCACCGTCCATGTGGCATTGCGGGAGACGTATTGACACGAGGCACCGGCAGCGGTATGGTAAAACCACTGCACGGGCCGGTCTCATACCCAAGCCAGTGGAACGGCTCGCGATCAAGCCCCGGTGGGTTTGTTCGCAGCCGTTTTCTCATATGGGCTATCCATTCCGATTCAGAGGTGAGTAGGATTGCAACCGATTCGCGTAGTCCTCGCGGGGGCGACGGGCAAGGTCGGCCAGGTCCTGGCCCGGGCCCTGCTGCAGGAGCCCGGCTTCACCCTGTCGGGGGCGATCGCCCGGCAGGGCGTCGGCCGCAGCCTGGGCGAGCTGGTCAGCCTCGGGGGACGCCCCGGGCCGACGATCCACGGCTCGCTGGACCAGTTTCTGGCGGCCGGCGGCCAGGCGGACGTGCTGGTCGACTTCTCGGTCGCCGAGGCGGCCCGGCGCACCATCCCCGCGGCCATCGAGGCCGGCATCGCCCCGGTGGTGGGCACGACGGGGTTCCGGCCGGGGGAGACCGAGGCATGGGCGGAGATGTGCCGAAAACGCGGGCTGGGCGGCGCCTTCATCGCGAACTACGCGGTGGGCATGATGCTGCTCATGCGCTTCGCGGAGGAGGCGCACCGGTTCTTTCCGGATGTGGAGATCATCGAGATGCACCACAAGACGAAGCTGGACGCCCCGTCGGGCACCGCCCTGCGCACGAAAGCGCGCCTGGAGCGCGGCAGAGGCGATCTTGCCGCCCCGGAGGTGCCCGTGCACAGCGTCCGGCTGCCGGGCCTCGTGGCGCACCAGGAGGTCATCTTCGGCGGCCTCGGCGAGACGCTGACCATCCGGCACGACGCCCCGACGCGGGAGGCCTACGTGCCTGGGGTGCTCATGACCTGCCGCTGGGTCCTGCGCGAGAAACGGGTGGCCTTCGACCTGGAGGAGGTGGCCTTCCCCCGCGCCTGAAGCGCCGCTGCGCTGCATCCGCAGGCCGGCTTCCCGCCGCTCCCCTCCGCACCCTGCCTGAACCGCATCCATAGAATGGGATGAGGTTCGACAGGATTGGAGGACTGGCTGGATGAGCGTTTACGGCAAGATCATCGCCGTCATCGGCGGAGACCGGCGGATGGCGGAAGCGGTGCACTTCCTGCTCAGGGCCGGCGCCCGGGTGCGCGTGGCGGGGCTGGAGTGGGAGGACCGGTTCGCCGGCGTGGAGGTCTGCACCTCCGCCGCTGACGCTCTGGCCGGGGCCCAGGTCGTCATCCTGCCGGTGCAGGGGGTCAGGCCGGACGGCACGGTGTACACCGAGGGCGACGTCCCGCCCTGCGTGATCGACCTCGACGGCCTGCGCCGGGTCGCCCGGGGGGCTCCGGTCTTCGTCGGCCTGAGCAACCCCCACCTGAACAAGCTCTGCGAGGAGGCCGGGCTGCCCCTGATCGAGTACCGCGAGGCCGACCACTTCGCCACGTGGAACTCGATCCCGTCGGCCGAGGGCGCCATCCAGATGGCGATGGAGTCCACGCCCTTTACGATCTTCGGCAGCCGCTCCCTGGTGCTGGGTTTCGGCCGGACCGGCCGGGCGATCGCCATGCTGCTCAGGGGCCTGATGAGCGACGTGTCCGTGGCGGCGCGCAGCGAGCTGGACCAGGCCCGGATCTGGGCCGCCGGCCACCGGCCGGTGGAGTGGGCGAAGCTGCCCGACGCGGCGGCGGAGGCCGACATCATCTTCAACACGGTGCCGGCCCTGGTCCTGACCCGGGAGGTCCTGAGCCGCGCCCCCCGCCACGCGGTGATCATCGACGTCGCCGCCGCACCCGGCGGCACCGATTTCGAGGCGGCGCGGGAGCTCGGGCTCACGGCCCGGCTGGCGCCGGGCCTGCCGGGCATCGTCGCTCCGGTGACCGCAGGGCGCATCATCGCCGAGCTCGTCGTTCGCCACCTCCGTCGGACCGACGCCTTGGAGGGGGAGCGATGAGCGTGCAGCAGCTGGCCGGCAAGCGGATCGGCGTGGCGATGTCCGCGTCCCACTGCAACCTGGGGCGGGCGATGGTCCAGCTCCGCAGGCTGCGGGACGAGGGGGCCGAGATCGTCCCGATCATTTCCACCAATGTGCGGACCACGGAGACCCGGTTCGGGAAACCGGATGACTGGATCACCCAGATCGAGCAGATCACGGGCCGCCTGCCCCTCATGACGATTCCGGAGGTCGAGCCCTTCGGCCCGCGGGTCAAGCTCGACTGCCTCGTGATCATGCCCTGCACGGGCAACACCATGGCCAAGCTGGCCAACGCGATCAACGACACGCCGGTGTGCATGGCCGCTAAGGCCCAGATGCGCAACCACCGGCCCGTCGTCCTGGCCGTCACCACCAACGACGGCCTCGGCATGAACGCCCGCAACCTGGGCACCTTGCTGGTGGCCAGGAACATCTATTTCGTGCCCTTCCGCCAGGATGACCCCTTCGGCAAGCCGACCTCGATCGACGCCGACATCGAGAACTACCTGATCCCCACCGTCCTTGCGGCGATGGAGGGACGGCAGATGCAGCCGCTGCTCCTCGGGCCGAAGCAAGCGTAGCCGGACCGGGCGGGCCCCCGGCGCGAAGGGCACAGCAAGTGGACGCAAGGGGAGGATGAGCATGAAGAACATCGCTGTGGTCGGCGCAACCGGTGCCGTCGGCCAGGAACTCCTCGCGCTGCTGGAGGCCCGCAACTTCCCGGTCGGGAGGCTCTTGCCCCTGGCCAGCAGCCGCAGCGCCGGCTCCACCGTCACGTTCCGGGGGGAGAGCCTCACCGTCCGGGAGGCGACGCCGGAGGCCTTCGAGGGCATGGATCTGGTGTTCTTCGCCGCGACCGGCTCGCTCTCCCGGGAGCTGGCGCCCGCGGCCGTCCGGGCCGGGGCGGTCGTCATCGACAAGTCGTCGACGTGGCGCATGGACCCCGACGTGCCGCTGGTCGTGCCCGAGGTGAACCCGGAGGACCTGCGCAAGCACAAGGGCATCATCGCCAGCCCCAACTGCACCACCATCGGCCTCGTGATGGCCCTGAAGCCGCTCCACGACCTGGCGCGCATCACCCGGGTCATCGTCACCACGATGCAGGCCGTCTCCGGCACCGGCAAGGAGGCCATCGAGGAACTGGAGCAGCAGGTCCGGGCCTGGGTGGAGGGGCACCGGGGCGAGCTGCCGCATACCGTCTACAAGCGGCAGATCGCGTTCAACGTGCTGCCGTACGCCGAGACCTTCACGGACAACCTCTACACGACCGAGGAGCTGAAGCTCTCGGCGGAGACGCGCAAGATCATGGGCCTCCCGGATCTGCCGGTCACCATGACCTGCACGCGCGTGCCGGTCTTCGTCGGGCATTCCGAGTCGGTGCTGGTGGAGTTCGAGCGCAAGGTCACCCCTGCCGAGGCCCGGGAAGCCCTCAGCCGCTTCCCCGGCGTGCGGGTGGTCGACGACCCGCTCCAGTTCGTCTTCCCCACGGCCATCGACGCGGCCGGCACGGATGAGACGTTGGTGGGCCGCATCCGCGAGGACCTGACCAATGAGAAGGGGCTCTGGCTCTGGATCGTCAGCGATAACCTGCGCAAGGGCGCGGCCACCAACGCGGTACAGATCGCCGAGAAGCTCCTGGAGATGCAGCTGATCTAGGCTGCGCCCGTGCCGGGTTCGTCGCAGACCGGAAAGGAGTGACGGCGGCTCGGCATGCGGATCATCGTCCAGAAGTTCGGCGGCACCTCCGTTGCCACGCCGGAGGGCCGCCAGGCAGTGGTTCGCCGCGTGAAGCAGGCGGTGGACGACGGCTACGCGACGGTCGTCGTGGTCTCGGCCATGGGACGCCAAGGTGACCCCTACGCGACCGATACGCTGATTCAGATGGCGCAGAGCGCTTCGCCGGACCTGGCGCCCCGGGACATGGACCTGCTGCTCTCGTGCGGCGAGATCATCTCCAGCGTACTCATGGCGGCGACGCTGACCGCCGCCGGCATCCCCGCCGTGGCCCTGACGGGCGGCCAGGCCGGGATCCAGACCGATAATAACTACGGAAACGCGCAGATCGTGAAGGTCGACCCCGCGCCGGTGCTCAGCCGGCTGCGGGAGGGGCTGGTCGTGGTCGTGGCCGGCTTCCAGGGGGTGAACGCTGCGGGGGAGGTCACCACGCTGGGGCGCGGGGGCTCCGACACCACGGCGGCGGCCCTCGGCGGCGTCCTCCGGGCCGAGGTCGTAGAGATCTATACGGACGTCGACGGCGTAAAGACCGCCGACCCGCGCCTCGTGGCCGAGGCCCGCACGCTGGCCGTCACGACCTACGATGAGATCGCCCAGATGGCCCACTACGGCGCGAAGGTGGTCCATCCGCGGGCGGTCGAGATCGCCATGCAGCACCGGGTGCCGATCCGGGTGCGGTCGACGTTCAGCGACAGCCCCGGCACCCTGATCACCTACAGCGCCGAGGCCGGCGTCAGCTGGAGCGAGCCGTTCTCCGACCGGGTCGTCACGGCGGTGACGCACCAGGTCGGGCTCGCCCAGGTGGTGGTGAAGACCGGGCGCGACTGGGCGACGCCGCGCCTGTTCCGGCGGCTCGCCAACGCCGGCATCTCGGTGGACCTGATCTCCGTCTCGATGGAGTCCAGCGCGTTCTCGATCCCGGAAGCGCGGGCGGCCCAGGCCGAGATGATCCTGACGGAGCTGGGCCTCGTGGACCTGCAGGTGCGGCATGGCTGCGCCAAGGTGACCGTGGTGGGCTCCGGCATGCGGGGCCGGCCCGGCGTCATGGCCACCGTGGCCGAGGCGCTCTACGCCGCGGAGGTGCCCATCTGGCAGACGGCCGACTCCCACGTGACCATCTCCTGCCTGGTCCCCGCCGCGGACGTGCAGCGGGCCGTGAAGGCCCTGCACGACGCCTTCGAGTTGGGCCGGGAATGACGGGAAGCGCTTCGGATCTCCCAATCCGCTGAGGAGGGATTCCTGTGCCGACGTTTGGACGACTCCTGACCGCCATGGTGACCCCGATGACCCCCGACGGTGCGGTGGACTACAAGCGGGCGGGGGAGCTGGCGAAACGCCTGGTGGCGGCGGGGTCGGAGGGCCTGGTGGTCTCCGGCACCACCGGGGAGGCGCCCACGCTGTCGCACGAGGAGAAGCTGAGGCTGTTTGAGACGGTTGTCGACGCGGTGGGCGACCAGGTGTCGGTCATCGCCGGAACGGGCTCGTACAACACCGCGGAGACGATCCGCTTCTCGCGGGAGGCCGCGCGCACCGGCGTCCACGGCCTGCTCCTCGTCACGCCGTACTACAACAAGCCGCCGCAGGAGGGGCTGTACCGCCACTTCCGGGCCGTGGCCGAGGCCGTGGAGCTGCCGTGCATCCTCTACAACGTCCCGTCCCGCACCTCGGTCAACATGCTGCCGGCGATCACCCTCCGCCTCGCCCGGGACGTGCCGAACATCATCGGCATCAAGGAGTGCGCCGACGTCGGCCAGCTGGCGGACATCCTGGCCGGGGCGCCCGAGGGCTTCCGGGTCTGGTCGGGGGACGACGCCAACCTGCTCCCGTACCTGACCGTCGGCGCCTACGGCATCATCAGCGTCGCGTCCCACGTGGTCGGCCCGCAGATGCGGGAGATGATCGACGCCTTCCTCGCCGGCGACACCGCCCGGGCCGCCGCCTGGCACCGGCGGCTCCTGCCGGTCTTCCGCGGGCTGTTCGCCGTCACGAACCCGATCCTGGTCAAGGCGGCGCTGCGCCTCACCGGCTTCCCCGTGGGCCCCGTGCGGTTGCCGCTGGTGGACGCCACGGAGGAGCAGGAGGAGGCCCTGCGGGAGGTGCTCGTGGAGGCGGGGGTGCTCTGAATACGGAAGAGGCCGTGGCCGGCAGGCCACGGCCTCGAATTCTCTCAGAGCTGTCCCCGGCAGTGCGATCGGCACGAGGGACGACCCCCGCACGCACGTGCTTCAGGGAGAGACAGGCGAGCGCACGGGACGGGATCAGGGTGCGCGCCGGAAGGTCACCCAGCACGGCGCGGGCCGGAACGGGAACGCCTCCATCTGGATCATTGCCCAGGGGGCGGTGCTTTTGAACCCCCCCTTCACGGCCTGGAGTCCCCGCCGGTGCGCAGGCAGGACCTGCCTGGGGGTGAGCGCCAGGATCAGGTCGCGCTCGTGCGCCCGGTGGCCTGCCGCGACGCCCCGCCAGGAGAGGATGAGCCCGGCGTCGGGGTCTGGGTGCGCGGCGCTCATGGCGACCGGCCGTCCGTGCCGGAGGGCGATGAAGCTGGCCTCCGGGTCCGGCGGGTCCCGGCGGAGGAGGTCCGTCCACCCGTCCGCGTCCATGGTCCGGGGCGGGTTCGGGCCGTGGGTCGCCGTGTAGATCTCCGCCAGCAGGGGTGCCAGTTGCCGGAGCCCGTCGGACGCAGCCTGCAGGTCAGCCAGCGGGACGATCGCGTAACCCAGCGCGGCGCAGCGGCTCTCGCAGTCCACGTGGAGGTCCTCCTGCGGGTCCCCCAGCGGCAGCTCGGGCTCCCAGGTGCGCCGCACCTCCGTGAAGCCGTGGCGCCTGGCGAAGCGCATGCCGGATTCGCTGTGCTCCCAGGTGGAGCCCTGCAGGGGGAGACGGCCGGGGCTACGCTGCGCCAGCGCCATCAAGAGCCGCGTGCCCAGCCCCCGGCGCCCGAACCGCGGGTGCACGTTGATCCCCACGTACAGGGCGTGTGGATGAAACGGGTTGGTCCAGGCGGAGCCGAATCCGACAAGCGTTCCGCCTTCGTCGGCCACCAGCGTGCGCAGGAAGCCGCCTTGTGCCGTCGGGGCGCTGGCGCCGAAGCGGTAATACTGCACGGTCCACGTGTCCTGGCCCCAGATCTGCCGAAGGAGGTCCTGCAGGGCGGGGGCGTCCTCGGGTCGGTAGTCGCGAATCTGCGCCACGGCCAGCGCCTCCTTCACTGCCGGTTGACCCTGTGCACCGTGCCGAAGGCAGAGACGAAGAGCACGGTGCGCCGGTGGTGTTCCGGCAGGTCCGCCGGGAGAAGTCCGCAGGCGTACTCAAGCTCCACCCGCCAGCCGAACGGGACGCGCTCAGCCCCCACCGCGCCGCAGCCCTGGCAGTTGATCCCGCAGCCGTCCGCCACGCCGGTCAAGCCCGAGGTGAAGGAGGCCTCCGCCCGCTGCTGCGCCGCGTCCGCGCTGAGCCACGGCGCCCAGTAGAGCGCCGGGGCGCAGGCCAGTAGGATCAACAGTCCCAGTCCGATCTTCCGCATGGCGGAGCCTCCCTTCGCCATAAAGACGGGCCGTCCGTCCCCGCGGTTCACGGGCGGGGCCGGCATAGGGGCCACCCCGGCGTTACTGCCATCGTGGCCGCGGCACCGTGGGCTGAGGAGCCCGTCGGGCACACGGCCGGCTTTCACGTGGCATCGTCTGGCTGCTCCCCGCCGGGGCGGCCGCCGCAGGGGGGTCGCCGAAGGATGCTCGGCTTTCCGGCGGGAGGACCTGGATCAGGCCCTCTCTGCACGCAGGCTGGTCAAGCCGATGCTGATGCGGTCCACCCTGCACATCGTCAGCGCCTGCGACTACCTGCGCATCCGGCAGGCGCTGCAGCCCGTCCTGTCCCGGGACCAGTTCTATTGTAGCCGTGACGCCCAGCGAGAACAGGATGATCCAAAGCCAGCCCTGTGTGTGCACCTGATGCAGCGCGAAGATCCGGCGCCGTTTCCGACCCTGCATGGGCATATGCGCATCCGGCAGTAGGCAGAGGAGCCGGCCCGTGTTACGGTGACGGTGACTCGGGCGGCGGTCCCGGTCGCCGCAGGGGGCGCTCCCGGACCGCCGCCAGGGCGGGGGAGTGAGGTGACGCGCATGCTCGTCGGGCTGCACCATGTGCTGATCGCCGCACCGCCGGGGTGCGAGGAGGAGGCCAGGGCCTTTTACGGCGGCCTGCTCGGACTGCCGGAGATTCCGAAGCCCGCCGGCCTCCGGGAGCGGGGCGGCGTCTGGTTCCGCTGCGGCGGGCAGGAGGTCCACGTAGGGGTGGAGGAGGACTTCCGCCCTGCGCGCAAGGCGCATCCGGCCTTTCTGGTGACCGACCTCGACCGCTTGCGGGAGCTGCTCATCCGCTCCGGTGTCGAAGTGGCGGAAGACGTTCCGCTGCCGGGGTACCGGAGGCTGCACGCCCGTGACCCGTTCGGCAACCGGCTGGAGTTCCTGCAGCCGGTCGGATGAAGAGCCAATGCTTCGGGCGAGCCGCCCATCCCCTTCGGCGGCTCGCCCGTCCGCAAATTATGGCACCTTCGCTTGTAAGCGCATAGGCTTTCGGGTATAATCCGAAGGAAGGTCAGTTGAACGGCGAACCAGGAGAAGAGAACGGCGGCCGATCCAGAGTGCCCTCGCACCGGGACGGCGGTGGTGCGCTGCGGCGGCGGTCGCCCCAACCGATGCGGTTGCTCTTCCTCCTGCCCCCTATCCACCTCGACGTGGCGCACCGCGGTGTGGCGTTGGTGGGGATGGTGATGGGGGTTTGTTTTGCTGTGCAGTGATTACAGAACGGATCCCAGGGGTCCAACGAAGGGGGAACCATTTCGTTTGGCGCGTCACCGCGGAAAGAGTGAGAAGCTGTACGTTATTCCTCTGGGAGGACTTGGTGAGATCGGCAAGAACTGCATGGTCGTCCAGTACAGGGATGACATCATCGTTATCGACGCCGGTCTCGCGTTCCCGGAGGAGGAGATGCTCGGCATCGATATCGTGATCCCGGATTTCACCTACCTCCTGGAGAACAAGGAAAAGGTCCGCGGAATCCTGATCACGCACGGTCACGAGGACCATATCGGCGCCGTTGCCTATCTCCTGCGCAACATCAGCATTCCGGTCTACGCGACCCGCCTGACGCTCGGTCTCATCGAGGGCAAGCTCGCCGAGATGGGCATGAAGCTGCCGCCCGAGTCGCGGGCGGTCCGGGCCGGGGACCAGGTGAGGCTCGGCCCCTTCACCTGCGAGTTCATCCGGGTCAACCACTCCATCCCCGACGCTTGTGCGATCGCCGTAACCACACCCGTCGGGACGATCATCCACACCGGCGACTTCAAGTTCGATCAAACGCCGATCGACGGCCAGCCCGCGGATTACCGCCGGCTCACCGAACTGGGGAAGAGGGGCGTCCTGGCCCTGCTCTCCGACTCCACCAACGCCGAACGGCCGGGGTACACGCCTTCGGAGCGCTCGGTCCGCCCGAACATGGAGCGGGTGTTCCGGCAGGCCAAGGGCCGCATCCTGATGGCGACCTTCGCCTCCAACATCCACCGCTTGCAGCAGGCGATGGAGCTCGCCGCCGAGATGGGCAAGAAGGTCGCGGTCGTCGGCCGCTCCATGGAGAACACGGTGCGGATCGCGCTGGATCTCGGCTACCTCCACGTGCCCGACGGCGTCATCGTCTCCGTGGACGAGCTGCGGCGCCTGCCGCTCAATCAGCAGGTCATCCTGACCACGGGTTCGCAGGGCGAGCCCATGGCCGCGCTGAGCCGGATGGCCGTCAACGACCACAAGGCCATCGAGCTCTTTCCCGGCGACACCGTGCTCTTCGCCGCCACCGCCATTCCCGGCAATGAGAAATCGGTCGCGCGCACGATCAACAACCTGTACCGGCGCGGGGCGGAGGTCATCTACGACCGCAATGCCGGCGTCCACGTCTCGGGCCACGGCAGCCAGGAAGAGCAGAAGCTGATGATCAACCTCACCCGGCCGAAGTTCTTCGTGCCGATCCACGGCGAGTACCGGATGCTGCTGAAGCACAAGCAGCTCGCCGAGGAGTGCGGCATCCCCAGCGAGAACATCCTGATCGGCGAGAACGGGACGGTCTTTGAGTTCACCCGGAACTCCGCCCAGATCGCCGGGAAGGTGACGTCGGGTCAGGTGCTGGTGGACGGGCTGGGCGTCGGCGACGTCGGCAACATCGTGCTGCGGGATCGCAAGCAGCTGGCCCAGGAGGGCATCCTGATCGTCGTGGTGGCGGTGGATCAGGAGGAAGGGACCATCGTGGGCGGTCCCGACATCGTCAGCCGGGGATTCGTCTACGTGCGGGAGTCCGAGGGACTGCTGGAGGAGGCGAAGGAGCGGGTCCGGCGCACCCTGGCCGAGCAGATGCGGCGGGGCCTGCCGGAGTGGGCGGTGCTGAAGAGCTCCGTTCGGGACGTGCTTTCCAAGTACCTGTACGA
The DNA here is from genome assembly GCA_003242675.1 of Bacillota bacterium. The sequence continues at coordinate 34,122 of QGVE01000006.1, read as the reverse complement.
GAAGACCCACCGCCGGCCGATGATCCTTCCGATTATCATCGAGATCTAGGAAATCATGCTTTCCCGGGGCGAGGGCGACCTCGCCCCTTTTCCGTGTCCGGGGCGCCGGCGCGCCCGGCGCGCGCCGGGCGGTTTCCGCGCGCCGGGCCCGGCGGGACGGATGCTCGCCGGGCCGGCGGCGGATACTAGTCCCGAGGAGCGTGAATGCGGTTGTTCGATGCACAGGATTCCCCGTCCGAATCCGTCCCCGGCGTCCTTCCGGACCCCGATCCCGGAGCGCCCACCCAGCCGGCTCCGGAGGTGCCGCTGCTTCCCAAGAACGAGCCCCTGGAGAACCTGGAGGCGCTGGGGACGGCCCGGGTGCCCCAGATCACGTCCAACATCCACCTCCTGACCATCATCGGCCAGATCGAGGGCCACCTCGCCCTGCCCCCGCAGAACAAGACGACGAAGTACGAGCACATCATCCCGCAGCTGGTGGCCGTGGAGCAGAGCCCCGAGATCGAGGGGCTGCTGCTGGTGCTGAACACCGTGGGCGGCGACGTGGAGGCCGGACTGGCCATCGCCGAGATGATCGCCAGCCTGTCGAAGCCCTCCGTCTCCCTGGTGCTGGGCGGCGGGCACTCCATCGGCGTGCCCATCGCCGTGAGCACCACCTATTCGTTCATCGCGGCCACCGCGACGATGACCATCCACCCCATCCGGCTCACGGGGCTGGTGATCGGGGTGCCGCAGACCTACGAGTACCTGGACAAGATGCAGGACCGGGTCATCCGCTTCGTGGTGAACAACTCCCGCATCAAGGAGGAGCGGTTCCGGGAGCTGATGTTCCGCACGGGAGAGCTGGCGCGGGACGTCGGCACGGTCGTGGTCGGGCCGGACGCCGTCCGGGAGGGGCTGATCGACGAGGTCGGCGGCCTATCCCACGCCATCGCCAAGCTGAACCAGCTGATCGCCGCCCGGCGCGGGGCGCGGCCGGAGGTGGCCCAATGACGGAGTGCGGGCCGGTGCTCCTGTGGTCGGTCGTGCCGATCGAGGTGGTCATGGCCGGGGCGGGCGGCGATCCCCCCCGGCTGCAGGAGGCGGTGGTGGACGGGCGGCTGGTGCTGGTCCTGCCGGGGCCGGACGGCTTGGGTACCGTGATGCGGCTGATCTCCGGCCAGGCCCGGGACTACCTGGATCCCCGCTTCCAGCCCGGCGCCCGGGTGCCCTTGCGGCCGGGCTGACGGTGAAACCGGGCAGGCCCGCGCATTTTGCGCGCAGCCGGCCCTTGTATTTAGAATGATTCTCGTTTACCATGGGAAGTGAGATTGGCCGGAAGAAGGAAGGAATCCAGCCCCCCTCGCCCGAAGTGTGCAGGGGAAGGGCTGGAGAAAGAGGTGATCAGTATGGCCCTGATGTTGAAGGACGTCTATACCCGGCTGCTGGAGCGGGGCCACAAGCTGACGCCCCAGCGCTGGGCGATTATTGCCATCTTCCTCATGAACAGGGGGCGCCACCTCTCCGCCGACGATGTGTTCGCCATGCTGCGGGAGACGCACCCCACCAACGGCATCGCCACGGTCTACCGCACGCTGGAGCTGCTGGAGGAGATCGACGTCCTCAAGAAGGTCGACTTCGGCGACGGCAGGGCCAGGTACGAGATCCGCGACGATGACAGCCCGCATCACCACCACCTCGTCTGCCAGAAGTGCGGCAAGATCACGGAGTTCGAGGACGAGCTCCTGGTCGCCCTGGAGGAGACGATCCGCCGCAAGACGGGGTTTCAGATCACCGATCACGTGGCCAAGTTCTACGGCGTCTGTGCGGAGTGCCAGCAGGCGGCAGCAGGCGCAAGCGAAGCAAGCGGATAGGGCAGGCACGGGCCGGTCGCAGCGGTGCGCACCGGTCCTTTTCTGTGTGGTATAATGAACCCATGGCATCCAACCTTTGGAGATTCGGAGGGGTCGAGTGTGGCGCAGCGGCGGACGGCCGGCAAAGCGGGGCAGGAGGGAGCGGGACTCCACCAGGAGGTGCGCGGCCTCCTGATCGCCGCGCTGGGGGCCTGGTTCCTGCTGTCGCTGGCCGGCAAGGGCGGCGGCGCGCTGGGTGACCTGCTCAGCCTGGGCCTGAGGGCCCTCGCGGGGCAGGTGGGCGCCTGGGTGCTTTCGGCCCTGTTGGTCTGGCTCGGGCTGTACCTCATCTACCTGCGCTACCACCGGCGCCCTCTCCGGTGGGGGCGGCAGGCCTGGGGCTTCGTCCTGCTCCTGCTGGCGTTTGAGCTCATCCTGCAGCTGGTGACCCAGGGCCACGTCCCGGGAGGCGGCGACATCGAGAACGCCCGGCGGGGCCTGGGCGGGGGGCTGGTCGGCCTCGGCCTTGCCGCCCCGCTCACGCGCGCCTTCGGCGAGGCGGGCCGCTGGGTCTTCGCCGCGACCGCGGCCCTGGTGGGGCTGGTCCTGACGACGGGCCTCTCGCTGGGGGGCCTGCTGGAGTGGGTCAGGGCCCGGTTCGTCGCCGGTGCCCGCGGCGCCCGGGCGCTGGCCGACGACTTCGTGGAGCTGATGAAGCCGCAGCCGGAGGAAAGCGAGGCGGAGGCGGAGGAGCCGCCGCGCCGCGTGCGCCAGGCGGCGACGGAGGAGCTCAACACGATCGAAGACCGGAAGGGCAAGACCGGCGTTTCGCCGGGCGAGGAACGGCCGGCGCCGGTCATCCGGCAGCCCGAGCCCGCGGCTGCAGAACCGGCCCGGGCGGCGGGCGCGGCCGGCGTGCCGGCAGGTGCCGGCGGGGAGGCCCCGGCGGCCAACGGCGGGACGGCGCCCCGGCCGGATGCGGCCGCAGCGCCGGGTCCTTCCGCGGGGACGCCGTCCCTGCCGCTGGTGGAGGGCGAGAAGGGGCAGCTGGCGATCGACCCGGAGAGGCTGGGCCGGCCCTACCAGCTTCCGCCCATCACCCTGCTGTCGAAGCCGGAGCACAAGGGGCAGCAGAGCCACCAGGACCACCTGGCCCAGGCGCAGCTCCTGGAGCGCACCCTCGCCAGCTTCGGCGTGGAGGCGCGCGTCGTGGAGATCAGCCCGGGCCCCGCGGTGACCCGGTACGAGCTCCAGCCCGGCCCCGGGGTGCGGGTGCACAAGTTCACGTCGCTGGCCGACGACATCGCCCTGGCCCTGGCGGCGGAGGAGGTCCGCATCGAGGCGCCGATCCCGGGCAAGTCCGCCGTGGGCATCGAGGTGCCCAACAAGGTGCGGCTCCCGGTGTACCTCCGCGAGGTCATGGAGACGCCGGCCTGGCTGAACGCCACCTCCAAGCTGGCGGTCGTCTTCGGGAAGGACCAGGCGGGCAACCCGGTCGTCGGGGACCTGGCCAAGATGCCGCACCTTCTGATCGCGGGCTCGACCGGGTCCGGCAAGTCGGTCTGCATGAACACGATCATCTGCTCGCTGCTGTTCCGGGCCCGGCCGGACGAGGTCAAGATGATGATGATCGACCCGAAGATGGTCGAGCTCTCGATCTACAACGGCATTCCGCACCTGATGGCGCCGGTGATCACCGATGCGAAGAAGGCCGCTGGCTACCTGAAGGGCGCCGTCAAGGAGATGGAGAACCGGTACGAGCTCTTCGCGGCCGCCGGCGTGCGCAACATCGCCCAATACAATCAGCTGGTGCGGGAGGATCCCGGACCCGACCCGGAGCATCCGCGCCAGCCGCTGCCCTACGTGGTCATCTTCATCGATGAGCTGGCGGACCTGATGATGGTCGCGCCGGTGGACGTGGAGGACTCGATCTGCCGCCTGGCCCAGATGGCCCGTGCCTGCGGCATGCACCTGGTGATCGCGACCCAGTCGCCGCGGGTCGACGTCATCACCGGCCTGATCAAGGCCAACATCCCCTCGCGCATCGCGTTCGCCGTCTCCTCGCAGGTCGACTCGCGGGTGATCCTGGATTACGCGGGCGCGGAGCGGCTGCTGGGCAAGGGCGACATGCTCTACCACCCCGCCGGCCACTCGAAGGCCATCCGCGTGCAGGGGGCCTTCATCGACGAGCGGGAGATCGACCGGATCGTCCAGTTCGTCAAGGCACAGGGGCAGCCCGTCTACACCGCACAGGAGGTGGAGGTGGAGGGCGCCTCCCGCCGCGCCCAGGGCTCCGCCGATCGGGAGTCCACCTCGGCCCTGGACGAGGCCTTCCCGGAGGCGTGCCGCATCGTGGTCGAGCACGGCCAGGCGTCGGTCTCGCTCCTGCAGCGGCGCCTGCGCTGCAACTACACGAAGGCCGCCCGCCTCATCGACATGATGGAGGAGCGGGGCTTCATCGGCCCGCACCAGGGTTCGAAGCCGCGGGAGGTCTACCTGACCATGCCCCAGTGGCAGGAGCTGTTCGGCAAGGCCGGGGCGCAGGCGGAAGTGGCCTCGACGGGCGAGGAGTAGGCGGCTGCCAACTTGTGTCCGGAAGCGGACAGCCTGCGCGGCGCGCGTTGACGCCGCACCCCGCCGGCGCTACACTGGGGGGCGACTTGCGCCAAGGTTCTGATGAGGGGTTGACGCTGCGTGGCATTTCGCGACCTCCACGAGTTCATCGCCGCCTGTGAGAAGCGGGGGTGGCTGAAGCGCATCAAGGCGCCGGTCAGCCCCTACCTGGAGATCGCCGAGATCACCGACCGGGTCTGCAAGATGCCCGGCGGCGGTCCGGCGCTCCTGTTTGAGAACGTCGAGGGCTCCGAGTTCCCGGTGCTCACCAACGCCCTGGGGTCCATGGAGCGGATCTGCCTCGCGCTGGGCGTGAACCACCTGGACGAGATCGCCCAGCGCATCCGCGAGCTGCTGAAGCTGCCGACCGCTGGCGGCGGCCTGCTGGACAAGCTCGGCCAGGGCATGAAGCTGATGGAGATCGCCAAGTCCATGGCGCCCCGGCTGGTCAGCCGGGCTCCCTGCCAGGAGGTCGTGCTGACCGGCGACGACGTGGACCTGTACAAGCTGCCCATCCTGACCACCTGGCCGAAGGATGCCGGGCCGTTCATCACGCTGCCCAACGTCATCACCCGCGATCCCGTGACCGGGATCCGGAACATCGGCATGTACCGGATGCAGGTGTACGACAAGCGCACCACCGGGATGCACTGGCACAAGCACAAGGACGGGCAGCGCCACTACGACGCCTACGGGGACACCCGCATGCCCGTGGCCGTGGCGCTGGGCGGAGACCCGGTCACCATCTACACGGCGAGCGCCCCGCTGCCGCCGGCGATTCCGGAGCTGATGTTCGCCGGCTTCCTGCGGGGCGAGCCGGTGGAGCTGGTGAAGTGCAAGACCATTGACCTCGAGGTCCCCGCGCACGCCGACTTCATCCTGGAGGGGTACGTGGACACCGCCGAGCCGCTCCGGCCGGAGGGCCCCTTCGGCGACCACACCGGGTTCTACAGCCCCGTGGATCCCTACCCGGTCTTCCACGTCACCGCCATCACGCACCGCAGGGACGCGATCTACCCGGCCACGGTGGTGGGCAAGCCGCCGATGGAGGACGCGTACCTGGGCAAGGCCACGGAGCGCATCTTCCTGCCGCTCCTGCAGCTCTTCATGCCCGAGATCATCGACTACAACATGCCGGTCGAGGGCGGCTTCCACAACTGCGTGCTGGTCAAGATCAAGAAGCGCTACCCCGGCCACGCCCGCAAGGTCGTCCACGGCCTGTGGGGCCTCGGGCTGATGATGCTGTCCAAGTGCATCATCGTGGTGGACGAGCACATCGACCTGAACAACTACAGCGAGGTCTTCTGGTACGTGGCGGGCAACATCGACCCGAAGCGGGACGTCTTCTTCGCCGAAGGGCCCGTGGACGACCTCGACCACGCCTCGCCGGTCTGGCGCTACGGCTCGAAGATGGGCATCGACGCCACGCGCAAGTGGCCGGAGGAGGGGCACCCCCGCCCGTGGCCGGAAGAGATCGAGATGTCGCCGGAGATCAAGGAGCGGGTGACCGCCCGCTGGAAGGAATACGGCTTCTAGGTTGCGACGGGGGGAGGGGTTGACATGTACACGGGCCGGCTTGTGCGGCTTCGCCGGGTCGATCCCGTCCGGGACCTGGAGGACCGCTATCGCTGGATGAACGACCCGGCCGTCACCGATACCCTCGGGATGCGGCCCGGCCGCCTCTCCCGGGAGGAGATTCGCCAGTACCTGGAGCTTTCGGCCTCCTCCACCCAGAGCCACGTGGAGTGGGCCATCGAGGCGCTGGAGAACGGCAAGCACATCGGGGGCTGCACCCTGCGCAACTTCAATCACGTCGCCCGGTCCGCCGAACTGGCGATCCTGATCGGCGAGGGGGAGTACCGGGGAAAGGGCTACGGCACCGATGCCGTGCGGCTGCTCGTCCAGGTGGGCTTTGAGCAGTTCAACCTGAACCGGATCTGGCTGATCGTGAACGCCGAGAACGCGGCGGGGATCCGGGCCTACGAGAAGGCCGGCTTCGTGCGGGAGGGGCTGCTCCGCTCCTACGGCTACATCAACGGCCGGTACTACGACGCGCTGATCATGGCGATCCTGCGCGACGAGTACCGGGCCGGAAAGGGGCGTTGCGCGTGAGCGCCGGCCTCCGGAAGGTCAAGACCTTCGCCGAGCTGGTGAAGTTCGAGCACACCGTCCTGAACCTGCCGTTCGCCTACCTGGGCGCCTTCCTGGCCGCCGGGGGCTGGCCCACCGGGCGCCAGCTCTTCTGGATCACGGTCGCCATGGCGGGCGCCCGCACCGCGGCCATGGCGATGAACCGGCTTTTCGACGAGGACATCGACCGCAAGACGCCCCGGACCGCCATGCGCCATCTTCCGTCCGGGAAGATCACGCGGGGCGAGGTCTGGGCCTACGTGGCCGTGGCCTTGGTCCTGCTCCTGGTGGCGGCGGCCAACCTGCACCCCCTGGCCGTGAAGCTCTTCCCGCTGGCCGTGCTGACCTTCACCATCTACCCGTTCACCAAGCGGTTCACCTGGCTCTGCCATGTGTGGCTCGGGCTCGCCGTCTCGTGGGGGGCCTTCGGGGCGTACATCGCCGTGCGGGGCGCCGTGGGGCCGGAGCTCCTCGTCCTGGTCGCCCTGATCACGCTGTGGAACGCCGGCTTCGACATCATCTACGGCACGCAGGACATGGAGGCGGACCGGGCCAACGGGGTGCATTCGATCCCGGCCCGCTTCGGGCTCGCCGCCGCCCTGCACATCTCCCGGGCCCTGCACCTGGGGGTGGTCGGGCTCGCCGGGCTGCTGGGCGTCGTGGCCGGGCTCCTGCCCGGCGCGCTCTGGCCTCCGACGGCCTGGCCGCTGGCCTCGTGGCTGTACCTGGCCGCATGGGCGCTGGTGGCGGGGCTGCTCCACTACGAGCACAGCATCATCTCGCCGCAGGACATGAGCCGGGTGGATACGGCCTTCTTCAACGTGAACGGATACCTCAGCGTCGCGTTCTCCCTGCTGACCATCACGGCGATCGTGCTGAGGTAGGGGCGTTCGGCCCGGATAAGCCGCCGAAGCAGAAAAGTCCCCGCCGGGACCGGCGGGGACTTTTTCATGAGTGCACAGGCTGCTCGAACCAGCGGACGCCGGTCCGCCGCAGGGCGGCGACCAGGCCGAGGGCGATGACGCCGTCCATGGAGTGATGGATCGCCGTGCCCAGGAGCGTGATCAGGGCCATGGACAGGCTGCCGCTCATCAGCCACACCACGAGCATCTCGAACGCGGCGTGGAAGGGGAGGGCGATGAGCAGCACCAGCCAGAGGGGCGTCCCCCGGTTCCAGGCCATGTTGCCGACCCAGGCGAAGAGGGCGTGCGACAGCGCCCGCGCCCCGATGGCCGGGCCGACGAAGATCGTGAACCCCAGCGCAGACCCGAGCCCGACCCCGATGGCCGCAAACGGGCCCATCAGCATCGCCAGCATGCTGGGCACGTGGGACATGAGCGTGGCGGTGAAGAACGGCGGAATGGTGATCCGCAGGAAGGTAAAGACGATGGGGATCATCAGCGCCAGGGCGGTGAGAATGCCGGTGGCCGCGAGATCCCCCACACGGATGCGGCGCCGCACGGAATCCCAACCTTTCTGCTAGATGTCGCTGAAGCGCTTCTGTGGAACATACTATACTATTTAGCACTGTCTGGCGCCCGTGTCAAAGGCCGCACCGTGCGCGGGGACCCCCTGCCTTCCGGCCGCATAGTATCTTTACGCGACACCGGAAAGGAGGGGGTTGGCTTTGTCCTACGTGGTTCGGCCCGGCGACACGCTCTGGGCCATCGCGGCGCGCCTGGGCGTCAGTCTGGCGCAGCTCATCGCAGCCAACCCGCAGCTGCAGAATCCGAGCCTGATCTACCCGGGCCAGCGGCTCTCCGTCCCGGGCTTCGGGCGGTACGTCGTCCAGCCGGGCGATACGTTCTACCGCATCGCGCAGCGGCACAACATCAGCGTGCAGGCGCTCGCGGCCGCGAACCCCCAGGTCGAGGATCTGAATGTCATCCGGCCGGGGATGGTGCTTTCCATCCCCCCACGGCCGCCGCAGCAGTACATCGTGCAGCCCGGCGACACGCTCTGGGCGATCGCGCAGAGCTTCGGCACCACGGTCGCGGCGCTCCTGCAGGCCAACCCGGGCGTCAACCCCTACCAGCTGCGCATCGGCCAGCGGCTGACCATCCCGGCGGCGTCCGGCGGCGGCGAGACGATCGTCGTGCCCCGGGAGGACTACGGCTACGACGAGATGATGGCCGACCTGGCCCGCCTGCGGGAGCGGTACCCCTTCATCGAGGTCAGCACCATCGGGCAGAGCGTCCTGGGAAGGGACATCCCGGTGGTCCGGCTGGGCACAGGGCCGAAGCAGGTCCACTACAACGCCGCCATCCACGGCGAGGAATGGGTCACCGCGGTGCTGATGATGAAGTTCACCGAGGTGTACGCCCGGGCCCGGGAGCGGGGCGAGCGCATCGGCAACTTCGACGTGCCCGCGCTGTGGGAGCAGTCCTCCCTCTACATTGTGCCCATGGTGAACCCCGACGGCGTGGAGATCTCCCAGGAAGGCGTCAGCCGGGATAACCCGTACTACGACCTGCTGATCCAGGCCAACGGCGGGTCCACGAACTTCCGCACCTGGGCGGCCAACGCCCGGGGCGTGGACCTCAACAACCAGTTTCCGGCGGGCTGGGAGCGGGAGGCGGCACGCGGGCCGCGCAGCCCGGCCCCGCGGAACTACTCCGGCACCGGCCCCCTCACCGAGCCGGAGGCCATCGCCCTCGCCGACTTTACCCGCGCCCACGACTTCCGCCTGGTCATCGCCTGGCACAGCCAGGGGGAGGAGATCTACTGGGGCTACGAGGGGCTGGAGCCGCCGGAGTCGGAGCAGATCACCAACCTGTTTGCGGACATCTCGGGCTACCGGCCGGTGCGCTACCTGGAGAGCTGGGCCGGGTACAAGGACTGGTTCATCCAGGACTGGCGGCGGCCCGGGTTCACGATCGAGGTGGGGCGGGGCGTGAACCCGCTCCCCATGACCCAGTTCTGGCCGATCTGGAGCCGCACCATCGGCGTCATGCTTGCAGGGCTGGCGGTGTGACCGCCGGCCCTGCTGCTCTGCTCCCCCGGCTACCCCGGGCGCGTGAGGGAGTCCATGTACCAGTACACGGCTTCGGCGATGCGGGCGATGGCCTCCTCCGCCCGGGCCTCCGTCATGCCCTTGGTGAACACCGAGATGGCGAAGGAGCGGTCCGGGGCGTAGACCAGGCCGATGTCGTGAAACTCGTCGTCCCGGCTGCCGATCTTGGTGGCGGCAACCACCGACTCCGGCAGATACCGGGGGATGCGGCGCCGGAAGACCGCCTCCTCCATCCAGCGGAGCAGCATGCGGGTCGAAGCCGGCGAGAGGCCCGACCGGCCCGAGTCCAGGGCGAGGAGCACCTGGTTCATGCCGTACGGCGTGACCGGGGTCTCATGCGGGTCGTAGGCGGGGGCTACGCCCAGGGAGAGCATGTAGTTGCGGATCGTCCCGCTGCCGATGAAGCGCTCCAGCATGTTGCGGGCGATGTTGTCCGAAACCGTGATCATGAGTTCCAGGAGCCGCCGCACGGACACCTGGTCGCCCGGGCGGATCGTCGCCTGCAGGATGCCGGTGCCGGCCTCGTAATCCTCCGGCTGGTAAGCGATGGTCTGATCCAGGCTGAGCCGGCCCCGGTCCACCAGCCATAGGACCGCCATGGCGATGGGCACCTTGATCGTGCTCGCGGCGTAGAACTCCGCCATCGGGCTGAGGCCGGCGGAGCGGCCGGTGATCAGGTCGGTCACGTAGATGCCGATCGTGCCGGGCAGGCCGCGGGTCATGCGCTCCAGGATGGCGGTCAGGTCCGCCGGCCGGAACGGTCTGAGTCGGGGCATGCGCACCATCCCTCCGTCCGCCAGTCGCGTCACAGGAGTATACGCCGGGGCGGAGGGACGGACGGCCTTTTACTGCACCGCGAAGTCGGATTCCGCCGTGATCAGGTGCACCCAGGTGGGCCCGGGCGCCAGGAGCGGGAGCTGTCCGCCCTCTGCCGGATAGAGGACGAACCCGCCCGGCTCCAGCCGCCAGGTGCCCTCGAAGAGGTGGCCGGCCACCAGAATCGTCGCCGGACCGCCGTCCCAGAGGTAGAGGGTCCAGCCGAGGTCGACGCCCCGGTTGACGCCGCCCACCTCGAAGAAGAGAAGGTTAACCGCGCGGAGGGGCTCGCCGGCCTCATCCACGTGGAGGGCGCCGTCGGTGTACCGCACGTACCGGCCGTCCTCCCACACCCAGCGGGCGTGGTTCAGCCGGTGCCAGTTCACGTCGACGGCCGTGTGCTCCCCCACCGCGGGCACGGCGGCGGAGCGCTCCGTGGTCGGCACGGGCGTCATCTCGATCCCCCGGTCCACGATCGCCTGCCCGAGCAGATCGGTGCTGGTGTACAGGTTGTGGGGTTCCTCCCGGTCCGACGTCCGGAAGAAGTAGCCGCCCGCGGTGTAGATTTCGTCGAGGTTGCGGGGGCCCCACGCCGCCCGGAGCATGGCCAGGGCCTCCATGCTGCCGCCGGCGTGGGCGAAGGGCGTGTTGTACGCGTCCGCCATGTCGACGAAACCCTGGCGGGCGCTGCGCACCGGCCCGATCTTGGCGGCGGGCGTAGTCCAGTAGAGGGTGAAGAACCGCGTGATCTCGGCCTCCGTCAGCGTCTCCACCACCAGGTCGGCCTGGTTGAGGCCGGCCTGGGGGCGGGCGCCGGGCGAGTTCTCGACCACGACCGAGACCGGACCGGCCCAGAGGGCGTCGGGCGCCGGCCCCAGCAGATAGACCGGTTCGCCGGTCAGGGTCGGCGCGGCCGGCTCCGGCGGGGACTCGGGCTGCTCCGCAGGGGGCGCCGCCTCGCCCGGTTCGGCCGGCTCCGGCGCCGGCTCGGCGGGGGCCGCGGTCCGGCTGGCGCAGCCGGCGAGGAGTGCGAGGGTCAGCAGGATCGGCAGGAGTCGTCGCATTGCGAATCACCCCGAGGGGTGATTCAAGGCGCGCGGCCGTTTCCCCTGCGGGCAGTCCCTTCCAGGCTCAGAGCCGCGGGTCGTAGGTGCCGATGAGGACCTGGGGGGCCGGGTGGCCGGCGGTCGTGGCGACGGACCGGTCCTCGGCGGTGACGAGGATCGTGTCACAGCGGTTGAGCGGCAGGCCGTCTGCCTCGAAGCGGAAGTTTTCGCCCCAGACGCGCTCGCAGTAGCCCGCCGGGGTGCGCATCTGGGTCTTCTGGTTGATGAGCCAGACGCGGTAGGCGTTGAACGGGCGTCCGCTCTTGCTGTCGCGGCCGAGCGCCGTGGGGCTGGGCAGGCCGCGCAGGGAAAGCAGGAGGTGGCCGCGGCGCAGGTTGAGGGTCGCCGTGCCGACGGCGCGCGGGGCCATCGGGTGGCGCTGGACCAGGGGCACCTGGAGGGACAGGGGGTTCACGTGGCGCGGCGCGGGCTGCGGCGGCGCCGTGTCCGTTCCCGGCGCGGCATCGGCGGCGGCCTGCGCGGAGGCACTGGCGAGGTCGGAGGCCGCTGAGCCCGGACCGGGGGTGGGGAAGGCGAAGGCGGGATCGGCCGCCGGCGGGGTCCCGGGTGTGCCCGGACCGGCGACGGCTGGCGCTGTTCCGTCCGTCGCGGCGTCCTGGCCGGAGGAAGCCTCACCGCCTTCGGCGGTAGGCAGAACCGCAGGGGCCGGCGTCTGTGCCCGGTCGCCCGCGGCGTCAGCGCCGAGCTGGGCGGCGTCCGGCGCGGAGGCCGCGCCCGCCGGCTGGTCGGTCAGCACCCCCACGGCGCCGGCGGCGACCGGCTTCTCCGGGGCGGCCGCAGGAGATGTGCCGGTGAAGGGGTTCGCCCAGTTCACCGCCGGCTCGGCGCGGGACGGGAAAGCCGCGCCGCGCGCCTCCGCCGCGGCGGGGGCGGCGGAGGCACCGGCGGCGCCGACGGCCGGACCCGCATTCCAGGCCGGGGCTGCCGGGCCCCGGGCGGCTTCCGGGGACGGCGCGGCCGTCGGCTCCGGTGCGGCCGCCGGCGCCTCCAGCCAGACCAGCTTCCCCTCCAGGATGGCCTCGCCGCCTGACGGAGTGCCGCCGAAGGGCTCGACGGTGACGCGCACCAGCTCCGCCCGCCCTTGCATCACCTGGGAAGCGGCGATGACCCGGCTGGCGGCGCCGCGGCCGTCCGGGCCCACGTTGAACGCCCCCAGGCTCACGGCGCCCGCGGGCCCCACGAGCCAACCTTCGTAATAGAAGCCGCCGCTGCCGGATCGGTCGGTCAGGGTCCGGCCGTTCTCCACGAGCAGCGTCACCCGGCTGAAGCCCGGGTCGCAGCTTACGAGGCAGTACCCTTCCAGCGGCCTGCCTTCGTGGTACCGGTGGGACCAGGCCGGTCTCAGTTCCGTCAGCCTGGCGACCGCCAGGCCCACAGGCGGATGGACTGCCATGGCGAATCCCTCCCGTCTACTCGCTTCCAGATGACCTTATGCGGACCGGCCCCCGGGCATGTGATGTGACGTTTTTCCGCCGACGGCGCATATTTTGTCACATCCGGCAGGAATCTGTTGTGGGGAATGAGAATAAAACAACAGTAAACAAAAGAACAACGATTGCGGCGCATCCTGGACGCGGGGAAGGAAGGGGCGGACGGATGAGCCTGAACTTCGAGCTCAGCCAGGAGCAGCGGATGATCCGCGACCTGGCGCGCGAGTTTGCCGAGGGCGAGGTCGCCCCCGGCGCGTCGGAACGGGACAAGACCGGACGGTTTCCGATCGAGCTGGTGCGCAGGATGGGCGAGCTGGGCCTGATGGGCATCCCCTTTCCCGAGCGGTACGGCGGCACCGGCGGCGACACGGTGTCGTACGTGCTCGCGGTGGAGGAGATCAGCCGGGTGGACGGGTCGCTGGGCCTCACCCTCGCGGCCCACTGCTCCATCGGGATGGGGCCCGTCTTCCAGTTCGGCACCGAAGAGCAGAGGCTGCGCTGGCTGCCCGGGGCCGCCCGGGGCGAGTACCTGGCCTCCTTCGGCCTCACGGAGCCCGAGGCCGGCTCGGACGCGGCCGCGACCAAGACCACGGCGGTCCGGGACGGCGACGGGTGGGTCCTGAACGGCTCGAAGGCCTTCATCACCAACGCCAGCTACTGCGGCTACATCGTCTGCACCGCCGTCACCCGGCCCGGTATGGGCCACCGGGGCATCAGCGCCTTCATCGTCCCCAACCCGACCCCGGGGTTCACCATCGGGCCGGCGTATGACAAGATGGGGCTCCGCTCGTCCGACACCCGCCCGCTCTTCTTCGACAACGTGCGGCTGCCGGCGGACGCCCTGCTGGGACAGGAGGGCGAGGGCTTCCGCCAGTTCATGGCGACGCTGGACGGCGGCCGGATCTCCATCGGCGCCATGGCGGTGGGCATCGCCCAGGCGGCGTTTGAGGCGGCCCTGGCCTACGCCAAGCGGCGGGTCCAGTTCGGCCAGACCATCTCCAAGTTCCAGGCGATCCAGTTCAAGCTGGCCGACATGGCCACGGAGATCGAGCTCGCCCGGAACATGGTGCTGAAGGCCGCCTGGCTGAAGGACCAGGGGCGGCCGTTCACCCGGGAGGCGGCGATGGCGAAGCTGTTCGCCTCCGAGACCGCGGTCCGCGCGGCCAACCAGGCGATCCAGATCCACGGCGGGGCCGGCTACATGGAGGACCTGCCGGTCTCCCGCTACTGGCGGGATGCGAAGCTCACCGAGATCGGCGAGGGCACCAGCGAGATCCAGCGGCTGGTCATCGCCCGGCAGCTGGGGTGCTGAGGTCGGTGGAGGAGGGCGAGAGGCGATGATCCGGGCGAGCATGGCGGGCACGGTCTGGAAGGTGCTCGTGAAGCCGGGGGATGCGGTGCTCCCCGGCCAGGACGTGGTGATCCTCGAGTCGATGAAGATGGAGATCCCCATCGCCGCCGAGGTGGGGGGCACCGTGACGGCGGTCAGGGTCGGCGAGGGCGACTTCGTCAACGAGGGCGACGTCCTGGTGGAGCTGGGCTGACCCGGGCACGGGCCACCGGCCACGGCCGCCCTGCGCGGGCGGCGGACAGGCCCGGAGCCCGGGCAAGGGCTGCAGCCCTGCGCGAGCGGCGAGGCCCGGAGGCCGGACCACAACCTGTCCGGTCCGAATGCGCCGCGCGGCTTCCGGGCCCGTGTGGCGCCGCGGGGGAACGCAACGGCGAAAGGCAGAGGGGGAGATAGCGTGCGCACCGTTCGCATCGGTGCCGGGCAGGGGTTCTACGGCGACTCGCTCCTGCCGGTGCTGGACGTCGCCCGGTACGGCGACGTGAAGTACATCGCTTTCGACGCGCTGGCGGAGCTGACCCTGGCCATCCTGGAGAAGGGCCGGCGCCGGGACCCCTCGGGGGGCTACACCCGCGACGTGGTTCCGATGATGCGCAACCTGCTGCCCATCGCCAAGGAGAAGGGGATCCGGCTGATCACCAACGCCGGCGGCATCAACCCCCGGGGCGCGGCCAGGGCGGTGGCCCAGGTGGCCCGGGAGCTGGGGATCCGGCTGAAGATCGCCTGCGTCACGGGCGACGACATCTACGACCGGCTGGACGAGCTGGAGGCCCGGGGGGTCACCTTCGCCGACAAGGAGACGGGGCAGGCGCTGAAGGACGTGCGGGACCGGGTGCTCTTCGCCTCCGTCTACCTGGGCGCGGGCGTCGTCGCCGACGCCCTGGCCACCGGGGCGGACGTGGTGATCACCGGCCGCACCACCGACACCGCCCAGTTCCTGGGCCCCCTGATCCACGAGTTCGGCTGGGCGCGGGACGACTGGGACCGGCTGGCCCAGGGCATCGTCCTGGGCCACCTGATGGAGTGCTCCGGCCAGGTGACCGGCGGCAACTACCAGGTGGGCTGGGAGGAGATCCCGGACCTGCACCGGATCGGCTTCCCCATCGCCGAGGTGAGCGAGGACGGCACCTTCGTCCTGACCAAGGCCCCCGGCACCGGCGGCCGGGTCGACCTGAAAGGCGTGAAGGAGCAGTTCCTCTACGAAGTCCACGACCCCACCAGCTACGTCACCCCCGACGTGATCTGCGACCTGACCACCACCCGGCTGGAGCAGGTCGGCGAGAACCGGGTGAGGGTCAGCGGCACGAAGGGCCGGCCCGCGCCGCCGACCTTGAAGGCCCTGCTGGGGTACAGCGACGGCTGGATGGGGGAAGGCTACATCTCGTTCAGCTGGCCCAAGGCTTACAGCAAGGCGAAGCGGGCGGCGGAGATCATCCGCAGGCGGCTGGAGATGCACGGGGTGCGGCCCGAGGAGATCCATGAGGAGTACATCGGCATCAACTCCCTGTGGGGACCGCTGGCCCCCGAACCGGTGGACGAGGAGCGGATCAACGAGGTCCGGCTGCGCATCGCGATCCGCACCCGCAACAAGCAGGACTGCGAGATCCTGGCCCGGGAGTTCCCGCCGCTGCTCCTCTCCGGCCCGCCCACGGCCTCGGCGGTCGCGGGTACGCCGCAGCCCCGGGAGCTGATGGGGCTCTGGTCGACGCTCATCCCCCGGGAGCTGGTCGAACCGCACGTGCAGATCACGGTCGAGGAGGTGTAGCCGGTGGCCAGGCGGATCCGCCTGATCGACATCTGCCACGCCCGCTCCGGCGACAAGGGCGATGCCTCGGACATCTCGCTCTTCGCCAACGACGACGAGGCCTGGGAGATCATCCGCAAGCACGTGACGGCCGAGCGGGTCGCGGAGTACTTCCGTCCGGTCGCCAGCGGGCCCGTGGAGCGGTGGGAGGTGCCCAACGTCCAGGCGTTGAAATTCGTGGTACATGGCGCCCTGGGCGGCGGCGCGCCGCGCTCCCTGCGCAGCGACAACCTGGGCAAGACCTTCGCCGCCGCCCTGCTGCGCATGGAGATCACGGTGGAGGAGTAGTTCTTCGTGGCACTTCCGCAGATCGACGTGGCACGGGCCGCGGCGTTTGTGCGGGCCCACGGCAGCGCGGTGGACGTCGCGCGGCTGGAAGGGATCCTCGGCCGGGAAGAGCCCGACCGGTCGGTGGTGAAGGCCCTGGAAGGGGTGCAGAACCGGGACGGCGGATTCCCGGCCCTCGCCGTCTCCCGGCGTGGTGCCCCCGGTCTCGGCGCCGGGGCTGCACCGGAGCTCGCGGTCGGTCCGGATCAGGCACCGGACGCCCTGCCGGGCCCGCAGGAGACGGCCGCAGCGTCGTCGGTGGCGGCGACCTGCACCCTGCTGGTCTGGCTGCGGGACATCCCGCCCCTGGCCGGCGCGCCGATGGCGGGGCGGGGCGTGTCGTTCGTGCGCCGGTCCCAGCAGGTGGATGGGTCCTGGGTGGAGCCGGGGCACTCCGCCGGCGCGCCCTCGCCGGAGCACGTCACCGCCCTGGCCGCATACACGCTGCTCGTGATGGAGCCCGAGCACCCGGACCCCATCGTCCGCAGCGCTCGGTGGCTGCGGGCCGCCCTGAACGGCGGCCCGGAACGGGCGGACAGCCCCACGCTCATCTTTGCGGCGGCGCTGTGGAGCCGGCCGCCGGTGGGCGCACCGGTCGATCCGGGGGCGGAGGCGCTCCGCAGCCTGCTGAGGGGCCGGGCGCTGACGGCCGGGGAGCTCACCCTGTGGCTCACCACCTTCGTCGAGCTGGGCCTGGAGGCGCGCCACCTGGGCCTGGCGGTGGAACTCCTGGAGCGGCTGGCCGGGCTGCAGGAGCCGGACGGCGGCTGGCCGGCGGAGGGGGCTCACCGGGTGGAGGCGACCCTGGGGGCGCTGCGCGCGTTCCGGGGGTTCGGACTGATCGCCCCCGGCTAGCGAGCCTTGGGCCGGGGGCCCGGCCCGGTCGGGCTCATCGTGGCCGGCATGGGGGAGGAGGCTTGGGGATGGAGAAGGTGATCCTGACCCGTGAGGGGCCCGTCGCGTGGCTGGCCCTGAACAACCCGGAGCGGCACAACGCGCTGTCCCGCGCGCTGATCCGGGACCTGCAGGCCGCGGCGCACCTGCTGGCGGTCGACCGGTCGGTGCGGGCGGTGGTCGTGCATGGCGGCGCGGCCCGGTCGTTCTGCAGCGGCGCGGACCTGAAGGAGCGGCAGGGGATGGACGAGCCGGCCGTGCTGGAGACGGTGCAGGCACTCCGCACGGCCGTGGACAGCATCGCCCAGCTGCCGATGCCGGTGATCGCCGCCATCCACGGCGCCGCGTTCGGCGGCGGGCTGGAGCTTGCGCTGGCCTGCGACATCCGCCTGGCCGCGAACGACGCGCAGATGGGGCTCACGGAGGTGGGCTGGGGCATCATCCCCGGCGCCGGCGGCTGCGCCCGGCTGGCGGCCCTGGTCGGGCCGGCGCGGGCCAAGGAGCTGATCTTCACCGCGCGCCGGCTCACGGCGGAGGAGGCGCTGGCCCTGGGGCTGGTGAACCGGGTGGTCAGGCGGGAGCAGCTGCTCACCGCCGCCCGGGCCCTGGCGGAGGAGATCGCGCGCCAGGCGCCGCTCGCCGTGCGCGCGGCCAAGCGGGCCCTCGATGCCGCCCCCGGGCTCGCGGCCGCCCTGGCGGCCGAGTGGCAGGAGTACCGTTCCATCGTCCCGACCCGGGACCGGCTGGAGGGGCTGCGGGCGTTTGCCGAGCGGCGCCCGCCGGAGTTCCGCGGCGAGTAGCCGGCGCCCCGGACGGGGCGGGGAGGCCGCACCTCCCGGGCGATGAACCCGCAGCACTGGCGCAGCGGCCGCACGGGAGAGAGTGCACGCGCTCGCACAGGAAGACGGACAACCGGAGGGAGCAACTTGCTGCTGCAGGATGTCGCAATGCTGGAGCACCGAGTCACCCTGGTGGGCGCCCTGGGAGGGCTCCTGGCCCACGCCGGGCGCAGGCTGGAGCCGGCATACCTGATGGGCGTGACGGGCCACGCCTTCCGCCTCACGCTGGACCTGGTCATCTCGCCCTCTGCGCCGCACGAGCTGAACTTCCACGAGGTCTTCCCGCTCTGGGAGCGGCTGGGGGCCTGGTTCAAGCGGGTCGCCGCCCGCCCCGGGGATCCGGGCTACGCCGGCGTGCGGGAAGAGGTGATCGAGCGGGTGGCGCGGGCCGTGGAGGGGGGCCGGCCCGCGATCGTCTATGACCTGCTGGGCTGCGGGGAGTACGGCCTGGTGGTGGGGGTCGAGGGAGGCCGCTGGGCCTGCCTGACGCCGGAGGCGCCGGCGGAGCCCCGGTGGATGGACGTGGACTGCTGGCCGCCGGCGGACCACGCGCCGTTCACCCGCGCAGAGGTGATCACCCTGCTGGACCTGAGCCCTGACTTCGACCGGCGGGCGGCCGAGGTGGCCTCGCTGCGCTTTGCCGTCGACCACTTCTGGGCGCCGGCCTCCCGGGACATGTGGCTGCAGCACGGCCGGAAGGCCTACCAGTACTGGCGCACCACCCTCGCCACTGCCGGGCTGCCGCTGCACGGTCCGGAGCCGGGGCGGGGCCACAGCTACAACCTCGCCGTGCTGCACGCGGCCCGCACCGACGCCGCGGCCTATCTGAGGGAACTGGCCGGCAAGTACCCGGAGGCGGAGACGCTCGGCCGGGCCGCCGAGGCCTACCGGCGGGCTGCGGAGGCGCTGGGGGAGGCGGTGAAGCTGGCGCCCTACCCGGGCGAGCACCTGGCGGAGCGCCGACGGGAAGTGGCCGCCTGCCTGGACCGGGCCCTGGCGGCCGAGGAAGAGGGGATCAGCGCCATCGAGCGGGCCTTGCGGGCGCTCCCGTAGGGCAGGGAGCGCCACCACTTCGGGGGAGAACGGGCAGAGGGGGAGAGGCCGATGAGTCTGGACGCTGAGCTGAAGGCGCGGGAGGCGCAAATCAAGCAAGGGGGCGCGCCCAAGTACCACGAGCAGGCGCGGGCGAAGGGGAAGCTGTTCGCCCGGGAGCGGATCCGGCTGCTCCTGGACGAGGGCTCCTTCGTGGAGGACGGCCTGTTCGCCAACTGCGAGGCCCCCGACCTGCCGGCCGATGGCGTGATCACCGGGCTCGGGCGGATCGACGGGCGCCCGGTGGCGATCATGGCCAACGACTCCACCGTCAAGGCGGGTTCGTGGGGGGCCCGCACGGTGGAGAAGATCCTGCGGATCCAGGAGACTGCCGAGCGGCTGCGCATTCCGATCTTCTACCTGGTGGACTCCGCCGGGGCGCGCATCACCGACCAGGTGCAGATGTTCCCCGGCCGCCGCCACGCCGGCCGCATCTTCTACAACCAGGTGCGGCTGAGCGGCCTCGTCCCGCAGGTTTGCCTGCTCTTCGGCCCCAGCGCAGCCGGGGGCGCCTACATCCCGGCCTTCTGCGACGTGGTCTTCATGGTCAGGGGCAACGCCTCGATGTACCTGGGCTCGCCTCGCATGGCCGAGATGGTGATCGGCGAGAAGGTGACGCTGGAGGAGATGGGCGGCGCGGAGATGCACACCGCCGTCTCCGGCTGCGGCGATGTGCTGTGCGAGACCGAGGAGGAGGCCATCCGGCTCGCCCGCCGCTACCTCAGCTACTTCCCGCAGCGCACCGGGGAGCGGCCGGCGCCGGCCCCGCCGGTGGACCCCAAACCCGGCCGGCCGCTGGAGGAGATCGTCCCGGCCAATCAGAACGCCCCCTTCGACATGTACGAGCTGATCGACCGGATCATCGACGAGGGCTCGTGGTTCGAGATCAAGAAGCGCTTCGCCCCGGAGCTGATCACCGGCCTTGCCCGCATCGGCGGCCGCGTCGTGGGGGTCGTGGCCAACCAGCCCCGGGTGAAGGGCGGCGTGCTGTTCGTCGACTCCGCCGACAAGGCGGCCCGCTTCATCTGGCTCTGCGACGCCTTCGAGATCCCGCTGCTGTTCCTGGCCGACGTGCCGGGGTTCATGATCGGCACGAAGGTGGAGCGGCAGGGCATCATCCGGCACGGGGCGAAGTTCATCGCCGCGGTCAGCGAGGCCTCGGTGCCGAAGATCTGCCTGGTGGTGCGCAAGGCGTACGGCGCCGGCCTCTACGCCATGGCCGGCCCCGCCTTCGACCCGGACTGCACCCTGGCCCTGCCCACCGCCTCGATCGCCGTGATGGGGCCCGAGGCGGCGGTCAACGCCGTTTATGCCAACAAGATCGCCGAGCTGCCTCCGGAGGAGCGGCCGGCCTACGTCGAACGGCTCCGGGAGGAGTACCGGCGGGACATCGACATCTACCGGCTGGCGTCGGAGCTGGTCGTCGACGCGCTCATCCCCTTCGAGCGGGTGCGGGAGGAGCTGCTGGCCCGATTCGCCTTCTACGAGACGAGACAGCAGAACTGGCCGGCGAAGAAGCGGCCCGTGACGCCGGTGTAGCCAGGAAACCGGCGCCGCACCGCCGCCGTCTATAGGGCAAGATGCACAAGCGCAGAGAGGGGTTGCCCGCCATGGGAAAGAAGAGGATCTGGCTCGCGCTCCTGGTGGTCCTGTCCCTCGTGCTCAGCGGCTGCGGCGCTGGGGAGGTTGCGGCCCCGCAAGGTTCGGGTCAAGCCGCCAGCGGCGGGGCGCCGACGTCCGCCCGGGCGCCGGCGGCAGACGCCGGGGTCAGGGCCCTGACCATCCGGGACACCGCGGAAGCCGCCGTGGACGAGGCCAGCGCCGCGGTGACGGACCGGAAGATCGTCCGAAACGCGGAGGTCGAGCTGCACGTCAGGGACGTGGACGAGGCCCAGCGCGCGATCGAGGCCGCCCTGGCCCGGGTGGGGGGTTACGTCCAGGAGAGCGAGATGAGCGGCACCCGGGAGTACGGCCGGAACGTGACGATGCGGCTGCGGGTGCCAGCCGGGCAATTCGGCTCGCTGCTGGAGCTCATCCGGGGGCTGGGCGAAGTCCGCAGCCTGCGCCAGTGGACCGACGACGTCACCGAGCAGTACGTGGACCTGGAGGCGCGCATCGCGACCGCCGAGGCCCATCTTGCCCAGCTGAACAAGCTGTACGAGCGGAGCGGCACCATCTCCGAAATGCTCGAGCTGGAGCGGGAGATCGCCCGCGTGACGGCCGAACTGGAGTCGCTGAAGGGGCGCTTTAGCGTCCTCGCCAACCAGGTGGCCTTCAGCACCGTCAGCGTCAACCTGTACGAGCCCGGGGCGCCGGAGCCTTCCCGCAACCCGCAGACCCTGGGCGAGCGGATGCGCGACAGCTTCCTCTTCTCGTGGAACGCTACCCTGGAGTTGGCGGAAGGGCTTCTGGTGGCCGTCGCGGGCATGATCCCCGGTCTGCTCTTCCTGACCGTGCTGGGCGGGATCCTCGCCCTCCTGATCTGGCTCGCCGCGCGCAGACGGGGGGCGCGGCGCAGCCCGCCGACCGGCGGAGGCCCCGGCCCGGCGGCGACTGCGGCGAATGCCCCGACGGCGCCGGCGGAGGGCGGCGGCGAGCCGGCCGGCGGACGGGAGGACGCGGGCGGCCCGGGAGCCGAGGCGCCGTAAGCGAAACCGAAACCGGCGACCGCTCGGCAGGGCGGTCGCCGGTGTTCCGTTCTCCCGGCCGGGGCACGCGGCTCCGTTTCCGGGTCGGGTGCCTGTGGGGCTCCCGGGGACGCCCGAAAGGCGGCTACGTCCCCTCCAGGCTGTTGGTGATGAGGATCGGCGTGCCCAGCTCCACCCGGTCGTAGAGCCGCTCCACTTCGCCGTTGCTCATCAGGATGGACCCGTCCGAGTTCCACCGCCCCAGGGCCTCGGGGGCGTTGGTCCCGTGAATGGCCCAGAGCGACCCGTCGTCGCCCTCGAAGACGCTGAAGCCGATCCAGCGGGTGCCCAGGGGATTGGCGGGGTCCAGGGCGGGGATTCCCTCCTTAAAGTAGGGCATGCCCGGCACCTTCAGGGTGACGGTGAACCGGCCCGCGGGGGTCAGGCAGTTCTCCTCCCAGTTGTCGGGCGAGGGGTCGGGACCGGCGATGTGCCGTCCGGTGGACACGCGGGCGGTCTGGACCAGGTCGCCGCCCTCGTAGTACCAGAGCACGTTGAGCCCCTTGTCGACCAGGATCACCGTCGGCTCGGGGGGCGTGAGCGGCGCCAGCGCCGCGTAGTAGTCCGCCGGCACCAGCCCCTGCTCGGGATCCAGGGCCCATGCCCGGAAGATGGGCTCCCCGCCCCGGGCCTCCAGGGCGATCTCCCCGCCAACGGAGACCTCCAGCGGTTCGCCCGCGGCGGGGAGGGATCCCCGCCAGACCAGCAGGTCCTGGGCCCGGGGCAGGTCCATCAGGGACACCGTGCCCTCCGGAGCGGTGACCGGCTGGCCCAGCAGCGGCGCCTCGCGCCCCCACCCGGCGACGAGGGCCAGCTGGATCCGGCCGCTGTCGGGGGCGGACACCGCGACCCGCTCGGCTTCGCCGTCGCCGGTGAGGTCCGGGGCCTCCAGCACAACCGCGGGGGCAAAGGGAAGGGCCTCGGGCGCATGGGCTGCCGGCGCGGACGCGGCCGGGGCGTCGGGCTCAGGTGCCAGGGCCTGGCGGATGCGGATGACGGCCCAGCGCACGCCGAAGCCCAGCCCCACCAGCACGCCGATCAGGACGAGCAAGGCCAGGGCCCGTCTGCGGGCGTAGCGCCTGCGCCGAGCCTCACGCCGGCGCCACTCGCGCCGGGCGGAGCGGCGCGCGAGGGGGTCGTGCCGGTGGGACATGGGGCTCCCTCCTCGGATGCTTCACTCCATATTTTGTCTTGATTATAACCTATCTCCTAGTTTCGACTCCATTCATTTCTGGCACGGAATTTTGCCGAGACGTCGCCACTTCCTTTTCCAGATCGACGCCTCGCGTGGTATCATCAGGGGAGATGCTGATCCCACCGCAGGAGGAACGTCTGTCATGAAATGGGTTACGGTTGATCGCTTGCCGCAGCACGAAGGCGAGACGGTGGAACTGCGCGGCTGGGTGCAGAACCACCGCAGCTCAGGCAAGATCCAGTTCATCATCTTCCGCGACGGCACGGGCATCTGCCAGGCCGTGCTGGCGGTGAACGACGTGCCGCCTGAGGTCTTCGAGACCGGCAAGCGGCTGACGCAGGAGTCCTCGCTCATCATCCGCGGAACGGTCCGGAAGGACCCGCGCGCCCCCGGCGGCTACGAGATCGGGGTGCAGGACCTGGAGGTCGTGCAGATCGCCGAGGAGTACCCGATCACGAAGAAGGAGCACGGCGTGGAGTTCCTGATGGACCACCGCCACCTCTGGATCCGCTCCTCCCGCCAGGTGGCGATCCTGCGGATCCGCAATGAGATCACCATGGCGATCCACCAGTTCCTGCAGGAGCGCGGCTTCGTCCTGACCGAGTCGCCCATCCTCATGGGGACGGCGGCCGAAGGGGGAGCCACCCTGTTTGAGACGACCTACGTCAACGACGAGCCGGCCTACCTCAGCCAGTCGGGCCAGCTGCACGTCGAGGCGACGGCGATGGCCCTCGGCCGGGTGTACACCTTCGGCCCCACCTTCCGGGCGGAGAAGTCGAAGACCCGCCGGCACCTGATCGAGTTCTGGATGGTGGAGCCGGAGGCCGCCTACTTCACGCACGAGGACAACATGAAGCTGCAGGAGGAGCTGGTCACCTACATCGTGCGGCGGGTCCTGGAGCGCCGGTCGGCGGAGCTGAAGACCCTGGGGCGCGACACGACCCTGCTGGAGAAGGTGGAACCGCCCTTCCCGCGGATCACCTACACCGAGGCCGTGGAGATGCTGAAGAAGCTGCACAAGCCGGGCGACGACTGGGAGCCCATCGAGTGGGGCGAGGACTTCGGCGCACCCCACGAGACGGTGCTCGCGCAGCAGTTCGAGAAGCCGGTGTTCGTGGAGAAGTTCCCGGTCAAGGTCAAGGCCTTCTACATGCAGCCCGACCCCGAGAACCCCGAGGTCGTGCTGGGCGCGGACTTGCTGGCGCCGGAGGGCTACGGCGAGATCATCGGCGGCTCCCAGCGCATCCACGATCCGGAGCTCCTGAAGCGGCGCTTTGAGGAGCACGGCCTGGACATGGAGACCTACGGCTGGTACTACGACCTGCGCCGGTTCGGCTCGGTGCCCCACTCCGGCTTCGGCCTGGGCATCGAGCGGACGGTGGCGTGGATCTGCGGCCTCGACCACGTGCGGGAGACCATCCCCTTCCCGCGCCTCTTGAACCGACTGCGTCCGTAGGAGGGCCGGCGCGACCACTCGGACACGGAGAGGAGGGCCTCGATGGCCAAGCGAGCGCTTTTCGTGATCGACACGCAGGTCGACTTCAACGACGAGCAGGGGAGCCTGACCAGCTTCCGGCGGTCGGACCCCAAGATGCAGCACATCGCCGACCTGATGGAGGAGGTGCACCGCGAGGGCGGGTTCGTCGTGGCGACCCTCGACACCCACCCGCCGCTGCATCACCCCGAACACCTGGTCACGTACCGGCGAATGCTGCAGGAGACGTTGGGGCCGGACCGCTTCGAGGCGTACATGGACAAGGCCTTCGAGGCCTACCGGGAGGAACTGAAGCTCTACCCGCCCCACTGCGAGTACGGCACGCCCGGGTGGCAGCCCACCGCCGTGATCAGGGCCGCCTTTGAGCGGCTGGGCGACGACGTGATCCTGATCCAGAAGCCCACCTACCGGCTGGTGGACGGCTGCGTGATGAAGGGCCCCGCGGCCCTCATCGGCCGCACGGGCGTCCAGGTGCTGGAGTTCCTGAAGGGGCAGGGGGTGCAGGAGGTCATCGTCAGCGGCCTGATCACGCCGGTCTGCGTCCTGGCGGCGGCGGAGTCCGCCGTGGGGGCCGGCTTCCGCGTGACGGTCGATGAGCGGCTGGTGGACTCCTACGATGAAGAGAGCCACCGCCAGGGCCTGGAGCGGATCGCCGCGGCGGGCGGGATCGTGGTGCCGGCCGGGAGCGGGAACTAGGGGCGCACAGCGGGCGCTGTCCCGTTTGGCGCCCCTATTCACAAAGCTGTGACAGGCTGGGAGGGATTTCGCCCGTTGCTGGAGAAGATGGGTGCAACTGGAGGTCGCGCGCACCACCCGGGTTGTCTCCGCAACGGGAGGTTGATGATATGGAGGAGATCGGCCGGCGCCTGAAGGCGGCCCGGATGGCCAAAGGGCTCACGCTCGAGGAAGTGGAGGAGGAGACCCGCATCCGCAGGAAGTACCTGGAGGCGCTGGAGACCGGGCGGACAGACCTCATCCCGGGCGAGGTCTACGTCAAGGGCTTCCTGCGGAGCTACGGCAACTTCCTCGGCCTGGACGGCGATGCCCTGGTGGAGGAGTACAAGGCGCTGAAGGCGCGGCCGAGCGCCGAGGGCGCCTCCAACGGCACTCCGGCCGAGGCTCCCGCCCGTGAGCCGGAAGCGGCCGTGGCCAGCGCGGCGGCCCGCCCGGCCACGGAATACCGGCAGCCGGCCTTCGTCACGCCTCCCCGCCGCGCGAGCCGGAGCCGGGCCAAGCGGCGCCGCGGCGGCCCGGGCCCGGGCGTCTACCTTGTCCGGCGGCTCATGGTCGCCCTGGTCGTCCTCCTGCCGCTGGCGGGGCTCGGCTACTGGCTCTGGGGGCTGCAGGCGGACGCCCCGACCCCGCCGGATGCTTCTGTCGTGCAGGAGCCCGAGCCCACGGCCCAGGAGCCGGAGCCCCAGACGGAGCCCGAGCCCGAACCGGAGCCGGCGCCCCCGCCCGAGCAGCAGAAACCGGAGGGGCCCGTCATCACGGTGGGAGCGCTGCAGGGTCGCTACATTGACATCGCGGTCGCCGCGCCCACGATCGACCTGCGGCTGAACTTCGCCGCTCCCACGTGGCTCGAAGTGTACGGCCCGAACGACGAGCCGCTGTACTACGCCATGGCGAGCGGCACGGTTGAGTTTCAGGGCCAGGCGTTCCGGGTGTGGCTGGGCAATGTGGACAGCTTTTCGCTGACCATCAACGGCCAGCCGGTGGATTACGGCCTCAAGGCGGGCGGCCCGTACGGTCTGCGCATCAAGACCGAAAGCGAATCGCAGTGACGGCATTTTGTCATAACGCGTCCGGCCCTGCGGGGCCGGACGCTCCATGTTCAGGCGATTCAGCCGGGAGATGGCGCGGTTAGCCGCGCAGCGCACCGCACCATACTACGCCCGTGGAGGTGGTGTTTTGTGAACTGCGTCCGCCGGGTGGTCGCTGCCGCGGTCGCCGCGCTGCTGCTGGCGCTTCCGAGTGGGGAGGCGCTGGCGGCGCCGCAGCCGCTGGTCGAGCACTACCGCGACGTGGTCGAATCGCCGCCGAGCCTCTGGGCCCACGGCGCGATCCTGATGGACGCCACGACCGGCGACGTGCTGTGGGAGAAAAACGCCCACATGCGGCTTCATCCGGCCAGCACCACCAAGGTGCTGACGGCGCTCATCGCACTGGAGCGGGGCGACCTGGACGCCCGGGTGACGATCTCGAAGCGGGCGGCGCAGACCCCGGGCAGCTCGATGCACCTGCGGGAGGGGGAGGTCCACACCCTCTACGACCTGGTGCACGGGCTGCTGATGCTCTCGGGCAACGACGCCGCCGTGGCGATCGCCGAGGCCATCGCCGGGTCGGTGGAGGCGTTCGCCGACCTGATGAACGAGCGGGCGTGGCGCCTCGGCGCCCGCAACTCCCACTTCGTCAACCCCCACGGGCTCACCCATCCCGACCACCTGAGCACCGCCTACGACCTGGCGGTGATCACCCGGGCTGCCCTGCAGAACCCGCTGTTGGCGGAGATCGTCGCCACCCCGGAGAAGGCGCTGACGTACGAGGAGCTCGGCCGCGAGGTGGTGCTGTACAACACCAACCGGCTCCTGCGCGGCGGTCTGCCGGGCGCCGACGGGGTGAAGACGGGCACCACGGCGGCGGCGGGGGCGTGCCTGATCGCCAGCGCCACCCGCGACGGCCAGAAGCTCATTGCCGTGGTGCTGAACGCCTCCAACCGGTGGCGGGAGTCCACCGCCCTCCTGGAGTGGGGCTTCCGGAACTTTGCGCTGGCGCGGCTGGGCGGGTCCGGCGAGGTGCTGCTGCACCTGCCCGTGCGGGGCGGAAAGCGGCGGGCGGTGCCGGTCGCCCTGCGCGACCCGCTGGCGGTGGTGGTGCCCCGGAAGGGCGGGGCGTTGCCCGCGGTGCAGGTGGACCTGCTGGGCTCCCTGCGGGCGCCGCTGCGGGAAGGCCAGGTGGTCGGGACGGCGTGGGTGCCCCTGCCCGGGGGCGCTCAGCGGCGGGTGGACCTGGTGGCGGCCGAGGCGATGCCAAAGGCCACCTGGCTGGACCGGGTGTACCGGGGGCTGGTCGCGCTGGTGGAACTGGAATGGCAGTTGAACTTGAATATATTGGGTCATTAACGGTAACATGTATCTTGTTCGACAGTCTAAGATGGGAGGCTTCGGCGAGACGCGGTCCAGCACTTGCGGCGGCCCCGACCCCGTCTTTTGCTTGGGATCCCATTCACATAAAGGATGACATTTTACATGGCACCTTGGTATACTGTCTAGGAGGGTCGGTCCTACTTTTTCACCCGTCGGGCCAGCTCTGGCATCCCTGGCCCCACCTACGTGCTATCGTTCACAAGCTTAGGCCGTTGGCCCTCTTGTGTGCGGATTGTCACCAGAAGGAGGCTGGCGCATGGTTCATCCCTATCTGCCCGTGCTCATCTACCTCCTGGTCGCGCTGCTGTTCGCCGCGGCCATGAGCGTCCTGGGCACCAGCTTTGGGCGCAAGAAGCCGGAACCGTACAAGTTGCAGCCTTATGAGTCCGGTTACCCCACAGCGCCGTTTGCCGGGCGCTTCCCGGTGAAGTTCTACCTCGTGGCGATGCTGTTCGTCATCTTCGACGTCGAGGCGGCGTCGTTCTATCCCTGGGCGGTCAACCTGCGCCAGCTGGGCGCCTTCGGCCTGGCGGAGATGATCGCCTTCATGGTCGTCCTGGCCATCGGGTACGCCTACGTGTGGAAGAAGGGAGGCTTCGACTGGCGATGAAGGGGGACGGCGTTTTCCTGGAACAGGGTGGCTTCGTGACCACCACGGTGGACTCGTTCCTGCGCTGGGCGCAGTCCAACTCGATCTGGCCGCTGACGTTCGGCCTCGCCTGCTGCGCGATCGAGATGATGAATCTCGCCTCGGGCCCGCGCTACGACATCGCCCGCTTCGGCTCCGAGGCGTTCCGGGCATCGCCACGCCAGGCGGACCTGATCTTCATCTCCGGCCGCGTGTCCAACAAGATGGCCCCGGTCATCAAGCGGGTCTACAGCCAGATGCTGGAGCCCAAGTGGGTCGTGGCGATGGGCGCATGCGCTTCCTCCGGCGGCATCTTCGACAACTACGCCATCATGCAGGGCGTCGACAACCTGCTCCCGGTGGACATCTATATCCCCGGCTGCCCGCCGACCCCCGAGGCCGTGATCTACGCGGTGCAGAAGCTGCGTGAGCGTATCCGCCGGGATGATCCGAGGGGAGGCATCATCGTCCGTGGCGAGTAACATCCAGGAGCGGCTGGCGGCCGCCCGTGAGCGCGTGAACAACGAGATCATCCCCGCTCTGATGGAGGCCTTTCCCGGCAAGGTGGAGCGGATCCCCCCGAGCAACGACCAGATTCCCCAGGTCTACGTCGCCCCCGACGTGCACGAGCCCGTGGCCCGGTGGCTGAAAGAGCGGGGCTTCCACATGCTCGTCGACATCACCGCGGCCGACTACTGGCCCAAGCGGGAGCCGCGCTTTGAGCTGGTCTACCACCTGCGGGAGATGCCGGAGAAGGACCCCAAGGGCGAGAAGGGGCTCGGCATGATCCGGGTGCGGGTGAAGCTGTCGGAGAAGGATCCCATCCAGAGCCTCAGCCACATCTGGGAGATGGCCAACCCGGCGGAGCGGGAGATCTGGGACCAGTTCGGCCTCAATATCGTCGGCCATCCCAACCTGAAGCGCATCCTCAACCCCGACGACTGGGAGGGCCACCCGCTGCGCCGCGACTACCCGCTGCGCGGGCCGCGCGCCCTGATCAACCCCGAGCTGCCCGCCGACGAGAACCGGTACCACCCGTTCGTCGAGACGGAGCCCGCCAAGGAAGGAGAGTAGGGTGAGCATGGCAGAGGACCTGAACCTGGAGGAGGAGCAGCGCCCTGAGCGCATGACGCTCTCCATCGGCCCGCATCACCCTGCCACGCACGGCGTCCTGCGGGTGAAGCTGGAGCTCGAGGGCGAGACCGTGGTCAAGGCGGAGCCGGAGACGGGCTTCCTGCACACCGGCATCGAGAAGACCGCCGAGCACCTCACCTGGAACCAGGCGACGACGGTCATCGACCGGATGGACTACCTGTCGCCGATCTCCAACAACACCGGGTACGTGCTGGCGGTGGAGAAGCTCCTGGGGATCGAGGACCGCATCCCCGAGAAGGCCCGGGTCGCGCGCGTCATCCTGCTGGAGCTGAACCGCATCGCCTCCCACCTGGTGGGGCTCGGCACCGGCGGCCTGGACTACGGCAACATCGGCACGCCGATCTTCTGGGCCTTTGAGCTCCGCGACCGCATCCTCGACATCTTCGAGCACACCACCGGCCAGCGCATGAACCCGAGCTACATCCGGGTGGGCGGCCTGGCCTACGACCTGCCGCACAACTTCAAGGAGATGGTCGAGGAGTTCCTGAAGATCGCCCCCGGCCGCATCGAGGAGCTGCGGGACGTCATGCTCTACAACCCGGTCTTCGTGGACCGGGCCAAGGGCGTGAGCGTCATCACCTACGAGCAGGCCCTGCGCTACGGCCTCACCGGCCGCAACCTGCGCGTGACGGGCTCGGACTACGACGTGCGCAAGTACTACCCGTACCTGGGTTACGAGAACTACGACTTCAAGGTGCCCGTGTACACCGACGGCGACTCCTGGTCGCGGGTGGCGATCACCTTCGACGAGATGTTCGAGTCGCTGAAGATCATCCGCCAGGCGCTGGACAACCTGCCCTGGGATGACCGGCACATCATCGACGACCGGAAGCTGGTGCTGCCGCCCAAGCAGGAGCTGCGGCACTCCATGGAGGCCCTGATCCACCACTTCAAGCTGGTGCATCACGGGTTCGACGTGCCGGCGGGCGAGGTGTACGTGGCGATCGAGTCGCCCCGCGGCGAGATCGGCTTCTACGTCGTCTCCGACGGCGGGAACAAGCCGATGCGGGTGCGGGTCCGTCCGCCTTCGTTTTACGCCGTCTACTCGCTGCCCGTGCTCCTGGAGGGCTACCTGCTCTCGGACATGGTCGGCGCGATCGCCAGCATCGATCCCGTGTTTGGGGAGGTGGACCGGTAAATGGCTCAAGACGCGCGCAAGGCAACGATTCAGGAGGTCCACCCGCCCCGCTGGCCCGAGACCTGCCGGGAAGAGGTGGAGGCGATCCTCCGCCGGTACCCCGAGGGCCGGGAGCGGTCGGCCATCCTGCCGCTGCTCCACCTGGCCATGCGCGAGCGGGAAGGCCGGTTCATCGCCCAGTCCGACATCGAGGCGGTGGCCGAGATCTGCGGCGTGCCGCCCGCCTATGTGCAGTCGGTCTGCTCGTTCTACACCATGTTCCGGCGGCAGCCCGTCGGCAAGTACCTGATCACGGTGTGCGGCAACATGGCCTGCCACCTGCTGGCCGGCGGCGACAAGCTGGTGAAGCACATGGAGGAGACCCTGGGCATCAAGGTCGGCGAGACGACGCCGGACGGGCTGATCACGCTGGAGGTGACCGGCGAGTGCCTGGCGGCCTGCGACCTGGCGCCGGTCATCCAGGTCGACGGCGAGTACGTGGTGAAGCTCACGCCGGAGAAGTTCGACGCCCTGGTCGCCGCGCTGCGCTCCGGCGAGGGCCCGGATCGGTTCCTGGAGAAGCTGCCGCTGATGAACGGCGAGAGCCAGGACGAGTGGCCGGGCTTCGTCGAGCCTGCGCCTTCCGCTGCCGGGGCGGCCGGTTCGCCCGGCGATCCTGCCCCCGGCGCCGGAGCGGAAGCCCCGGCGGCCGGGCCTGCCGAACAGCCCTCCCCCGAAGCCCCGGCCGGTTCCGCCGGCGAGGGCTCCCGATCGGTTGAGGGCGAGTGAAGAGGAGGCAGAGACATGATCCAGTTTGAACCGGTGCTCACGAAAGGCATCGGGAAGGTCGACCTGACCGACATCGAGGTATACGAGGCGCAGGGTGGGTACCAGGCGCTGCGCAAGGCCCTCACCATGGAGCCCGAGGCGATCGTGGAGGAGGTCAAGAAGGCCAACCTGCGCGGGCGCGGCGGTGCCGGCTTCCCGGCCGGCGTGAAGTGGAGCTTCCTGCCCAACGACGGCCGGCCGCGGTACCTCACCGTCAACGCGGACGAGTCCGAGCCGGGCACCTGCAACAACCGCACCCTGATCTACGCCCATCCCCATCAGCTGATCGAGGGCATCCTCATCACCGCCTACGCCAACCGGATCACCCAGTCGTTCATCTATATCCGCGGCGAGTTCAAGCGCGGCGCCGAGATCCTGATGAAGGCGATTGAGGACGCACGGCGGAAGGGCTACGTCGGCCAGAACATCCTGGGCACGGGCTTCAGCCAGGAGATCACGGTGCACCGCGGCGCCAGCGCCTACATCTGCGGCGAGGAGTCCGCCCTGCTGAACTCGCTGGAGGGCCGGCGCGGCGAGCCGCGCGTGAAGCCGCCGTTCCCGGCGGTGGTGGGCCTCTACGGCTGTCCGACGATCATCAACAACGTTGAGACGATCTGCAACGTGCCCCATATCGTGAAGAACGGCTGGGAGTGGTACACCAAGATCACCGCCAACCCCGACAACCCCAAGTGCTGCGGCCCGAAGATCTTCACCGTCTCGGGCTGCGTGCAGCGCCCGGGCAACTACGAGCTGCCCATGGGCGTGAAGCTCAGGGACGTCATCGAGATCGCCGGCGGCCTCCGGCCCGGCCGCAAGCTGAAGGCGGTGCAGCCCGGGGGCTCGTCGACCCCGATGCTCACGCCCGACCACCTGGACGTGCACATGGACTTCGAGTCGGTGGCGGCGGCCGGGTCGCTCCTCGGCACCGCGGCGGTGATCGTCTACGACGACACGGTGGACCTGGTCGACGTCGCCCTGTACTGGGCCCGCTTCTACTCCCACGAGTCCTGCGGCCAGTGCACGCCGTGCCGGGAGGGCACCCACTGGCTGGAGCGGGTCTTCGCCCGCATCAAGGAGGGCGGCGGCACCGAGAGCGACCTGAAGATGATCGCCGACATGCGGACCCAGATGGCCGGGACCACCATCTGCGTGCTGTCCGATGCCGCGGTCGCCTTCCCGGCCTCGCTGCTGAAGCTGTTCCCCGAGGAGCTGGAGCGCTACATCCACCGCGCAAAGGAGGTGCGGCCGGCGTGAGCGAGCAGAATCTGGTCACCGTGACGATCGATGGTCGCACCGCGCGGGTTCCCCCGGGAACGCTGCTCGTGGAGGCGGCCAAGCAGGTCGGGATCGACATCCCGGTCTTCTGCTACCATCCGAAGCTGGCTCCGGTGGGCGTCTGCCGCATGTGCCTGGTGGAGATCGAGAAGGTGCCCAAGCCCCAGCCCGCCTGCACCACGCGGGTCAGCGACGGCATGGTGGTCCACACCCAGACCGAGCGGGTCGCCGACCTGCGCCGGGGCGTGCTGGAGTTCCTGCTGCTCAACCATCCCCTCGACTGCCCGGTCTGCGACAAGGGCGGCGAGTGCGACCTGCAGGACCTGACCTTCGCCTACGGGCCGGCCACCAGCCGGCTGCAGGACCCCAAGGTCCGCAAGGACAAGGCGGTGGAGCTGGGCAACTTCATCATCCTGGACAACGAGCGGTGCATCCTCTGCCGCCGCTGCGTCCGGTTCGATGACGAGGTGGCCGCGGAGGGCAACCTCATCATCGAAAATCGCGGCCACCTGAACGTCATCACGACGATGGACGGCCACGCGTACAACTCCTACTTCAGCGGCAACACCATCGAGCTGTGCCCGGTGGGCGCCCTGACCTCCGAGCCGTACCGGTTCAAGGCGCGCCCCTGGGACCTCTCCAAGGCCGACGCGATCTGCACCGGGTGCTCGGTCGGGTGCAACGTGCGGCTGGAGTACCGGCACGGCCAGCTCCTGCGCATCACGGCGCGGGAGAACGAAGCGATTGACAACGGCTGGCTCTGCGACCGGGGCCGGTTCAACTACAAGTATCTCCAGAACAGGGAGCGGATCACCCGCCCGCTGGTCAAGAAGGACGGCCGGTTTGTGCCCGTCACCTGGGCCGAGGCGCTGCGGGTCGTCGCCGACCGGTTCAAGGCGGTCGCCGCCGCCAAGGGCGGCCGGGGCTTCGGCGTCATCGGCGGCGGGAAGCTGGCGAATGAGGAGGCGTACCTGCTCGCCAAGTTCGCCCGCCTGGTGCTGCAGACCAACAACGTCGACCACCGGGTGGACGGCCGGATCGCGGCCTCGGTCGGGGCGTACGCCGGCCGGCAGACCGACCTCTCCGCCGCCGACGTGATCCTCATCGTCGACGCCGACCCGGCGGAGACGGCGCCGGTGATGGACCTGCGCATCCGTTACAAGGTCGAGCGCAAGCTGGCGAAGGTCGCCGCGATCGGGTCGGTGCTGCCGCACTACCGGAGCCGCCACGCCCGGATCGCCCTGAAGCCGGCGGAGACGGCGGGCGTCCTGCGGGCCGTGGCCGCTGCCGTCGGCGGCGGGAAGCCCGGGCCCTGCGCGGCGGACCCCGAA